>JBILDS010000031.1:0-19956 GCA_044352505.1 Phycisphaerales bacterium
CGATCAAGATCGGCCGATAGCGTCGATCGAACAACCCCCAGGCATCTGCATTTGCGGAGTCATGGAGCGCCGCGAGCAGCGCGGTCGTCGTTCGTTCAAGATCCATCGGCGCCATGGTAATGGCCTTTTCGCAGCCCCCCCAATCGCGACTGCAACGTGCCAACGGATTCCTGATTCTTGGCGCACATTTCACGGCGTCGGCGTCACCGCCCGCTCGCGGCTTTCCCCATGGAATCACGTTCATCGTGCGCGGCGCATTCGCCGGAAACCGGTGAATCCCCGGCTCAAAGACGAAACGGCGTCGCCCGCAACTCGCAGTTCAAGAGGTACTCCCCAAGCGGGTTTGCTTCAAGCCCAAGCCCCGTGCGAACAGGCGGCAGCCCACCATTGGTGCGATCAAGCGCGTCGGCGTCGCCAGAAGCCTCGCTGCTCGAACGAGAAAGCGCGCGGAGCAGACGCTCTCGCACGCGATGCTTGCTTTCGATGGCCTCAGCGGAATGAACCAGAACTCGGGAAGCTCGCCCGACCGGCGTCGCCCGCGCAGCGTTGCCACCAGACTCAACCGACTGCGCGGGGATCTGTCGCAGTTGAAGGGCGTCCGGGAGATCCGACGAGTTGCTTGAGTTTTGAGAGTCCACGGTGCTTCCAATTGTTGATGGTCGACACGGGCACACCAAGCGAACGGGCCGCAGATTGATAATCAAGGCCCTCGCACACGATCAGTCTCACCGCGGCCTGCTCTTCGCGCGTGAGTTGCGCGAGCACCGCATCGAGACGCCCTGCATCGACGCAACCGTCGACCCGTGCCGCATGCCCGTGAAGCAAGCCTCCACCAAGGCTCTCTTCTCTTGCACCGCCGCGAGCAGCTTCTGAGGCGATTCCGAAGCCCTCGAGGACATTCCGATACCGACGTGCCCGCTCATGGCGACGCTTAAGCACGTTCTCCGCGATACGAAGGAGATAAGCGACGGAGATGGTCATCCTTTCGAGATTTCGCACACGAAGCAAACGAACAAACACCTCATGGGCGACTTCTTCCGCAACCTCATCACACTCGCGCCGTCGAACGAAGCAGAAAACCCGGTGATACGTGGACTTATGAAGATCGTCCACAATGCGAGCCCGAGCACCCATGCTGGCGAAACTTGATTCGATCGCGGCGCGATCCACCCAAACATCCGGACGTTGTCTTGCGGAAGAATCCCCGCCGTCGTCTGCGACAACGACGTCGGCGGCGGTGTCGGTCTCAGTCTCGGCGCCGGGTGCGAAACCAAGATCCACCTCGCCACCAACATTGCTCCCCGTGCCCAAACTCACGGGGACGGTCGATGGTGCTGGAATCTCCACGCTGCAGGACGCGTGCCAAGTCATGGGTGCGCACTCTACGCGCGACCCACGTCGATCCAAGCGCGACGCGCCCCCCGCCTCTGAAATCACGCGGGATTCGGGCTTCACGTCAACGTCATCGCGCAAGAACCGCGCGGATTGACCGCCCCGGGCGGCTCGTGGTTCACGACACGACTCGGGCTCACCAAGCGCAATCCGACCCTGGGCTCCTGAGATTCGCGCAGAAACCACGCCAATACAGCCAAACGTCTCTCGATGCATGACGACCCTCCAGATCGGACGAAGGCAATCCGCATGCGCGGAGTTGCAAAGTCCATTCTCGGACTGGCGTCGAGCAGGCCATCCACCCGACCAAGAAGCAAGCTTGGGTTCCTCCCGCGACTTTCGACATTTCTCGCGGATTTCCGATGACCTCGCAAGACGTTTCGCAAGACGCGCAAATCCTGCCGTCTCGGTTCGATGCGCAACCCATAGCCCAAAGAGAAAGGCGTCCGCGCAGAGGCAACGCACGGGCGCCCGGAGAGTTTCGAAGTGTATGCGACACCGGCACGCGGGTGAACACAACGCGAACAGCGAACCAGTCGCCAGACTCAAATCACCGCGCACGCAGGACGAGACTCCCGACCGTCGCGCCGGGAGTCTCGTCTTGCCGACGGCCTGCACGCAAGCGAATCCATGCTCACGTGCACCGCCACCCCACCGCGCATTCCATTGCGCGGCGTGCCGTCCATTCACCTTGCGCGGGCGTCGACGCGCCCAACATTTCGGTTCATTCGGGGTCAGAATTCCGCGGCGTTGCACCGGTTCTCGTTGCCGCAGACTGCAATGTTGCGGATCGCGTTCCCTGCAATCCGTCCCGCGCATCCATGCAGCGGGCAATGAAGAAAACCCGCGAACATCCGCTGGTCTTTCACTCTTCGCTGAGGTTCTGTCTGACGAAATCTCGCGATCGCATCAGCGATTTCTCGGGCCTGGCTCGGGCAGTGCATCAAGCACGTTCCGATACTGCCGCATCGAGAGCTCGGAGAGAAATGCACGCAGTTCCTCAATCGCGGGGTCTGCACCAGAGACGCGAACTTCTTTCCGCGCACCATCGGAACGAACCATGAGCTCGGAGCGCCAACCGCGCGTGTCTCGGGCATCACCGCGGCGTGTGTCGTCGCTGCGAGCGTCGTTACGAATCGTGTCGTTGGTGGAGTTCTTGCTGCTGGAGTGCGCCGTGTTGATCGCATCAACGAGTTCGCAAAGCCGCGCAATCTCCGAGTCGGAAAGCATCAACTCAAATGATGTCTCGCGCTGTCCAGCCTTGCTCCCGCCGGCAGAGCGAAATGCACCGCTCTGTTCGACCACATAAAACGCCGTGCGATCTTCGCTGGAATCGCGCCACAGGTACTCAAGTTCAAGGCCGTTCGTGCGATTCGCTTGGCTCGAAGCCGATACGCAACCCGCAACGATCCATAACGAACTTGCGAGAAGTGCGAACACGTTGCTCGCGCGTGTCATCGCACTTGTCATGGCGAGCTTCACCGCGAACCCTCTCCGCTGCTGCCACTACGCGCAGCAGACGCGCCCGTTGCGAAGCGCGCGTACGGATCCGCCCCGAGATCGTATCGAAGCGGCAACTCCGCACTTTCCGCAAGTGCTTCGTCGGTTGCCCACGCAAGTGACGCGATCGCGCGAATGGCGCGGCGCATGCCCGCCTCATCTGCCTCGCCTGGCTTGTAGTTTCGCGCGAACGCCAGCCGTTCGCCGTTCGCGTGGATCTCAAGCGTCGCGAGCACTTCGCCGGCGCGCGGCTCAAGCGTCGACGCGTTGCCTCGCGTGTTCGCAAGCGCTGCGTCAGTGAAGCCCGTGGCCTGGAGCAGCGACCAGATCTCTGCCATCTGCTCGCGTGCAAGCCGGCGAATGCGCGCGGGCCGCATGCGCGGGTCGGGCAGGTCGTCGGTCTCGCCGTACAGCGAACCGTCTGAGAGCAGAACAAATCGCGCGGGCCGTTCTTCGACCTTCGCGCGATCAGAGACTCCCCGACCCGGACTCACCCGAATCTCAACGGCAAGATCCTGCGGCGCCGAACCCGCGGGATCGACCGGAGCCGGCCGCCGCTCGGTCGAGGCGCACCCCAACGACGACAACGCGACGCCGGAAAACGCGCACACGGAGATCACCGCGCCCATTGATCCAAACAGGTTCAGCCGTGCATTTCTCAGCATGGCGAAAGCGTACCCGAACATGCGGCTGAAGAGCTTGCGACAAGCCGCTACGCTGCTCTTCCTATGCGTACGAGCGTGCTCTGGCTGAACGACTATCTCGACCGCCCTGCGGACGCTTCTGAGCAGGCCGCGGCTCTTACCTCTGCGGGTCTCCCGTTTGATGGCGGCGACACCGCCGACAACGGCGAACCGTGGCAGGAAATCGAGACAACCTCGAACCGAGGCGACTGTCTCTGCCACGTGGGGATGGCGCGCGAAGTGGCTGCGGTAACGGGTCGCGGCCTGCGACTTCCGAAGGCGCCACCAACGCCGGGTGCCGGCGCCGCGGCTACGCGCGTGCGTGTCGTGAACCACGAGCACGCGCTCTGCCCGCGCTACACCGCGCGTGTGATCACGAGCGTCAAGGTCGGCCCGAGCCCCGAGTGGCTCCAGCGGCGGCTGATCGCAATTGGCCAGATTCCGCGCAACAACGTTGTCGACGCCACCAACTTCGTGCTGTTCGAACTCGGGCAGCCGACGCATGTCTTTGATCTCGCAACGCTCGCGGGCGGCGAGATCCACATCCGCCGCGCGCGCGACGGCGAAGCGTTTCTACCGCTCGGATCCGACGCGAAGGAGGTCAAACTCTCGTCGGCCGACCTCGTGATCGCCGACCACGACCGCGCGGTTGCGCTCGCGGGCGTGAAGGGCGGCGCGTGCGCAAGCGTCACCGACGCCACCACCGATCTCGTCCTTGAGGCTGCGACCTTCGACCCGGTGAGCGTGCGAAACACGAGCCGTCGACATGGCATTGCTTCCGACTCGTCGTATCGCTTCGAGCGCATCGTGCATCCAGCCGAAATCGACCCCGCCGCAGATCGTCTCGCGGCGCTCATTCTCGAGATCGCGGGCGGAACGCTTCTCGACGGCGTCGTGTCAGACGGCGCGCCGCTGCCCGCGCCGCGCGCGATCGCGCTCCGCCCCGCGCGCGCGCGGCAGATCCTCGGCTTCGACATCTCGACCGCGCGCATGGTTGAGCTTCTCACGACGCTTGGCTTCTCGCCGCGCGTCGAGCCCGCACGCGATGGGTCGGCCGCGGGCGAGATCATCCACACCACCGCTCCCGCGCGGCGCGTCGACGTCGAGCGCGAGATCGACCTGATCGAGGAGATCTGCCGCCTCAACGGTCTCGACGCGGTGCCGGTCGCCGACACCCTACCGATCCGAGTGGAGCGGCAGAACCCGGTCGAACGCGGGACGCGCGCGGTCAAGGACCTCTTGGTCGGCATGGGGTTCATCGAGACAGTGACCCACTCGCTTGTCGGCGAGAAGGCAGCCGAGGCGTTCCTCCCGCACGGTGCGTCGCTCTTGAAGGTCGATGACGAGCGCGCGGGCGGTGAACCCGCGCTCCGTCCGAGCGTGGTGACGAGCCTCCTACGCGTGCGGCGACACAACGAAGATCAAGGCGCCGCCAACCTCCGGATTTTCGAATGCGCGAGCGCGTTCCACTATGCGGGCGGAGGGCACGTCGAGCGCCCGACGGTGGCGCTCGTAGCGGACGCGCCGGCTGAGGCGCACACTGGGGCTGCGAGCGGGGCGCGCGATGCGCAGGGTGCGTATCGCCTTCTGCGCGGCGTGGTCGAGCGGGTGCTGAAGCTCGTCGCGGCGCGCACCGCGCGCGTCGAGTTCGTACCGCAGGGCGCGGACGGCGCGGCGTGGCTCTCGGTCGGTGCGCGCGTCGTCGTCGACGGCACCGACCTCGGCTGCGTGGGAATCGTCGACGCGCGCATCGCGAAGGCGCACGGCCTCGAGCGCCCCACCGCTGCTGCCGAGCTCGAGCTTCGTGCGCTGCTGCGCGCGTTTCCGCCGGAAAATGCGGCGGTCGAGCTTCCCGCGTTCCCGGCCGCCGATCGCGACATCTCCGCGATCGTCGCGGAGAAGGTTGCCTACGGCGACATCGATCGCGAGATCCACGCGCTGTCGCTTCCACACCTTGAGTCGGTCGCGTTCGTCACGACGTTCCGTGGCAAGCAGATCGGCGACGGGAAGAAGAGCGTGTCGCTGCGCCTCGTGTTCCGAAAGCACAACGGCACCATGACGAGCGACGAGGCTGACGCATCGGTTGCGCGCGCGATTGCGCGGCTGCGCGAATCGCTTGACGCCGAGGTGCGCTCGTGAACGCAGTGCCTGCGGATCTGAGCCTCTCATCGTTGACGCTGGGCGCGTACCTCGACGCGCTTGCTGCGGCGCAACCCGTTCCCGGCGGCGGCGCCGTGGCGGGTGTCACGCTCGCGCAGGCGAACGCGCTTGGCGCGATGGTGGTTGGCTACGCGATCGGAAAGCCGAAGTTCGCGGCGCATGACGGAGTCCATCGCGCCGCGCTCGACGTCTTCACGCGCGGCCGTGCCGTCGCAATGGCGCTCGCCGCCGAGGATGCGAGGGCGTACGAGCACCTCAACCGCCTGTGGAAGCTTCCAAAGGACGATCCCCTGCGCGCGGACTTCCAAGACGCCGTGCGCGACGCGATCCGTGCGCCCGAGGAGAGCGTGGTGCTTGCGAAGTCGACGCTCGATGCGCTCGCACTTCTCGTGGGAACCACAAGCGCGAGCCTTGCGAGCGATCTCCGCATTGCAATCGATCTCGCAGCCGTCGGCGCCCGCGCCGCGCAGGAAAACGTGCGCATCAACCTGCCGTCGCTCACCGACGAAGCCGAACGCACCGCGATCGCCACTCGCACGGAAGCCATGCTCGCCGCGTGCGAGACGAACGCCCGTGCGCTGGCCGCGCGCGCGTAGGTGCCGAACGGAGTCCGAAGCACCACAAGGAGCGGCCGCAGCCGCGACCGCTCAAACTCAGTGTTCGACGCGGTGCCCCAGGAACTCTGAGATCTCGGCCACCTTTGCGGCGACGGTCGTCGCGTCGCGTGCCTCGAGGTTGAGGCGCAGCAACGGCTCGGTGTTTGACATGCGAATGTTCGCCCACCACTCGCCGGCGTCGATCGAGAGGCCGTCGAGTTCGTAGGTCTTCGCGCGCGGATACGCGGCTTTCAGCCTTGCGAGCGCGCCAAGCTTGTCTTCATTCTCGAAGTTGATCTCGCCCGACTGGACGTACCGCCTGCACGGCGCGATCAGTTTCGACAGCGGCTGCTTCGCGCCCGCAAGCGCGGTGACCACCGCCGCGAACGCGCGCGCGCCCGAGTCGGTGTTCCACATGTCTGCGAAGTAGAAGTGCCCAGAAAGCTCGCCGCCGATCGAACCGCGCGATTCCGCGAGTTTTGCCTTCATGAAGACGTGGCCCACTTTGCTCTCGACCGGTACGCCGCCCTGCTCGCGCACGATCTCGGCCACGCTGCGCGAACTGCGCAGGTCGCACACCACAGCAGAACCCGGCGCGCGTCGAAGCGCATCGCCCACGAGCCACGCCAGCAGCAGGTCGCAACCAATCGGCGCGCCCTTCTCATCGAGCACGATGCAGCGGTCGGCGTCGCCGTCGAAGCAAAAACCTGCGTCGAAACCGCCCTTTGCCATCACCTGCTGCAGATCGCGGAGGTTCGACTCGACCAGCGGATTGGGCTCGTGCACGAACTCGCCCTTCGAGTTGTCGAAGTGAATCTTCTCAATCGCAAGCCCTTTGATTCCATCAAACACCTTCGGCACCATTGTGCCGGCCATGCCGTTCGAGGCGTCGATCGCGATCCTCAGCGTGCGCTCGCCCGACATCACGCGCGGATCGATGAACGAGCGCAGATGCTCGCAGTACGCGCTCCAGAGGTCGCGCGATTCTTCGTGCGCGCCCGTGCCTCCGGCCGGCGGCTTGACCTTCTCGCGCTCGATGAGCGCCGCAAGGCGCTGGATCTCGGCCAGGCCCGTATCTTGCCCGACTGGCTTTGCGTGGCGCTTCGAAATCTTGAAGCCGTTGTAGTTCGCCGGATTGTGCGACGCAGTCACCTGCACGCCGCCCGCGCAGCCGAGGTGGTTGATCGCGAAATAGACGAACGGCGTGTCGACGAGTCCGAGGTCGATGACGCTCGCGCCGGCGTCGCGCATGCCCTGCTTCAGCTCCTTCGCGAGGCTTGGCGAACTCTTGCGCATGTCGCGCCCGACACAAATCGTCCGCGACATCGGGTCGATGGCGCCCGCGTCGGCGGCGTCCTTCAGGAGGTACTGGGCGGTGGCGTAGCCGACCTGCCACGCGATGCCCTCATCGAGCGGCTTCGGGTAGGTGGCACGGACGTCGTAGGCCTTGAAGACTTTGGCGAGCATGGGTGGTTTCTATCGGACGCAACCCGCCGTGTGTTGGAAGATTGTCCCGCGCTTGTGAAGATTCGAGCTTCCGCAAGTGCCAGCATTTCAGCCCTCCAAATCCGCCGCCGATTTCGGTACACTCTTCGATTCTCCGGCGTGCGCGCCGGGCAAACCGCGCGGCGAGCGTTCGCCGGCGGAACCAGGCGGCGTCGTGGCAGCGCCGACCTTCGTTCGATTCGCGTTTCGGGCATCCCCCGAGCGCACCCCACAAGCGCCCTTATGACGGGCGGGTCGCCACCCCGCAGCGTCGGTGTCGCTGGAGAGCAAACATGGCTTCTCTTGTTCAGGAACTCATCGAGGCAGGCATTCACTTCGGGCAGCGTCGCAGCAACTGGAACCCGAAGATGGCGCCGTACATCCACGGCATCCGCAACCAGATCCACATTGTGGATGTGCGCGAGTCGATCAAGGGCCTCCTCCTCGCGAAGCGCTTCATCGAGAAGACCATCGGCGACGGCAAGGACGTCTGCTTCGTGGGCACCAAGCGCCAGGCGCGCGGCGCGATCGAGCAGTACGCAGCCGAAGTTGGCATGCCGTTCGTCACCGAGCGTTGGCTCGGCGGCACGCTCACCAACTTCCGCACCATTCGCGAGCGTTTGAAGCGCCTCGACGAACTCGACCGTCTCGTCGAGAGCGGCGAGATGAAGAACTACTCGAAGAAGATGGAATCGCAGCTGATGCGTGAGCGCAAGAAGATCCAGCGCAACCTCGGCGGCGTCCGCGCGATGACCAAGCTTCCGGCCGCGTTGATCGTGGTCGACACCAATCGCGAGAAGAACGCGCTCCTCGAGGCGCGCGGACTCGGCATCCCGACCGTGTGCCTCGTCGACACCGACGGCGACCCCGATCTCGTCGACATCCCGATCCCGGGCAACGACGACTCGATGCGCACGATCGACATCGTGATCCGCGAGCTCTGCGATGCGGTGAAGAAGGGCAAGGAAGGTCGCGCGACCTCTGCGGGCGAGAGCCCGGCGGGCGACGGCGGCGAAGGCGGTGGTCGCGGTGAAGGTCGCGGTGAAGGTCGCGGTGACGCCGCCGGTCGACGCCGTTCAAGCCGCGCGCGCTTCCGCGCTGATAGCGACGCGCCGGTTGCAACCACCGAGCCCGCTGAAGGCGCCTGATCGCGCCGACGCGGCGTTTTGTTCTGTTGAAGATTCGCACTGACACGTCGCGGCCATCGCTGCGGCGACATGAAAGAGAACCTTATGAGCACTGTGAACATCAGCCCGAAGGACGTCATGAAGCTCCGCGACCGCACGGGTCTCGGCATGGGCGACTGCAAGAACGCCCTCGTCGAGACGAAGGGCGACATGGAGGCAGCCGAGAAGCTCATCCGCGAGAAGATGAAGGGCAAGATGGACGCCCGCACCGACCGCGCGGCGGGCGAAGGCTGCGTCGCCGTCGCTACGGGCAACGGGAAGGTCGCGATCGTCGAGATTCGCTCGGAGACCGACTTCACCGCGCGCAACGAAGAGTTCCGCGCCATGGCAGCCGATGTTGCCAAGCTCGCACTCGGCCACCCCGCTGGCCCGGTGACGGCGAACCAGCCGATCGTCGACCGCGTCGATGTCGTGCGCCTCAAGACGGGAGAGAACATCTCGTTCGCTCGCGGCGAGGTTCTCGAGGGCGGCTCTTTCGCGAGCTATGTCCACCACGACTCGAAGCTCGGCGTCGTTCTTCAGTATGAGGGCGGCGAGATTCCCGCCGATATCGGCACCGGCATCTGCCAGCACATTGCCGCTGCGGTTCCGACGCCAGCTGCAATCGACGCCGACCGCCTCGACCCCGCGGTCGTTGCGGCGAAGCGCGCAGAGGCCGTCGCTGAGGCGCAGGCCTCGGGCAAGCCGGCGCAAATCGCCGAGAAGATGGCAGAGGGCAAGCTCCGCAAGTTCTTCGAGGAGGTCACCCTCCTCGGACAGCCGTACGTCCGCGACGACAAGATGCAGGTCGGCCAAGTGGTGCCGAAGGGCGTCAAGTTGGTGAAGTTCGTGCGCGTCCGCCTCGGTCAGGACTGAGCCAAACCGCGCGCGGCCGCAGCCGTGTGGTGATGACATGCAACCCGAACCGCCCTGCATCGCAGGGCGGTTTTCCTTCGCGGTGCACGCAAACCACGCGCCGCGCATGCGGGTTCAGAGCAGTCGCTCGATGAGCGCCTTCGTCGCGCGGATTCCATCGGCCTCGCTCAGCCGCTTGCCTTCGTACTCGATGCCGATCGCGCCGGTGTATCCGTGCGCCTTCACCGCCGCGATGAGCCGCGGATAGTCAAGCAGCGTCTCGTTTCCGTCCTTGTCGAAGTCGTAGCTCTTTGCGGAAACAGCCTTCGCGAACGGCATCACGAGCTCAACGTTCCGCACCGGGTCGATGAGCGTACCGGCAGCGTCGCGCCAGTTGCCGAAGTCGGGGAGCGTGCCGCACGCAGGGTCATTCACGGCTTTGATCACCCCAACGAGCCAGTTGCCGTCAGATGACAATCCACCGTGGTTCTCAACGATGACGTTGAGACCGAACGGCTTGGCAACGACCACGAGTTTCGAAAGACCGTCAGCGCACCGCTTCGCCTGCTCGTCGGGCGCGCCCTCGCCGATGGCATTCACACGAATCGAGTGACATCCAAGCGCCTTCGCGAGCTCGAGCCACTTCACGTGATGCGCTGCGAATGCTGCGCGCGCCGATTCCTCGGCAGCGCCGCAAAGGCCTTCGCCATCGCACATGATGAGCAATGTTTCAACGCCCGCATCATCGGCGCGCTTGCGCAGTTCGGCGGCAAAGCCCGCCTCGCCCATGCGATCACGATAGAAGGAGTTCACCAGTTCGACGCGCGAGATCCCAAACTCCTCGCGGGCGATGCGCGCGAAGTCCATCGGACTCGCTGTCGCGGCAACGCGCTCCTCTGGCCTTCCCCGCCCAAATCGTCGATGCAGCGACCACTGCGCAAGGGAAATCGGGTTCTTGACCGCCGCCGCCTTGGCCGCCGGTGACGATTCGGTGCCAGACGCAGGCGGAAGCACCGACTGCGCGAGCGTCTGTGAGACCAATCCGCCGAGCGAGGCGATTCCCAAGAGTCCCAACGCGTGACGACGATCCATGCAACCTCCTATGCGGGCTCGCGCGGAGTCCGGCGCGGATACGCTACTCCACGCGGCGCACGACCCGCAAGACCGCGCGCGATTTTCGCGCGCTTCGATTCTCCACTCCGCACGGTTCCCACGCCTTATGCCGACCATCATGACGCTTGCCGCCGCGGTGTTGCTGTGTGCGACCCCAATCGATCTCGAGATCGAAACCACGCGCGCGGCCATTCCCACGCTGGCCACTTCGGTTGAGATTGATGTCGATTCATACGACATCCCAATCATTCGCGCGGTCACCCTCGCCGACGCCGTTCGTGCACAAGGCTGGATCCATGCGCGCGAACGATTTCTTCAGATGGATCTCGCGCGCCGCGAGCCTGCGGGCGAACTCGGAGCGCTCATTCCGCAAGGCACCGCGCTTGATCGGAACACAGTTCGGCTCGGACTCCGCCACATTGCTGAGCGCGCGGTTGCTCAGCTTTCACCCGAACACAAGGCTCTCCTCGATGCATACGCAGAGGGCGTGAATGCGCAGCTCGCGTTTGCGAAGCCATTCGAGTATCAACTTCTCAAGGCCGAATGCGCCCCTTGGACGCCAGCCGACTCGATGCTTGTTCAGCTCAGCATGGCGCGATACCTCGACGGCTCTGAGTCGCTCGATCGCGCGCGCACCCCGCTGTTTCGTGCTTTCGGCGATGACGTTGGCCGTTTCCTCACATCAAGCCGGGGCGTGCTCGACATGATGGTCGATGGTTCGCCCGCGCCTTCGATTCTTCCGATGCCGACGCCGACGGCGCTCGACCTTCGGCAAAGCCGCGCGGCGCCTGCAGCACCAGCAGAATCCAAGGCGCAGACGACCCCTGGCTCGAATGCGTTTGCGGTTGCCGGTTCGCGCAGTCGAGACGGGCGTGCGATTGTCGGAAACGACATGCACCTTGCCATGATGGCGCCGAACTTTTGGTACCGACTCGACCTTCAGTGGAACGATGGCCGCCTTGTCGGACTGTCGCTCCCCGGAGTGCCGGCGTTGGTGCAGGGCACGAACGGATACGTGGCGTGGGGTTTCACGAATCTCACCGCAGATCTCTCCGACGCGATCGTGGTGGAACGTGACCCTCGCGACGACACGCGCTATCTCACCGCGAGTGGATCAAAGGCGTTTGATACCCGCGTCGCTGCAATCGGTCTCGGCGCCAGTCGAACCGAAATCACGGTGCTCGGAACCGAGTTCGGCCCGATCGTGGAGACGCTGCCAGATGGGCGGCTTCTCGCGCTGCGATCACCGATCCTTCTTGATGCGGCCATCGATTTCGGTCTCTTCGACATGGCACGCGCGCGCACGCTGGAGGAAGCGCTCGATGTGGTGCGCACGTGGAAAGGGCCGCCGCAGAATGTGCTTGTGGCGGCGGGTGATGGGCGCATCGGTTGGACAATCTCCGGTGCGCTGCCGTCGCGTGCGCGCCCCACGTCACGCATGATCGACTGGCGCGAAGCTGAGCCCTGGCGTGGTTCACTCGCGCCAGAAGCAAAGCCCGTGATCATCGATCCCCCGTCTGGTGTCCTGACAAGCGGCAACCAGCTGGCAATTGCACCCGATGGGCCGTTGGCGGCGGTGCTGGGCACAGACGAAGCGCCGGGCGACCGAGCCTATCGGTTGCGCGAGATTCTTGAGTCTCGGGACGACTGGAACGAGGATGCACTTCACACCGTGCAGCTCGACGTGCGTTCGCATCGGCTTCTGCGATGGCGCGACGCGCTTGTGGTGGCACTCGGCGACGCGCCGCTCTCTGAGATGGCCGCCCGCGCGCGCGATGTCGTGGCGAATTGGGACGGTGAGGTCACAGCCGAGTCCTCTGCGCCGGTCATTCTCGACGCGTTCCGACGTGAGGTTTCCCAGCAGTTTGGCGCGTGGCTTGCAACAAGCGAACAAGGCGCACGAACCGGTTTGAACGCGCAAGCCGCAACACGCGCGCTCGACGACGAGGCGCTCCTTCGGATTGTTGAAGCGCGACCGGCGCATCTCCTCGGGCGCTTGTCCAACGAACAGGAGCCATCGCCAAGCGCCGCTGGTGACGCGGCGTCCGACGCAGTTGACGCGGGGATTCGCTGGCGTGAGGCCGCGCGCGCGTGGCTTGAGCGTGCGCAGTCCGCAGCGCGCGCGACCGTTGTACGTGGACGTGAACCCGATCCTGCGCAACCCTTCGCAACGCGCGGCGAGCGCAACCGTCTTGCCATGCGACATCCCGCCGCGGATGCGCTTGGAGCTGCGGCGCGTTTGGCTGAGATGCCAAAAGCCGCCCTGCCCGGCCATCCAACCTGCGTGCGGGTGCAGACCCCGAACTTCGGCGCGAGTCAGCGCTCCGCCGTGTCGCCTACAAAGCTCGAGGACGCAGTTCTCGTCACTCCCGGTGGTCAATCCGGGTTACCGACATCGCCCCACTTCCGCAGCCTCCATTCGTGGTGGCAAGAGGGCAAACCCTACCCACTGCTCTCTGGAGTGCCAAAGCGGAGGGTGATCCTAAGTTCTGTCTGACGGATCCCCGAAGACCAAAGAAGCGCGCGGCGCCCGGATGGCAAGGAGGCGAAACGAAGCTGTATCCCATGATCCATGGACGCGATACAGCGAGTTGAAGCAGACGCGGCCAGCCGGGATGCCGCGCGATTCGGCGTCCGGGGATCCGTCAGACAGAACCTAAGTCGGGCTGTCGAGGCAACCGACACATCCGCAACCGAGGTCGGCGGTGCTGGCCGCTGAGCGTGGCGCTTCGGCAGTTTGCGCTTGATCAGAAGCCCTATTCGGACGATAGAACAGCGCGGAGTGCGCTCCCGCGCACGTCGCGCGTAGGGTCCATCACTCGACCGGCGCTCCGGTTTGGTGTATGCTTTCGCCCCTTCGCCACCCTAGCTCAGCGGTAGAGCAGCGCTTTCGTAAAGCGCAGGTCGTGGGTTCAAATCCCATGGGTGGCTTTCTTGATGGGGTGGCCTTCCTTGATGGATGGCCGTTCCTTGATGGATGGCCCTTCCTTGATGGATGGCCCTTCCTTGATGGATGGCTTTGGGGCTGATTTTCTTCGTGGGTGAAACACCACGAAACGTATCCCCCCGGCTCAGACGTGCGGCGTAAGTGAGCCGCGCTCGCGCAGCAGACGAGACGCATCTTCGGAAGTCTCCCTCAGCCGAGGGCGCCCAACGCCTCATGGACGCAACCGTTCCGCCGTCCAACGCGCGCTTCTCGTATTGGCATCACCTTTGACGCATCACAGAGAACGACCGACCGCGGATGCGGTCGGTCGTTCACTCAAGTTTCGGTTCGGCGTCACCGCGCTCAATCGCGCGTGATCAGCTTCACGGCTTCCGCAGAGCCGGCATCGAGCGAGCCATAGAGACGACCGGCCGCGTCCGCGACCTCGCCCTCAGAGTTCGCAATGACGCCGCGCAACGCGGCCAACTGCCGCTCATCGGCCGAAGCGCCACTGCGACGCGCAGCCAAGGCAGCGAAGTCGCACAACGCAATCTGCTCGCCGCCGGTTGCGCTGATGGCTGCGTCGACAAGCGCGGACTGCGCAGCCGGCGAACCAATCAGGGCGAGCACCTCTGCGACCATCATGCGAAGACCGCCTTGACGGGTCGAGAGCGCGCGCAGCAGCGCAGGCTCGGCGTCGGCCAAATCAAAGACTGGATTCCGTCCAACAGCCACTGCACGGAGTGCTTCGGCAGCGCGCATCGCGTATTCAGCACCCTCCGCCTCGTCGAACGCCTCACCGGACGTGCGCGAGATCGCGAGGGCTGCTGCACCGCGGAACGAATCCGACGTGCCACCATCGGTCCACACAACCACCGAACGATTCCCCGCAAACGCGCTCCGCACCGAGGCTCCGTCGGCCGCTGCCGCGATGGCAACGATCGGGGTCGCAGCGGTCGCGCCACTGGCACGAACGCGGGCGACGCCCTCTTGGATCGTGTCCAGCGAGCCGCGCAACACCACAAGATCAACGCCATTGGCGCGAATCACTTCAAGTTCGAGCGCTTCGAAACCTGACGCCGCCGCCGCGCCACCGATCGACGCGAAACCTGCGCTGCCAAGCTGCTGCTCAATCGCCTGACGCTCCTCGATCGACCCGCCGACCACAACAGCTCGGCTTGAATCGACTCCGGACACAGCGGACGCAAGCGTGGGAACAACTGTGAAATCGCCGGGGAAACTCTGACCTGGGTTGCTGCCTGCAATTGCAAGCGCCGCATCAAGTCGAACGCGACGATCAGAGTAACGGAGCGCCTCAAGAATCGGGGCGCGACCCGATGCGGCAACGAGCTTCGCGCCACCAGCGGTCTGTGCAAGTACATCGATCGCGTCGCGCACAAGCGCGGTGTCCTTTGAATCGATCGCAAGCGCGAGCACCTCATTGCACACCGATGGGCCGGCGGTGGTTGCGAAGAACTGCGGGCTGTAGCGACCGCGATCGGCGTCAGATCCGAGCGTGTTCTCGCGACGCAGGTCGGCCGCAATGAACACGGCGAGTGCCGACGTGTTCGACGGATCAGCCGCCAACGCGCGGCGAGCAAGCAACTTCGCCATGTCGTCGCAGAAAATCGCGGTCGAAACCGCGGTTGCCTGGAGACCGGCAAATCCGCCTTCAGACGCGTCGTACGACCAGACGTTGTTGAGCGTGTCGGTTGGGTTTGGGATGAGCGAGTCATCACGATCGAAGAACCGGCGCGCAAGTGCTGTGAATTGCGCAGAGACGTCCTTCGCCGAACCGTTCAGCTGCGCGAAAGCAGCATTGCACGCCTCGCGGAGCGACTCGGGCGACGATGGCGACGCACCAACCTCAAGAATGAACGGAATTGCCGTGGGCCAACCGATGTCGGCGAGCATGGCGACAACCTTGCGCTGCGAATTTGCATCGAGGTTGACGAGCGCGAGCGACAGCGGAAGAACGGCTTGACGCTTCAGGCCAACGATGCGCTTGGTGGCCTCGAGCTCAAGAGCGGAATCAGTCGAGTCAACGACGACCTTCAAGAGTTGCGGCACCGCATACTCGCCTGCGGCCATCAGTCGCTCGTCTGCAATCATGCGCTCGCGCAGCGTGCCTCGGAGCATGCCGATCGACTCGGCAATGCGCTTCGGGTCACGCGCCATCGACTGGCGCCCACCCTCCACACGCGACTCAAGTTGCGCTGCGAGATCCGCAACGCCACCCATCGATCGGCTGCGAGAAATGGCCTTGTCGAGACGCTCCGCGAGCCCCGCGCCATCCACAACCTGGGCAAGGTCGGCGTCGGTTGCGTCTGCGGAGAGCGCAGCCTGCGCGGAAGACTCCGCGAGGTCTGCCTTCCCGATGAGCACATAGTGGATGAAGTCCGAAACGCTCTTCTCGAGCGAGGTGAGATCCTTCGCAGAGGACGCGGATCCGTCCTGCGCAATGGCCGCGCTGGCGGAGAGGGCGGACGGCGCGAACGCGAGGAGCGCGGACGCGGCGAGCATCGCCGAAAGCGGAAGGCGGACAATCACGGACGAGGACGCGCTCAACGACATCGAAGTCTCCTAAGGGTCGACCCAAAGCGGATCGACGCGAATCGCGGAATGTACAGCGTGCTTATGGAACCCGTCAACTTCTGAAGCGCTTATACTGACCCTCGTCTGGGCGTCCGGAGGAAACTCCGGCGTTGCTGCGCGCGTGCGTGGCAACGAGGGAAGGCGGTGAGAATCCGCCGCGGTCGCGCCGCCGTAACAGGAGGATGCCTGCATCCCGCAGGACGCAGCCGCATACGCGGCAACCACTGGCCAGAGGCCTACGCGATTTGCGCGTTTGGCTGCGGCTGGGAAGGCGCGTCCCGTGTCCGCCCACGCGGTCCTGAAGCCGGAAGACCTACCCAGACGACGCCGCTCCTTTTGGGCGGCGCCGGGCGCTCCCGGTCGGAGCGCAGTCGATCCGGGCGCGAGCTCCCGGAGAGAGGGTTGCTGTTTCATGCGCACGCTCCGCGCACTGCGTCTTCATCTTGGTTCGTACGCGCATGCGCCCGCATGGACGCGACGCGCCGCATGCCTTTCCGCACGCACGTTCGTCCGCCGTGGCGTGTGCCGAATTCATGCGCACACTGCAGCGTGCGCGTCTCTCGTCGGTGCCCTTACTGCGGTTTCGACGGCGCACATTGCGCGCGCAAACTCACCGTACGCCACGAATGTTGTGTCATTCACGCAAGGCACCGGAGCTGTGGCGGGATTCAACAACCCGCTCGTGGCACTTGGAGCACCAGAGCGATTCACAGGCGAGGGGCTCTTCCCACAAGCGGTGACCCCGTTTCAGCCGGCCTATCGCCCCAACGAGGTGGTGTCGCTCGGTGTCGGAGGTTCACTTGTGCTCGCGTTTGATCGCGATGTGATCGATGACCCCCGCAACCCGTTCGGCGTGGATCTGATTGTGTTCGGAAACTCGTTCTTCACCGACGCGTCGTTTGGCTTCGGCGTTGTGGCCGGTCTTGCGTCTGAGGGCGGAACGATCAGCGTGAGCCACGACGGTGTCGAGTGGTTCGTAGCGAAGGTTTTTGCCGCGGACGGGCTCTTTCCGACGCTTGGGTATCTCGACATCGGACCTTTCTCGACCGTGCCCGGCATCGTCGAGAGCAACTTCCAGCGACCGATCGATCCGACCGTCACGCTCGAGGATTGTCTCGGATTGAGCTACGAGGATCTTCTTGCGGTGTACGACGGTTCAGGCGGTGGAACCGGCATTGACATTGGCGCGCTTGGCCTTGACCGCGTGCGCTATGTTCGCATTGACGGCCCGATGAGCCCTGGATTCTCCCCTGAGATAGACGCCATCGCCATCGTGGCGCCTGTTGGAATTCCCGCGGATCTTGACGGCAACGGAACAGTCGGCGCGCCCGATCTCGCCATGCTGCTTGGACTCTGGGGAAGCGCATCCTCAACCGCCGATCTCGACGGAAACGGCACAGTGGGCGCGTCGGATCTTGCCATGCTGCTCGCAAGTTGGGGCGGAGGCTCGGGAACATGACGCGACCCGCAATGCGATATGCGATGCGATCTGAAACGCGCGCAAACCCACGCACTTTTCGGCGCGCCCTCTCGCTCGTCGAGACGACTGTGGTGGTCGGGATTCTTGCCATACTCTTGGCGCTGATGCTTCCCACAACCTCCGCCGTCCGCGCGGCGTCGCGCGCGGGGCGATGCCAGTCAAACTTGCGCCAGATGGGTCTTGCCGCCACAAGCTACGCCGCACAGAACAAAGAGCGATACCCGGCTGCGATTCTCTATGAACTCACCGATGCGGGCGTGGTCACGAAGGCGTGGGACTACGAACATCGACCCGATGGAACCATCGCGCCCGGTGCGCTGTGGAACTTCATGTCGACTTCCACGCAAGTGCAGCAGTGCCCAGATTTCGCGGGCGATTCAACGTTTGGCGGCGACCCCTACACCGGCTACAACTACAACACAACCTACATCGGAGCCGAGGGGCGCTTCCCTGAGATGGGTTCCGACGGACGTTGGCGCGATGGATGGAGTGTTGCGCGCCGAGGATTGGCCAGCGGCAACTTCAGGCACACGTCGCGTACGGCGCTCTTTGGTGACGGCGGCTGGAAAGGCGGCGCCAACAAGTTCATGCGCGCGCCGTCGGCGGCGGTTGAAGGTGATCTCCAAACTGTGCACGCGGGCGGGCAGGCATTCCGGCACGGTGGCTGCACGCATGTGTGCTATCTCGACGGCCATGTGGGCGGCGTGTGCGAGCGACATGCAGGACCGCATCAGGCGCAATCCCTCCTTGAACAGGTGATGGGATTCCCCGAGAATGCATTCCTTGCGAATGATGACACGCCATACGATCCGCGTTGAACGCGCAGCGTGGCAGGTGAGAATCCGAGCGAGTTTCAAAGTTGATTTGGGGTTATGAAGTCATGTCAAAGCCCATTGAGATTGACCGATGCGTGTGCTTTGATCTTCGCTTCAGCGAGTTGAAGAAGAAGTTGGATGAACGGCCTGCAACGCTCGACGAGATTGGCCGCAGATACGGTTGCGGAGCATGCTGTGGCATGTGTCGACCGTACATCGAGCGCATGCTCGAAACCGGCGAAACGGTGTTTCACGAGATTCTCACGGGAGATCGCGGCGATGCCGCAGCTGGATCGACACGGAGCGCTGAACAAAGCACGACGCCAACCCCGCGCGGGCGTGGGCGCGGCGGTTGACTTGCTGTACGGTTCAGCGCGCGTTGAGGATTTGCGCGCGTCGCGCATGACCTTCTCTCAGACCAACGAGTTCGCAAAATCAACTGCGGCCGAAGCGCCGCTCGAGTTCGCTCCGAGCGATGCGGATCGAGGTCGGTCGCCCGTGCGGGCACGCGGTCGAGCGTTCGATGCGTTCGCGCATCGCGAGTAGGCTCTTGATTTCGGTGGGCGTGAGCGAGTCCCCTGCTTTCACCGCTGCTTTGCACGCCATCATGTCGACGATCTCGTGAAGCGCCGCCTCGAGCGATACGAGCGAGCCGTGCTCAACCGCCTTTTCAAGGAGGTCGCCGACGAACGCGCCAGCGTCTGCGTTGCGCGAGTGAAGGAGCGTCGGAACCGCATCGACCGCGACCGAGCGTGGGCCGAACGGGCGTGCCTCGATGCCGAGCCGCGCGAGGAGCGGCGTGATCTCGCTGAGAATCTCGACCTCACGCGCGCTCTTCTCGAGCACGATCGGAACAAGCAGCCGCTGCGACTCGAGCGCGCCGCGGTCGAGCCGATCGAGGAACGCCGCGAACATCGCCCGTTCGTGCAGCGCGTGTTGGTCGACGATCACGATGCCGTCTGCGTCCTCGGTGACGACGAAGCCGTTGAGAAGTTGGATGTATGGAAACTCGCCCGCGAGCGTGGGTTCATCGGTCGCGGTGCCGGACGACTTCGGCTCCGCGATGCCGGTCGCGAGCGCAGCGAACGCGCTGAAGTCGGAGTCCGCTCGCGAGGAGCTCTCGCCGTCGCTCGGACGCAACGCGAATCCACTTCCAAAGAGCGGTACGCGTGGACCCGCGTAGGGCTCCA
>JBILDS010000194.1:0-6046 GCA_044352505.1 Phycisphaerales bacterium
AGACCAAGCCGCAAGAGGCCGACGCGCCGCGCACGGTGATTCGCGACGAGGTGCGCATCTCCGATCCGCTCAAGAGCGAGGAGACCGACCCGAAGCCCGATGCGGCCGACGAGTGGAAGCACCGTCGAAACCGCGATCAGCGGAGCGACCGAACGTTTGAGTTGCCGAAACCGCGCAGCGAGAGCGACGGCGAGCCGCACCTCGATGTTCGTGCGTGATATCGGCTGCGGTCGCGGTGAATTTTGGGCGATTGCGGCGACGCCCGCGTTCTCTTGCGAATGCGAAGAAACTGCGGTGCGATGCGTTCACGAGTGCGATGCTTGCACGCCCAAGGTCTTGTAGATGCGCTTCGTCGCGTCGGTCTTGTTGAGCGTGTAGAAGTGAATGCCCGCGATGTCGTTGTCGAGGAGGTCGCGGCATTGTTCGGTCGCCCAGTGGATGCCGGCGTTTTCAATCGCTTCGGCGTTGCCTTTGCAGCGCGCGATCGCCTTCAAGAGTGGCGCCGGAAAGCGCGTGCCCGCCGCGAGGTCAGCCATGCGCTTCAGGCCGCTGCCGCTTGTGATTGGCATCACGCCCGCGATGATTGGCGCGCGAATTCCCGCAAGTTCACAGCGCGCACGCCAGTCGTGGAAGGCGTGGTTGTCGAAGAAGAGTTGCGTGACGATGTAGTCGGCGCCTGCATCGCACTTCGCCTTCAAGTGCTCAAGTTGGACAAGCGTGTTCGGCGTTTCCGGGTGGCCTTCGGGGAAGCCTGCGACGCCGATTCCGAAGCCGCGGCCGCCATTCACGCCGAGGCGCTCGCCTTCCTGTTTGATGAAGCGCACGAGATCGGCGGCATGGCGAAAGTCGCCGAGCGCAAGAATGCGCGCGCCCGCTGGCGGATCGCCGCGCAGCGCAAGCACCGTGCCCACACCGTTCGCGGCGTAGAGCTCGAGAATCGCGCGGATTTCATCTTTCGTATGCCCAAAGCACGTGAGATGCGGCACCGGCTCGAGTTTGGTCTCGCGCCGGAGGCGCACCACAAGCGCGTGCGTGTTGTCGCGCGTGGACCCGCCGGCGCCGTAGGTCACCGACACGAAACTCGGCGCGAGAGGCTCGAACTCTGCGATCGACCGGTAGAGCGATTCCCAGCCGGAGTCGGTCTTCGGCGGGAAGAACTCGAAGCTGAGCGAGGTCGCTTCTCGGGCGAGGACGTCCGCAATATGCATGAGGAGAGGGTAGCGGAGCAGGGGAGAACGTACGATGCGGCGCCGTGACGCATCGACGCAACATTCCGAGGCCGGCCGCGCGGCGCCTGAGCCTCTACCTGCGGGAACTCGCGACTCGTCTTGAGTCGGGCGAGGAAACGGTGAGCTCGAAGGCGATCGGCCGTTCGCTTGGGCTCACCGACGCCCAGGTGCGCAAGGATCTCGCGCTTCTCGGGCAGTTTGGCCATCCTGGCAAGGGCTACGCGGTTCCCGATCTCGTGTCGTCGTTGCGGCGGATCATGGGGCGCGACCGCGAGTGGCGCGCCTGCGTGGTCGGGGCGGGCAACATCGGCCGCGCACTTGTGAGCTACGACCGCTTCCGCAAGGAGGGGTTCCGGATCGCGGCGGTGTTCGACGCCGACCCGGCGCTCGCCGGCGAAGAGGTCGGAAGTGGGCTTACGGTGCGGCGAATCGCTGAGTTGGCTGAGGTCGTGGCGCGCGAGGGGATCTCGATCGGCGTGATCGCCGTACCGCGCGAGGCCGCGCAGCAGGTTGCCGATGTGCTTGTGGCGGCCGGAGTGAAGGGGATTCTCAACTTCGCACCGCGACGGATCGAAGTCCGCGAGGGAATCGCGATTGTGAGCGTCGACTTTACCGTCGCGCTCGAGCAGATCGCCCTCCAGATCACCTTCGGCGACGCATCGGGACATGACGACGGCGACGACGACGCGGCACCGGATGACGCCGAGGCGCCGCTGCGCGGGTAGTGGTCTCGCGGTCTGGCGAGTCCCAGTCTGGCCAAAACCAAGGCTCAAGCACTGGTCTTCCAGGTTCGTCAGAGCGCCGAACCGAGCTCGGATCACACCTCATCGGGCGACGGGGTGCACGCGCCGCGCGATCGCCCGCCGCCGGTTCCCCGCCCGCAAGACCGAACGTACACTCGCGCCTCTATGACACGCCGCCCGCCTCACCTGAGCCTCGCCGCGCTCCCCGTCTTGTCGGCGATGCTTGCGCTCGCTCTCGGCGGGTGTGGCGCCCGAGCACTTGCGCCGAACGAGTCCGACCGCCTACGCGAGGAGCTTGCCGAGCGCACCGCCGAGCGCGACGCGGCACTCGCCCGGGCATCTGAGCTTGACACGAGGCTTCGCCAACTTGCGACCGAGCGCGCGGACGAGGTCGACCCTGAGGTCGCGGAGGCGTTGCCCGCACTCGCGGCGGTGGCCGTTTCTGGCCTTTCGACCGCGCGGCTGACACGCGACAACCAGGCTGAACTCGCGGTGGTTCTCGCACCGCGCGACGCGCGCGGGCGCTTCCTACAGATCACGGGAACGGTACGTCTCTCGGCCGCAGCGCTGGTGCCGGGCGATGCGCCGCTTGCCGCCGGCGCCCTTACCGTTGGCCCGAAGGCGCTGCGGGAGTGCTTCCGAAGCGGCCTCCTCGGCACCCACTACACCCTCGAACTTCCGGTCGAGTGGATCGGGGAGCGCCCCGCAACGGCGATCTCGGTTGCCGGCGAGTTCACAGACGGCCTCACGGGGCGCGCGTATCCCTTCGCAGCCACGGTACCTGTGGTGCGCAAAGCGGCCGTTCGAACCACCGACGACGCGCAATCGCGTTAGGATCACACCATGCGTTGCCTCGATTCGAGTCGTCTCCGCCGAAATCGCCAGCTTGGCGTTGCGCTCTTGGTGGCATGCGTCGCTCCGGTGCTTCTCGCCGGTTGCCAACGCTCGCTCTTCCAGTCGGATCTGCCGCGCAACCAGTTCGAGACCTACGACCGCATGCGCAAGCGCTACGTTCCGCTTGAAGAACCCGATGTTTTTGGCACGCCGCAGCCAGCGCTGCGTGCCCGGCTCGGACAGCAGTAACCGCGGCGCCAAACGCCGCGAACCTCGCACGCACAACCCGATTGATCGCGCCCGCCCGCGCGACGCTTGTTCCTACTTTCTCAATTCCTGCAGGAACCTCCGCACGCTGGCCGATCTGCGATACTGTCCCGCTTCACTCCACGCATGACGCGAAGGAAACGCCCTTGGCACGGAAGTCCCAGTCGAAGTCGAGCACCCGGGCAGGTTCAACCGCAAAGCCGGCAAAGCGCAAGGTTCATCCGAAGCGCACCGGCATTGTCTGGGGTGTCTTCATCGGTGCCATGACGTTTGCGGGCGGCGCACTCATGCTCGGCGAGAAGTGGCAGGGAATCCCCGCCGTGCGCGTGGCCGATGCTGGCCCTGCCGCGGGGCAGGCTCCCATCGAACCCGGACGCTGGCAGGCAATCGTCATCCACCACAGCGCAAGCGCCGCCGCCACCATGGGCGAACTTACGCGGCAGCACGCTGCGTGGGGGCTTCCATCGCTCGGCTACCACTTCGTCATCGGAAATGGGAACGGCGAGCCCGATGGTTCGTTGAACTTCGGCCCGCGTTGGCTCGCGCAGGATGCCGGCGCGCACGTCGTCGAACGCGCGCCCGGAGCCTCGCCCGACGCCGCGTGGTTCAATCAGCACGCAATCGGCATTTGTCTCGTCGGCAACGGCGAGCGTCGCGAGTTCACCGACGCACAGATGCGCACACTGCTCTCGCTCGTGCGCAGTTTGCAGCAGAACTGCGGTATTCCCGATGGCAACGTCTTCCTGCACTCTGACCTCGCAGCCGTTGCAAGTCCCGGGCGCTTCTTCCCGAAGGCTCGACTTGCGCTTGAGCTCGGGAACTGATCGCGGCGGATGCACGCGGTGTCCCATTCTTCCGGCGCATCGCCCGACCCATCTCTCACCGCCCTCGCCGTCGCCCTCGCGGCCAAACTGCGCGCGTATCCCGCGCCGCAGGCCATTCTCTTCGACCTCGATGGAACTCTCGTCGATTCGGTCGAGGACATCTTCGTCGCCGTGAATGCGCTCATGCGTGAACTTGGGTTGGCCGAACGGGGGCGCGATGAGGTCGCAACCTGGGTCGGCAACGGTGCACGCATGCTCGTCGAGCGCGCGATGTCGGGAAGATTCGAGGGCTTTGCCGGGTTCCCTGACGCGCCCGCCTGCCATGCCAGAGCCGACGCGGCGATGCCTCGGTTTCGCGCCATCTATCAGGAAATCTGTGTCGACCACACCAAGCCGCTCGAGGGCGCGCACGACGCACTCGCTGCCTCGCACGCGCTCGGACTTGGTGTAGCCATCGTCACCAACAAGCCGCTCGCACCCACCGAGCGCATCGTCGATGCGCTTGGGTGGCGTCCATTCGTGGCCTGTGTGATTGGCGGCGACACGCTGCCGGTGCGCAAGCCCGACCCAGCTCCACTCTTCGAGGCAATGCGACGGCTTGACGCGCGCCATGCGTGGATGGTGGGCGACAGCGCCAACGACGTCGGCGCGGCGCGCGCGGCGCGGATTCCAAGTCTGGTGGTGCGTGGCGGCTATAACCACGGCCAACCCGTCGAGGCGCTCGACCCCGCTCCGGACCTGATCCTTGACTCGCTCGAGCCGTTTCCGGAACTGCTCCGGAAACTTCTTGGTTGAGTCCTCATCGCTTCAGAACCCGTGCGTAGAAGGGGAGCGGAGCCGTTGGATTCGGCCGTGTAGGTCGGATCGGCGCCCTATACAGAGGGCGAGTCACCGGCGTGATTTGTTCGCACAAGAACCTGAGTCTGGAGCTGTGTTATGCAAAGACAACATGCGACACTCTCTCTCTCCATTTCGCCGCAGCGGCGCGGCTTTACGCTCACGGATGCACTTGTCGGCGTGGCCGCCGCTTCGGTGTTCACGTGCGTCGCCGTAACCCTTCCCATGCGCGGCAGCGGCGGGCTTGACTCGCAGTACAAACTCGCCGAACTCGCACAGGCGAACGAGTGCTACGCGAACGACTTCGCGGGCAGGCAATTCGGCGTGATGCCGGCCGACGCGGGCGAGTTCGGCGACAGCTGCACGACGTACCTCAATCAGGTTCAATGCCCCACCCAAGTCTTGTTGGGGCGAGATTCGAACGGCGCGATGTGGGGTTACTGGCTCGGCAGCACCGGTCGTTGCTCCAGCTCCGTGGTGGCGGGAAGCTGCGGCAACTGGGGGGTCCTCCAGCCGATCTCGTTCACCGGGACAAGCCCCGGCTACGGCTCGTTTCGGCTGCCGAACATCGCGGGCTTCCGCGAGTACCTCGCGAAGAACTTCTACTCGCCCGAGTTCTACGCCGAAGACGACCCCGCCTACGCGGGCGTCCCCGCGCTCGCCGCACATCCAACAAGCGAGTTCACCTTTCCCGCGCCCGGGATTCCCGGCGGCTTCGCCAACTCGAGCTACTGCTTCTCTCCCGCGGCGATGCTGAACCCCGGCGTCCTGCGCGCGAAGGCAGACGGCGGTTTCCAAGCACCAGCGCAGTTCGCAGACAGCTACCGCTCGCCCGCGGTCTCGCAGTGCACGCATCCGTCGCTCAAGACGCGCATGTGCGAGTACGGCTGGTACCGCGGCGCACCAAGCGCGGGCCTCGCTTTCAACGCGGGTGCCAAGAGTTCGCCGTACACGCTCTTCTTCGACGGCAGTGTGCAGACCGTGTCGATGGCGCACGCGGTGGCCGACGACATCATTGCGCGCGAGGGCAGCAAGTCGGGCGATGGACTGTGGTCCGATGACACGCCGTTCGGTGTGAACGGCTGGCAGCCAACGACCTCGGTCGACGGAACGCGTACGAGTTTCCACATTCTGACAACGGGCGGCATCCTTGGCCGCGATCTTCTCTCGCGTGATTGAAAGGAGCCCACACCATGAAAAACACAAGAAGCAACTCGATGCGTCTCGCGCGCCGCGGCTTCACCATTGCCGAGGCCGCCACTGTGGCGGCGGTGGTTGCGGTTGCGGCCAGCGTGGCCGTGCCCGTCTTCCG
>JBILDS010000195.1:0-6020 GCA_044352505.1 Phycisphaerales bacterium
GTACCTGGCACGTACCTGGCACGTACCCGGCACGTACCTGGCACGTACCTGGCACGTACCTGGCACGTACCTGGCACGTACCCGGCACCGTGGGAGTGGGTGCCACGTTGCCGAGCACTCCGGTACTGAGGGTGCCCGGATCGCAACATCGCGACGCCTGACGCGCAAACAAAAGCCCCCCGCGGAGGTGGGATCCGCGGGGGGCGAGAGCGGAGCCTTCGCGTGGGTGGCTCCGCCGTGGTGGATTGGAGAGGTCAGCTGGCGATACCCGAGTTGGTTACCCATATCCGCGCGCGAGGTGACGCGGCTGGGGATTGGGCTCTGCGAACTCCGTGCGCGCCCAAACGGTGCAAGAAGGATCCATCCACTCGCCAACCTTCTCGAAACCTGTCGTGCGACGTTCCGCGCGCTTCAACGCACCGGGTCGTCGCCGACCAAAGGTATCACTGATCTGACCTCAAACTGCCCGGGTGCGTCGGAGCAGGGCGTCCTCAGCGGCCGCCATTGCAACACCCATTCAAACACGACACGCCTGAATTCGGCTTCCATTCCTCGCAACCCGCGGCGACGGGCGTTTGACGCCTTCTACCGAACGAGCGCTCCGCCACCTCCTGTGGCGCGTGTCGAGTTGATGCAGCGCGTGGGACGCTGCGCTCAGTCTCCAATCCGCACACGATTCGTTCGTCACGTGTGCTGTGTGCCGCACAAGTGACGGGGCTGAAGCCCGATCATTGAGACGTTGGAAGGGTTCAGACGTTGCTGCGGGTTCGATACGAACTCGAAGTTGGAGTCTCGCGTGGCTCACGGATGAAACCGCGCAAGCAACCTACGGACGGAGGCTTCTCTGGCATGCGCCTCATCTAACTGCGGTGATCAGCAATCCGAACTCTCACACTCTGGCTTTGCACAGCTCAATAGATTCGAGCGCCACGGATGCTGCGCTCAATCGGGCGATGGAGAACAGCACCAACGTGATCGAGTCGTCCCGCTCGACGTGTCGAACTCAGCTGCATCCCATGCTGTTGCCGCAGTTGAGGCAGCGATAGCAGGTGCCATTGCGCACCGTGATCGCTCCGCAGCCGTCGCATGCGGGCGCATCGCCCATCAATGCTGCGTTCGACTGATCGAGCGCATTCGCGGCGATTGTCCGCACGGTCCGCTCGACCGACGCAACCGCCTCGATGGTGCGTCCACCATCCGTACGCGATTCCGAAACGGAGATCACGGAGTGGGTGGTGCTGACCCTTGGCTGAGGCGCTGAAGGCAAGGCGGAGGGCGACGTCGGCGCAGTCGCTGCCGTCAATCCGGTTACCTCGCCGCGATCGGCCCTCGCGGCCTCGATCGCCGCCTCGCGTCGGGCAGTCCATCCCCCGGTCGCGCTTGATCCTGTGGAGCATCCTGCAACCTCCTTCGATGACGCACCGGCCGAGTGGGCGGACGACGCGCGCGTGTTGTCATGGGATCCCGAATCGCCTGTCCCGCTTGCGGATCCAGCGCGACGAGGGGCATTGAGATCTCGGTAGCCGTCAATGAACTGCATGCCGAGCCAGCGGAAGATGTAGTCGACGAGGCTCTTCGCGAACGGAATGTCGGCGTTCGTCGTCATGCCCATCGGCTCGAAGCGCTGGTGTGCAAACTTGGTCACCAGGCTTTCGACGGGCACGCCGTACTGGAGTGCCACCGAAATGGCGGTTCCAAGCGAGTCCATCAAGCCACCGATGGTCGAGCCTTCCTTCGCCATGGTGATGAAGAGTTCACCCGGTCGGCCGTCCTCGTAGAGGCCGACGATCAGGTAGCCCTCGTGACCTGCCACATTGAACTTGTGGGTGAGCGACTCGCGTGTGTCAGGCAGGCGTCGGCGCATCGGGCGCTCGATGATCCGCTCGACCACGCGCTCGACGATCCGTTCAACGGGCGCGGGGGCGCTTGTGGGTTCGGCCGAAAGCGCGATGTCTGTGAGCGCCTCGGTCACCAGCGCGCGCTGTTCGTCCGCGTCGGTGACGACCGCGTCGGAGACGGCGACCTTGGCGCCTGTGACGGCGCCTGTGACGGCGCCCTCGGCGGCTCCATCGGCGGAGGTCTTCTCGTCCTCATCGTCGTTCTCCTCCTTGTCGCTCTTCGTCGACAGCGGCTGGCTGAGCTTGCAGCCGTCGCGGTAGAGCGCGTTCGCCTTGAGGCCGAGCTCCCAGCTGAGGCGATAGCACGCGCCGATGTCGTCGACGTTCGCGTCGGACGGCAGGTTGATGGTCTTCGAGATGGCGCCCGTGATGAAGGGCTGCGAGGCGGCCATCATGCGGATGTGACCCTCGGGCTTGATGAAGCGCGTGCTGAGCGGGCCGCAGCGGTTCGCGCAATCGAACACAGCGAGGTGCTCGTCCTTGAGGTGCGGGGCGCCCTCGATCGTCTGCGTTCCGCAGACGGTACGGTTGATCACGTCGATCTGCTTGCGGGTGAGCCCGAGCGCACGGAGGCCGTTGAACGACATGTCGTTCTTGGCGGCTGCGGGGTCAACACCAGCCCCGACCAGCACGCTTTCCGGCATCGACCACGCCGAGAAGGCGAAGGCGATTTCAAAGACGGTCGGAAGCGTGTTCTCGACCGACACGAGCTGCTCGTGCGTATAGCCCTTCGACAGGAGGAACTCGCGCAGCGTGGTGCCGCGTCCTGCCACGACGGAGCCGTCAGCGGCCGGCATCGGCACATCGAGACTGAGCGTGCCCATGACATAGGTGAGGATGTCGTCGGCCTGATCCGCCGTGTAGCCGAGCGCGCGGATCGCGGGGCGCAGCGATTGGTTGGCGATCTTGAAGTAGCCGCCGCCGGCGAGCTTCTTGAACTTCACGAGCGCAAAGTCGGGCTCGACGCCCGTCGTGTCGCAGTCCATGAGGAGACCGATCGTGCCCGTGGGCGCGATGACGGTCGTCTGCGCATTGCGGAAGCCAAACTTCTCGCCGAAGCCGAGCGCGTCGTCCCAGCAGGCCACGGAGCGAGCAAGCAGCTCAGCCGCGTTCGAGAGATTGACGCGGCCGCTCTTGATGACGGAGTGGTCGATTGGCACTGGTCGGATGCGGAGCGCTTCCCACTCGTCGCTTGAGCGCGAAAGCCCCATGGCGGCGCGGCGGTGATTGCGCACCACACGCAGCATGTTCTCACGGTTGTCACTGTAGCCGGCGAACGGCCCGTGCTCTGCTGCGAGCAATGCGCTCTCTGCGTACGAGCGGCCGGTGAGGATCGCGGTCAGCATTCCGCAGACCGCGCGGCCTTCCTCGCTGTCGTAGGGGATGCCCGCCTGCATGAGCATGGCGCCAAGATTCGCGTAGCCGAGGCCGAGCGTGCGATAGCGCCACGAGCGGTCGGCAATTTCGCGCGACGGGAATGCGGCCATCAGCACCGAGATCTCAAGCACGATTGTCCAAACATTGATCGCGTGCTCATAGCCCTCGATGTCGAAACGGCGGCTCTGTGCGTCGTAGAACTTGAGGAGATTGATCGACGCGAGGTTGCACGCGGTGTTGTCGAGGAACATGTACTCCGAGCACGGATTCGACGCGTTGATGCGACCGCCAGCGGGGCAGGTGTGCCACGCGTTGATCGTGCTGTCGTACTGGACGCCCGGGTCTGCGCAGCGCCACGCGGCAAAGTTGATCTCGTTCCAGAGTTCCTTCGCCTTGATGGTCTTCGCAACCTTGCCATCCACACGGCGGATCAGGTTCCAATCGCTGTCGGCGTCGAGCGCATCGAAGAACGCATCAGGGATGCGGACGGAGTTGTTCGAGTTCTGGCCACTGACGGTGTAGTAGGCCTCACCGTTGAAGTCGTAGTCGAGCTTGAGCCCGAGCTTCTTCGCCAGCGCCTTCTGGTCGTCACCGAGTGCCTTCATGCCTTCGACCAACGCCGCGACCTTGATCTCCTCGCGAACCTTCCAGTTGACGAACCCCTCGATGTCGGGGTGATCGAGGTCAAGGCAGACCATCTTGGCAGCGCGACGAGTTGTGCCGCCCGACTTGATGGCACCCGCAGCGCGATCGCCGATCTTGAGGAAGCTCATGAGGCCCGAGCTCTTACCGCCGCCCGAGAGCGGCTCGTTCTCGCCGCGGAGCTGTGAGAAGTTCGTGCCTGTGCCCGAGCCGTACTTGAAGAGGCGCGCCTCGCGCGTCCAAAGATCCATGATGCCGCCCTCACCGACGAGGTCGTCACTCACTGCCTGGATGAAGCAGGCGTGGGGCTGAGGGTGCGAATAGGCGTCGGTCGCGAGGGTCGCTCGCCCGGTCTTGTGGTCGGCGATCCAGTGACCCTGCGCCGGCCCCGAAATGCCATACGCCCAGTTCAGACCAGTGTTGAACCACTGCGGGCTGTTGGGAGCTGCCATCTGCGTGAGCAGCATGTGGGCGATCTCGTCGTAGAACGCCTCAGCATCGCGCTTCGTCGAGAAGTAGCCGTACTTCTCGCCCCAATGCGTCCAGCAGCCAGCAAGGCGGTGCACGACCTGCCGAACCGAACGCTCCGGCCCGAGTACGGGCTTGCCCGCGTCATCGACGATCGGCGTTCCGTCGAGGTTGAACTGAGGAACCCCTGCCTTACGGAAGTACTTGCTGACCACGATGTCGGTCGCCAACTGGCTCCACGCAGCCGGAATCTCGGCATCCTTCATTTCGAAGACGGTTGAGCCGTCGGAATTGCCGATGCGACTGGAACGTCTCGTCCACTCAACGGTGTCGTAGACATTCTGGCCGGCCTTGGTGAAGCGTCGGGAGATCTTCATTTTCTTGTGCTTCCTGCGCGAGCGAACGGGATGAATGGAGAGAGAGAAATGACGAATTGAGCTCGAGGCGACTCTGAACTTCGGACGTGGCCGGGTGCAGAGGGTTTTGTGTCGACGATGTGACTCCGGCGGCATCTCAATACGAGCGCCGCGCGGTTTGCTGGCGAAATCAGGCGGTACTTATGAGTTCCGCCGCAGGTCGATTCGACGCCGCAGACGGACGGTGGTCGGACGAGGCACGCTCTCTGGTGCCGGCATCGCTTGCTGCGAGGCCATCCACCATCGGGAGCGTGAGCCCCGCTTGATCTTGATACTTGCCGTTCTTGTCGGCGTAACTCACAGCGCAGACGCGCTCAGCCTTCAGGAAGACCATCTGGGCAATGCCCTCGTTGGCATAGATCTTCGCGGGGAGCGGCGTCGTGTTTGAGATCTCAATCGTGACCTTGCCTCGCCACTCAGGCTCAAGCGGCGTGACGTTGACGATGATGCCGCAGCGGGCATAGGTCGACTTTCCGACACAGATCGCCAGCACATCACGCGGTACCTTGATGACCTCAACCGTCTCAGCGAGGGCAAACGAGTTCGGTGGAATGATGATGTGGTCGCGACCCGTCTCCGCCGTGTCGATTGTGACGAAAAGGTCGTTGGTGAAGTTCTTCGGGTCAACGACGGCGGTTCCGCCCGATGTCGCATTGGTGAAGATCTTGAACTTGGTTCCAACGCGAACGTCGTAGCCATAGCTTGAAACGCCATAGCTCACGACGCCTGGGCGCTTCTCGTTCCCGGCGAACGGCTCGATTGAGACGAGCTCACGAATCTGCGTATCACTCAATACTGGCATACGAACGCACCGGTCGCGGGCCCCACCGGCCTGCACGGTCCTCGACGGCGCGCCACCTTGCGCATGTCGTCGAAGTGTTCACACTCGGGTTCGACATCCAGTCGAACCGCTGCCACTGCCGTCTGTCACTGCGTCTTTCAAACGCACTCACTGGATCCGTCCTGGATACGGCGGCACGCTTGTTGGACACACATGACTCACAAACCGAACGAGTCGATCTTGCATCTGGTGAAACGTCCGCTGACGCGACATTCCGTGAAGTCGAAGCAGCGCGAATCTGCCAAGAACTCCCGACACATGCTTTCCGACACATGCTTTCCGACACGGTTCCGGTTGCGGCGCCTTGTAGCGGAACAACACCCGGAAACAACACATAACTTGATGCAGCTTTGATGGTTGAAGTTTGGTGTGTGGGTG
>JBILDS010000196.1:0-5976 GCA_044352505.1 Phycisphaerales bacterium
GAACTCGCCGCGGTACTTGGCACCCGCGAGCAGCTGGCCGACATCGAGCGCCACGATGCGCGACTCGCGCATCGACTCGGGGCAGTCTCCGTTCACGATGCGGATCGCGAGGCCCTCTGCGATGGCGGTCTTGCCGACGCCCGGCTCGCCGATCAGCACGGGATTGTTCTTCGTGCGCCGCGAAAGCACCTGCATGCAGCGGCGGATCTCCTCGTCGCGGCCGATGACAGGGTCGATCTTCCCTTGCTGCGCCTTCTCGACGAGATCGATGCCGTACTTCTTGAGCGCCTCGTAGGTCGACTCCGCGTTCTGGTCGGTGACATTCGTGACGCCCGACGCCTTGCGGATCGCGTCGACCGCGGCCTGCACGCGCTTGCGGTCGACGCCGAGCGTCGAGAGCACTTCCTTCGCGCCGCTCTTCACATCGGCAAGCGCGATCAGCAGGTGCTCGGTCGACACATACGCGTCCTTCATCCTCTGCGCGTCGCGCTCGGCGGTGTTGAGGACCTCCATCAGCTCGCGCGACGCGTTGCCGGTGGTGGCGCCCTGAACCTTCGGCAGGCGGCGCATTTCGGCGTCGACGACGCTCGCGACGCGCGCTGCGTCGACACCGGCCTTCTGCAGGATGGTTGTCGCGTTCGAGCCCTTCTCGCTCACAAGCGCGGAGAGCAGGTGGAGCGGCGTGATCTCGGGGTTGGTGGCGCCGGCCGCGAGGTTCTGGGCTGCGGACACGGCTTCCTGCGCGAGGGTTGTGAACTTGTCGAATCGCATGGTGTGGATCCCTTCCTTCTTCTCCGCGCGGTGCGGGGACGGACGGCGAGGCAAAGCGTGCGCCAACGCTGCGGCAGCCCGCACGTGCACCTTGGTTGCCGATCGCGGCGCAATGCCGTACGCCGCTGCCGTTTGGGCAGTCGGGCGCTACCGATACTCGACGGGGAAACTCGGGGGCACCAGTTCGTCGCGACCGTTGAGCCAGCCAACGAGCCACTCGAAGGCATCGACGAGGCGGGGTCCGGGGCGGTTGAACATCTGGTTGCCATCGACGAGGGCGACCGCGCGCGGGGGCGCGTCCAGCACGGCTGGCAGGAGCGGCCACCAACGCGTCGTGACGAGCGCGTCGAAGTCGACGCGCGTCCGCGCGAGGTCGAAGCCGCACGGGCACACGATGATGCGCTCGGGGGCTGACTCGAGGATTTCCTCTGGCGACACCCGGCGGCTCTTCGCGCCAGGGCTGTTGAGCGCGTGGCGACCACCGGCCGCCTCGATGAGGCCGGGAGTCCAGTGCCCGCCCACGAACGGCGGGTCGCACCACTCGAGGAACAGAACCTCAGGGCCTGGCACATACGGGTTCACGAAATCGACCGCACTCCAGTAACGCGCGCGGAGCCCGACCATGGCGCGCTCGGCTGCGTCTGCGCGGCCGACGGCCTCGCCGACCTTGAGGAGGTCGTCGAAGACATCGAACACGGTCTTCGGGTCGAGGCTCAGGATGCGCGGCTTCGACGGAAGCGACGAGGCGATGCGCTCGACCGAGCGGAGGTCGATCGAGCAGACCTCGCAGAGGTTCTGCGTGAGGATCACGTCGGGCGCGAGGTCCGCGAGGAGCCGCTCGTCGAGCTCGTAGAGGCTCTGCCCCGACGCGAGGCTTGCGGAAACCTCCGCGTCGATCGCCGCAGAGGAGCCGCCATGCGTGCGAGCCTTCGTGAGCACAGGGAGATGCCCGAGCGACGGCGGGAAGTCGCACTCGTGGCTTCGCCCGACGAGGAGTTCTGCGCCTCCGATCTCGACAAGGAGCTCGGTGGCGGAGGGGAGGAGGCTGACGACGCGCATGGGCAACGCAGGGTACCGGTCGCGCGCGAGCAGCATCGGGAAGGGCCTCGCGAACACGCGAGCGCACGAACCGACCGCGTACGGGACAGGCAAGCCAAGGTCACGAGCGCACGAACCGACCGCGTACGGGACCGACCGCGTACGGGACAGGCAAGCCACGGTCACGAGCGCACGAATCGACCCCGTACGGGACAGGGACCCCGTACGGGACAGGGACCCCGTACGGGACAGGCAAGCCAAGGTCACGAGCGCACGAATCGACCCCGTACGGGACAGGCAAGCCAAGGTCGCGAGCGCACGAATCGACCCCGTACGGGACAGGCAAGCCAAGGTCACGAGCGCACGATTCGACCCCGTACGGGACAGGCAAGCCAAGGTCGCGAGCGCACGAATCGACCCCGTACGGGACAGGCAAGCCACGGTCGCGAGCCCGCGAATCAACCGCGTACGGGACAGGCAAGCCATTGCGGAAACCAATAAAAGAACGCTTGAACTGCACAGAAGATCATCTGATTCGAGTCACAAGGACTCCAATCCCACGCGAGGATCCATTCTGTAGTCAAAAGGCGTCTGTCGCACCAAATCGAGTCTTTTAAACTCCATCATCGCCGCTCAACCGGCAGATTGCATCCGTCACACGAACCCAGCAGCCGACATTTCGATAAAGTCAATTAGGATCTATCAGCGGACCTGACCCGCGACCGATGCCCCGCCCGGTGCGGAGACATCGCGTCGCGGCGCGGGTCCCCCACGTCGCGTGACAACCGCGATCCGCGTCCGCCCAGCAACCTAACCCAACCCAACCCAACCCAACCGTCACTCGCAGCCAAGTCGACACCGCGGGACCGAAGGCACCCGCACCATTCGATTCGGAGACACTCTTGCGCGATCCGCATACGCAACCCACGAGTCCACCAGCTCGCCTGAAGCACCCCGCGCATCCGCTTGACCGCAATCACCCGATCTTCAAGCGCACACCCCGGCGGAGCCGACTCACCTCACGGAGAGGCTCGCGCAATCGCCTCAAAGTCGCTCTGCGCAGGCACCCACTGTCCGCCATCCCCAACCGACGTCAAGCCCTCCATTTCCGGCAGAGTTGGCCAAACCTGTCGCACCGTCCTGACAACGGCGCTACCAATTCGCGACCGCCATGCGTCCCCCTGATTCGCTCCGAAGCCCAACCTGCGATCCCTTGAGGCGGTTTGGCTGCATGGCATCACTGGTGGCGATCGCGGCCGCAACCGCATCTGCCGCTGCAACAGCGCAGGACGCGTCGCCGCCGGTTGGCGCCCCAGCGAGTCGCGCGTCAGCCGATTCCCCGACGCTTACTCCCCCCGAGGCGCAACAACCGCAGTCCGGTTCAGCGACGGGGTTGGATTCGCCCCAGCCCCCTGAGCTGAGTTCGATCAATCCGCCAGCACGCGACGCGCGACCGATTCGTCTTGCGCTCGTTTCAGCCTCGATCGAGCAACTCACGCGCGTTGTCGCCGACGCTCTCGGCAAGCGTGTCGACTTCGAAGCCGAGCTCGTCGAAGCGCCAACGCAGCGCGATTCAACCGCACTGGATGAAACAATCGCGATCCAAACGCGCGTCGCGGTTGACTGGTGCGAGCCCGCAGAGATTCCACCGCGCGAGTTACTCCTCCGCGCATCGGAGTTGCTCGGTGCGCTTGGCTTCTCGCTTGTTGAATCGGGCGACGCGCTCACGCTTCAGCGAACACTGCCCCACGATGGCGCACGCGATCATGCCGCAGTGGTTGTCGATCCGACTGCGGGACAACCAACAACCCTCCTCGCGGGCACCGCGCCAGACGGCGGCCGCGCCGACGCGCTCGAAACAGCAGCAACTCGTGTCGCGCGCGTCATTCCACTTGCCTCAAACTGGTCTCGCGCAGACGTCGCATCGCTTCGCGTATGCATCACACCATCAGCCGCGATCGCACTGCTCCCCCAGAGCGGCGCACTTCTCATCGTGGCCTCGCCCGAAGAAGCCGATCGCGTCGAGCGGCTCCTGCAGTCGATCGATCGTCTTGGCGCCGAGGGCGAACTCACCGTCCGAGCGCTTCGTCACGTTGACGCAGAGCGTGCGATGTTGGCAGTCGACGCGCTCCTGAGAGATCTCCCAGGTACCGAGCGCACGTGGTGCACTGCAGACCCAGTGCTCCGCGCGATTGTTGTGCGTGGAACAGCGTCCGCGCGTGCGCTCGCAACGCGTGCCATTGAGCTGATCGATGCGCTGCCCGATGCGGCAGCGGCTCCGCCAACACCTGATTCAATGACCGCGCCGCAGCGCGCCGAGCGCGTTGAGGGCGCGACCGCACGAAACGATGGTGACATTCCGCCCGGTGCAATCGTCATCTCACGCCTCGCTGCCAGCCATCCGCAGTCACGAATCGCACTCATTCGCGAACTCGCACCAACACGTCTCCGAAACGCAGTGCGACTCATCGAAGCACCCGACGCCACCGCGCTCCTTCTCAGTGGGCGTTTCCACGATGTCGAATTGGTGCGTGCGATGGCCACGTCAATCGACCTCACCGATCGTGGTTTCGTCGACACAGCACTCATCACATTCGCTGCGCTCGACGCAAGGGAAGCACTTGAACTCTCGCGCGTGCTCGAAGAAATCCGCACACGTCCGATCCCCGACGCGCGATCCATAAACCCGCTGCGATTTGAACTTGATCCGAGCATGGGGCAACTTCTGGTCGTTGGTGCGCCGAACGACGTGCAAGACGCGCGACGCGCGGTGCGCGCCAGTGCAAGTCGAGGCGGTATCGAGAGGGAGCGTGGACTCGTTGCAGTTCCGCGCACCACGACAGAGCACGACTTTGGTTGGATGTCCGCCGTTGCCGACACACGCGCGGGAGCAATCGGCGCAGTTGCGGAAGCCGATCAACCGAGTTCACAGCTCTTCGTCGATCTTGGAGTTGCCGTCATCGATGCGCCAGCCGGTGGCCTCGTCCGCGCACAAGCAGCGCAGCGGCTTATGAACCCCACCGCGCGCTCAACGGCAGGCGAGCCGCTTCTGTCACGCACGATTCGGGTACCTCCATCCCGCGCAGCTGAAATTGCAGAACAGGCGCGACTCGCGCTTGCATCAGAGATCGCGTCGGATCCACAACTGCCGACCAATGAGCCCTTGCGCGCGTCGATCGTTGTTGATCAGTCGACCGGAGCGTTGCAAATCACTGGCGAGAAATCAGCGGTCGACGCGCTTGGCCTCCGCATCAACGCGCTCCGAGGCGTCGCGCCCCTCCGCCACGATGCGCGCATCGTCTTGATGCGCACCGTCGCCATCGAGGACGCTGTAGAGGCACTCACGCGGCTTGCAGAGCAACCGATCCCTCTTCCGCCAACGCACGCGCTCTCCGACATTGCCATACGTGAACTACCAGAGCGTGGCGCGGTACTGTTCGCGGGTGAACCTGCGTACGTCGCGCTCTTCGCCGAACTCGCCAACACCCTCGACGCCGCGTCGCTTGCAGCGACCGAATCGATGCGAACGCTCGGGCTTCGGTGTCGAAATCCCGACACGGTCGAAGCACGCCTGCGCGAGCAGTTCGACACACGCGCGCCGGAGAACCGCGTCGCGCGCCCGTTCTACGTTGCCGCAGATGTCGCCCACGGGACGATCGCGATCGCCTTTCATGATGCGCTTCTTCCCGAGTTGATCGACATTCTCGACGCCGCCGAACCAGTCGCGGAAGGGAGGGGCATACGTCCGCGCGAAGTCTTCAGTACTTCGGTTTCCAACTCCGACGCAAAAACGGTCGCGGCTGCACTGAACATGTTGTTCGCCTCGTCGTCTGCACCCGTCGATGGTTTCGGGCGCGAACTCCTTCATCTCCGCGAATCTCGGAGCACCGTCGCATGCGGCGATCGCGATGGACGCAGGGTTTGGATTGAGTCGTGGCGCGATCTTTCGTTTGACCCACAATCGCTCGTGTCACTGCTCGATCGCCTGGCAATCGGCCCATCGACTGAACTCGCGCTCTTCCGTTCGGATCGCGGCGATCTTGAAGCGGCGGCGCGAACTTTGCGCGACCTCGCAGCACGCGGACTCTTAGGCGACGAACCCACTGGTGATGCCGACGCAGCGCGTGTCGCGATCGATCTCGATCCAGCGACGCGCACCATCGTTGT
>JBILDS010000197.1:0-5963 GCA_044352505.1 Phycisphaerales bacterium
CGATGTTGCGATCCGGGCACCCTCAGTACCGGAGTGCTCGGCAACGTGGCACCCACTCCCACGGTGCCGGGTACGTGCCAGGTACGTGCCAGGTACGTGCCAGGTACGTGCCAGGTACGTGCCGGGCACGATCGCTTGATATCTGCTTCGGATTATGTCCACAGCGGAATCCGCGCGAATCGACCTCCGGGCGTTCCTTCGACAGAGCCTCAGCAGTCGGCGCTATCGTTGCCGCCTGTGCACATCCAACTCCCCAAGCGCGCCACCGCAGCGAGCTCCACGACTCGTGGGGCATTGCTCAGCCTCGTTTGCGCCCTCGCCCACGGCGTTGGATCGCCAGGGTGTACCGGTTCGCACGCCACCCGTCCGGCTCCGACCTCACCACCCCCGATGCCAGCACCGATGCCGTCCCCAGCACCCGATTCTTCCCCCGCGATCGCCGTCCAAGATGCGGTACTCGAGCATCGCGAATGGCACCGCAAGCGTCTCGAAGCTCTTCAAGCTCCGGATGGCTGGCTGACGCTCGTCGGTCTCCACTTCCTCGCGGACGGAACCTACTCCGCAGGAAGCTCGGAAACTGCAGACTTCAGCCATGTCAACTGTGTTGCACCGATCATCGGACGATTCGTCGTTGCAGGAGACGTTGTGCGCTTTGTCGCCGAAGGAGACCTCGCGGGCTCAGATGCAGCGGAGGCGGCGGGTGTCGATCATGGCGGCATCATGCACTCCGACGAAAACGGCCCACCGTCCGTGGTGCGTTCTGGGCCAGTCTCCTTCGCTCTCGTTCGCCGGAATGGACGCCTTGCGCTTCGAGTGCGCGACAATCATGCCGAGACGCGCGTCGCTTTCCAGGGCATCGAGCTGTTTCCCCACGATGGACGGTCGCAAGTAGAAGCTGCCTTCACGCCCGCGCCGCCGAGCACGCTCGTCGAAATCACCAACGTCACTGGTCACACCGAGTCGCAGGAACTTGCGGGGACTCTCAAGTTTCATTTCAACGGCGTCGACGCTGCACTCCGTGCGACGAAGGGTGCGGGTGGCCGCCTGTTCGTGGTGTTCGGCGATGCCACCAACGGACTCGACACCTACGGTGGCGGGCGCTTCCTCGACCTACCTGCGCCGGTCGATGGTCGGGCAATCCTCGACTTCAACCGAGCCTACAACCCACCCTGCGCCTTCACCGCCTTTGCCACCTGCCCACTTCCTCCCGCGACCAACCGACTCCCATTCCCGGTCGCAGCGGGCGAACGCGCGCCCAAAGATCGCTGATTCGTCAGAGAATTTGGGTGCGGAACTGGTAGATCGAGCCCGCTCGCGCGGAGTAGATGTGGTTGAGCCGAGTCCCACATCGGTGGCTTGACCGAAGGAGACTCCATGCGCTCGATTGTTATCGGCGGTGGGATTTCTGGCTGCGCGGTCGCTGCTGCACTCCGGGGTACCCCTCTTGACCAAGAGGTTCTCGTCCTCGAGCAGGAAGTCGCCACACCGCGCTACGACGCCGGAGTCCTGCTGAACCCAACTGGTCTCGGTGCCCTTGAGGCGATTGCGCCTGAGTACCGCTGGCGAAGCGAGGGGCACAGCATCCACGGCGTGTCGCTTCGATCCGCTTCGGGTGTTCAGTACTCCCAAACTCGCATCGACCAGTGCATCGCCGTGCCGAGCAGTCGATTCATCCGCATGCTGCGAGACGCCGCACCGGGTGCTGCAGTTCTCGAGGGTTGGTGCCTCGCGGGTCTTACACGCAGCCAGGACGGCTCGATCACCCACGCGCAACTCGCGGATGGATCAAGCCTCGAGGCCGATGCGTTCTTCGCGTGTGATGGCGCCCATTCGCGTGCGCGGCACGTGCTCTTTCCTGAAATGCACCTCTCTGATGTCGTGATCGAAGAGGTCATGGGTGTCGCGACGTCTCCTTCACTCGCCCGTCGCCTTGGCCACTTGTTCCATAAGTTCCATGATGAAGAGGGCGGACTCGCAGTCGAACTACTGCCCCTCGGCGACACAGAAGTCGCGTGCTTCCTCCAGTTCGACCCAAGCCGTTGGGCACCTCGCACAACTTGTCCCACAGGGCTGCGTGCGTTCGCGCTGGAACGAGCACTTGGCTGGGCCCACGAGGTGCGGGAAGCACTTGAGCTCATCGACTACACCCGTTGCCGGGTCTGGCAGGCCCGCGCACTCCCGCCTCTTGACGAACTCAACGTGGCCAACGCCGCGCTCGTCGGCGACGCGGGACACGCCGCGCTTCCATTCATGAGTCAAGTTCCGAATGATGCACTCGCGGATGCAGCGCTCCTGTCGAATCTTCTCCACCGAGTCCCCGATCGTGGCGGAGTCATCGCAGCGCTCCAACGCTACTCCGAACTCCGCTGGCCGCAGCACCGGCGAACCTTCCAAGAAGGACGCCAACTCTGCCGCGAGTTCCTTGACCCAGTTCCCTGCTCCGGGCCGAAGCTGCCATTGGTGGCATGAACCGTCCCGACTCTCTGGCACTCCTTGATTCCCGTGCGTTGAATCACGCGCGTTGATTCACGCGCGATTCACGCGCGATGAAGACCGATGCCTGCCGGAAGATGGTGCCTGGCACGCACCTGGCACGCACACGGCACGCACACGGCACGTACCTGGCACCTACCCGGCACGCACCTAGCACGCACCCGGCACGCACCCGGCACGCACCCGGCACGTACCCGGCACGCATCTCAGACTCCCGCGCTCGACCCGACGCAACCCGCTCCCCTCAACGGCTGCTTGCGATGAGAAGGAGCGCCCCGATTCCAAGCCCGAGCAGTCCTCCAAGGAAACCAAAGGCGCACCGCACGTGACCCCGCAAATGCGGGCGTCGCCGAAGCCGAACGAGACCTGCGATCCCGAAACCGAACGCAAACGGGGCCGCACACCCGCCGAACAGCGAGAGAATGCCGAGGTATCCGGCAGCGAACGAGCATGGCTCGACACCAACCGGAACGAGGTACGCGAGTGCGCCCCTCCCTCTCGGCAGCGGCAACTGGTTTGAGGCTGGCGCCGGAGGAGTGGTCGGTGGCGCGCGCCTCCGTGCAGTGAAATCGCCGAGGCGTACCGATTCACCCGCATCAGCAAGATGCACGGTGCCAAACCGGTCGTCCGGTTGCAGCGGAGGCGCCGCAAAGAGCGCTGGAAACGCGTCGCGCGCCTCAATCCAAGCTTGGCCCCCCTCTGGACACACAAGGCGGGAAGGTTCAACTCCCTCCGCAAGAATGCGCCGCTCAAGCTCAGCTTGTTCGAACGGCCCCTCTGGTGTCCGCTTTGAATCCACCATCCAGTAGCGCATGGGTTCGTTACTCCATTCCTAGTGGTCTGAATCGGAAGAACGCTGACAATCAGCGAGGCATCGTCGTCGATGGCAAGGCGCCGTGCCGATGGGGTGTCCCCAGAGATACCGCAACGAAATACCGCAACGAGATACCGCAAGGAGATACCGCAACGAGATACCGCAAGGCGCCGCAACGCTGCCAGCGGCGACGAGCACCGCTGGGTGTCGGCGGAATTCCGACTCAGACCACGAGCCTCATGAAAACGTGCGACGTTTCACCGCTGCTCCGCCGAATCACGCATGCTTGTCGCACACACTTCGATACACACACGCCATGCTGAGCGGCGCGAAGCGCGCAACATCGCGGAGAATCCACAGAATGCAGCGCGCAATCGAGCGACGTATCCCCGCGCGCCAGGGCCGACCTCACAGCCCCTTCACTTCCCAACCCGCGCGATACGTGCGTCGCAGCGCGGCGCTTGCGAGCGAACTGTTCTTGAAGACGCACTTCGCCGCGTCGTACTCAAGCAACTTGCCGGGTTCAATCGCGCTCATCGCGCCGATCGAGAGGCTCTCGCACATGCGGCCGCCCTTCTCAAAGCGCGACACGCACGCATCCTTCTTGCCGTTGAGGCACGCATCGACCCAGTTATGCCAGTGGTTCGTCTGCGGATACTCGACGGGCGTGAGCTCGACGGGCTTGCCGTCGTGGAACACGCGGCTCCAAGCACCTTCAATCGGGAACCACATGATGCCCTTCTCGCCGACGAGGATCACGCCGCCGTCGCCCATCACCACACTCTTGCCCTGCTCGCCGCCTTCCCAGCCTTCAGGAAGACCGATCGACTTGAAGTCGGGGAACTGCCCGCCGTCGAACCATCGGAGGGTGAGGCCGTCCTTCGAAGTCATCGAGCACGGCGCGTACTTCATCACCACCGACTCGCTCTCGGGGAACTGGTCGCTCGACGGCTTGACCGGATGGCAGATCGCAGAGACCGGCGAGCCGAGGTCGAGCTCGTAGAACGGGACGTCGAGCATGTGGCAGCCCATGTCGCCGAATGCGCCCGTGCCCCAGTCAATCGTGCCGCGCCACGCAAACGGCGTGTAGCCGTTCTTGTACGGTCGCGCGGCAGACGTGCCGAGGAAGAGGTCCCACGAGAGCCCCTCTGGAATCGGGTCCTCGCCTTCGGGGCGCGGGTTCCCCTGCGGCCACCAGCCGGCCGGGCGGTTCGTCCACGCATAGATTTCCTTGATCGGCCCCACGACGCCGTCGCGAATGAGCTGCCCACCCCACTGACGCCACTTGGTGGCGATGCGCTGCGTGCCCATCTGCGTGACGACCTTCGGCATGCGCGCCGCCGCCTCCGCAAGCGCGCGGTTCTCCCACGCGCCCTGCGCGAGCGGCTTCTGGCAATAGACGTGCTTGCCGAGATTCATGGCGGCCATCGAGATTGGGGCGTGCATGTGGTCGGCGGTCGAACAGACGACCGCGTCGAAACTCTTGTCGAGCTTCGAGTATGCCTCGCGCCAGTCGCGGAAGGTCGGCACGTTCGGGAAGCGCGCTGGCTTCGTGTTGCCCTTGTCGTCCTTTGAGTCCTTGATCCACCCATCGAGCTGCACTTGGTTGATGTCGCAAAGCCCGACGATCTCAACCATCGGATGCGACGCCACCTGGCGGAGGTCGGAACCTCCCATGCCACCAACACCAACCTGAAGCACGCGCAACTTCGAGTTCTGGTTCAGCCCGCGACGGAGTACCGCTGGCGCCGCACCCGCAGCGATCTGCGATGCAAGTCCTGCCGCCACCGGCGTTGCAAGTGCGGTGATGACGAAGCGACGGCGCGTGAGGCTCTGATCGGTGGTGTGTTCGCTCATGCCGCGCATTCAAGCAGAAACTCTGGCGAAGTGAAACTCCACGCGCTGCGCTTTCACCCGATTTCATGGCTCGCAGACCAACGCACGCCGCCCTACATTGACGCAATGCCCGCACGCTCGACGCCGCCTACGACCACCGCCGCGAAGATTCGCACCAACACTCGCAAAGAGACTCACAAAGAAATCTCCGCAATCGACGCACACATCAACCCACACTTCGATCCCGACGCCGCCGCCACAGGCGACGGCCTCTTCGGACTCTCGACCGATCCGAGCGACGCACGGATCGTGGTGATTCCAGTGCCGTTCGACGCGACGACGAGCTACCGCCCCGGCACGGCGCGCGGTCCAGCGGCCGTTCTCGAGGCGAGCAAGCAGGTCGATCTCGAGGACCTCCAGTACGGCGCGATCTGGAAGGCGGGCATCGGCATGCTGCCGATCTCGCGCGAGATCACAGCGCTCTCGAAGCGCGCGCGCAAGGCGGCGGAGCCCGTGATCGCCGCGGGCGGCGCGGTGCCCGGGAACCGCACGCACGCGAAGGCCCTCGCGGCCGTGAACGCAGCAAGCGCACGCGTCAACGCATTCGTCGCTGGTGAAGCGCGCAAGATCCTCGACCGGGGAGCGATTCCCGCCGTGCTCGGCGGCGATCATGCGAGCCCCTTCGGATTGATCGAGGAACTCGCGAAGCGCCACAAGGCGCTCGGCGTCCTTCAGATCGACGCGCACATGGACCTGCGCGAGGCGTTCGAGGGCTTCGCCTTCTCGCACGCGAGCATCTACCACAACGTGATGACGCGCA
>JBILDS010000198.1:0-5944 GCA_044352505.1 Phycisphaerales bacterium
CGACGAGGGGTTCGATCTCGACTTCGTTGCCAACGTGGCAAAGGAACGGAAGGTCGACGTGGCGCTGAACAACACCTTCGGCTTCGGCGGACACAACGTCTCGCTCGTCTTCCGCCGGTTTGGGTGAGTTGTGCGCACCGTCTGGCGGAACGGCTGGCGGAACGGACGCCAATTGCTGAGCAACCGCCGGATGGGCCTAGCGGACCCCGTGGCGCCCGCTCTGCGAAGCGGCGGCGGCAAATCGTGCGCCAAGTCGAAGAATTCGTGCGGAGCGAAGAATTCGTGCCGGGCGGGGATTCTCTCCGCGGCGGGCTGAATCTCGGATCTCCCGCAGAAGCACTCCACCCCTGCGGGCCGATGAAGGGATCATGGCAGACGAGTTGCGACGCATTTTAAGCCTTGAGGTGCCGCTGATCGTGCAGATCGCGGATCGCCGCATGATGCTGTCCGAGGTGACCTCGCTCACGCATGGTTCGATCATCGAACTTCCGAAGGCGATCGACGAACCTCTCGACATCCTGATCAACAACACCAAGATCGGCCACGGGCACGCGGTGAAGGTCAGCGAGAACTTCGGAGTGCACGTGACCGACGTTGCGAATCTGGTGGAGCGTGTTGGGGCAATGGGGCCGGTTGACTCCGCCCAAGCTGCGCCAGAAGCAGAGCCAGCGCCTGAGGGCGCAGCCGCCGGCGGTGGCTGAAGTCCGAAGTCACTCTGACGGAAGGTGCACGCGCGCGCCAAGACACGCGTTGGTTGGCAGCCGAACATGATGTTCCACTCGACCGAAGACCGCGACTGAACACCGCAGCCGAAGACCGCAATCGCCCACCCCTACCGAAACTTGAGCGTGCCAGGCCCGGCATCGCCGCAAACGCACCCGATGACGGGCGCAGGAACAGAACGACCGCATGCCACGCAACATCCCTGTCGGTAATGGCGAGATGCTGGTGGCCTTCGACGACCAGTACCAAATGCGCGACCTCTACTGGCCGCACGTTGGACAACCAAACCACACCTGCGGACATCTGCAGCGCTTCGGCGTCTGGGTGGATGGACAGTTTGCATGGATCGATGCGCCCGGATGGATTCGCGACATCCGATACAAGCCAGACACACTCGTCACTGAGGTGCGCCTCCGGCACGAGCGACTCGGGCTTGAGCTCGTCTGCAACGACGCGGTCGACTATTGGAGCCCCGTCTACTTTCGGCGTGTGGTGGTGACGGATCTCTTGGGAAAGCCGCGCGACGTGCGCGTGTTCTTTCACCACGACATCAGCGTGAATGAATCGCCCGTTGGCGACACGGTGCTCTTTGAACCAACCTCGGGCGGGCTGGTTCACTACAAGGACAACGTCTACTTCCTGGTCAATGGAAGTGTCGGTGGCCGCGTGGGTGTGGACCACTGGGCGACCGGCGCCAAACGGATCGGCGACGCAGAGGGCACCTGGCGCGACGCCGAAGACGGTCTGTTGTCACGACACGCGATCGCGCAGGGCTCCGTCGACTCGACTGTTGGATTCGGTATCACGCTTTCCGCGTGGGGCTCCGGGAGTCTGCACTGCTGGATGGCAGCCGGACGCACACAAGAAGCGGTGCTTACGCTCAATGAGAAGGTGCGCGAGAAGTCGCCCCAGCGAATGATGGATCGCACAGAGGCGTACTGGCGACTGTGGGCATTGAAGGAGCCACTTGATCTGTCGCCGCTTCCAGAGCGCATTCGCGACATGTTCGTGCGGAGCCAATTGATCTGTCGCACACAGATTGACAACAACGGCGCGATCATCGCTGCGAACGACTACGACATCACGCATTTCGCTGGCGATACCTACTCATACATGTGGCCTCGCGACGGCGCACTTGTTTCGCATGCGCTTGTCCTCACAGGTCACGGAGAACTCTCGCGCAACTTCTTTCGCTTCTGCGAAAAAGTCATCACGAAGGAAGGCTACTTCCTTCACAAGTACAACCCAACCGGCACGCTCGCATCGAGTTGGCATCCATCGATCCTTGACGGCCAACGTGTGCTGCCAATTCAGCAAGATGAAACCTCACTTGTGATTTGGGCGTTGCGCCGACACTTTCAAGTGTTTCGCGACGTGGAGTTCATAAAGACCACCTACAACACGCTCGTGGTCGAGCCTGCGAATTGGATTCTGAAGTACCGCGACCACAACGGGCTTCCACTGCCCTCTTGGGATCTGTGGGAAGAGCGACGCGGGGTGCATCTTTTCACCGTTGCGTCGACGATTGGCGCATTGAAGGCAGCGGCGAGCTTCGCGCAAGACATGGGCGCATACGACCGCGCTGCGGAATACAACGAAGCCGCCGAACGCATGCGCGGTGCCATGGTGCGCCATATGTGGGAGCCCGATCGCGGCCGCTTCGCGCGCATGGCGACGCCGCTTGCGGATGGCTCGTATCGACTCGACATGACGATCGACGCATCGGCGTTTTCGCTGTTTGCGTTCGGTGCCATGAGCGCGAGCGACCCGAAGGTGGTGTCGCACATGGAAGCCGTGCGCCAGCGCTTGTGGGTGAAGACGCACATCGGCGGACTCGCGCGTTACGAGAGCGACTACTACCACCGCGTTGAACACTCAAACGTGGCGGATGTTCCCGGAAATCCGTGGGTGATTTGCACGCTGTGGGTTGCGCAGTGGCTGATCGACCGCGCCGACACGGTTGAAGAGCTTGAGCAGGCACTGCCGTATCTGCACTGGACCGCCGATCGCGCGTTGCCGTCGGGCGTTCTTGCGGAGCAGTTCGACCCGTACACCGGCGCGCCGATCTCGGTGAGTCCGCTCACGTGGTCGCACGCGACGGTGATGATCGTGACCATCAAGTACCTTTTAAAGCACTCGCAACTGACCGGTAAGCCGTGCGGAAGCCTTGCAGAGCGCGCCTACGGGAAGCCGCGCTGATATCCTGTGTGCCCCGCTCGGACGGCGAACGGCGTCTCCGTTCGCACGCGCGGTGCTCGCTGAGGCTTTCAACGCACCATGCTTCCGCTTGACAGACAGTTTGCAGAGTCGATCGACGGCGTTGCCCGCGCACTTTCGGAGTGGACGGTCACGGCCTTCTACGAACAGAAGCCCGAACTCACGGCGCGCTACGGAGCGTCGGGGCGCGCGCTCTGGCGAGGCGAGATCGCAAATCGACTGCAGCACCTTGCAGAAGCGATTGCCGCCGATCGACCAGCGCTCTTTGTGATCTCAGTCGAGTGGGCTCGCGCTGCGTTCATGGCCCGCGAAATGGACGACTCGGATCTCGCAGAGAGTCTCGTCATCCTTGAAGAGACGCTTCGCGCGGAACTTCCCACGCAGATCGCGGCACGGGCATCGCGCTTCATGCAGGCGGGGATCGATGCCGCACGCCGACCGATCGGCCGAAACGATGAGGGTGTGTTGACACCCGTGATGGACGCGCCCGGCGCCGACACAGTGCGCGCGCGCGCCTATCTGACGCACCTTCTTGAGCGACAGCAAGCGCGTGCGGTGGATGTCCTTCTTGACGCAGTGCGCTCCGGCCGTACGGTGGCGGAGGTCTACGAAACCGTGATTACGCCAGCGCTTGGTGAAGTTGGGCGCATGTGGCATCTCGGCGAAGCGACGGTTGCCGACGAACATTACGTGACGGCCGCGACGCAATCGGCACTCGCGGTGCTGCGCTCCAAGCTTCCGCAGGCCGAACGCCACGGGAAGCGCGCACTGGCCGCGAGTGTGGGTGGCGACCTTCATGACATTGGCATTCGCATGGTTGCCGATCTCTTGGAAAGCGAAGGTTGGCAAGTCGATTGCCTCGGCGCCAACATGCCCACTGTGGATCTTGTCGAGCATGCGGTCGATGAGATGGGACGACAGCAGTTCCATCTCATCGCGCTTTCTGCAAGCACCGGCCTTGCGGTGCGTGCCATTGCAGGCGCAATCGAGGCACTGCGGGCCGCAAGCCCGGAAGCGCGTACGCCTGTGATGGTGGGCGGTGGCGTCTTCGCGCTCGTACCCGACCTTTGGAAGGTTGTGGGCGCAGACGGCTGCGCAACCAGCGCGTCCGATTCGGTGCGCGTGGCGCGCGCGCTTGTCGGCTGAGTTCGCATTCGATTCAATTGTCAGGCGAACTTCGCTACACTGCACGTTCATGTGGTGGTGGTTCGTTTGCGCGAACCGCGTGATCGTCGGCTTCTTGCGAAGCCGCCGGGAAGAGACGCAGAAAAGAGACGCAGCACGCAGGAGAAGAGACGCATGACGCAATCGGGATTCGGATGGATGACCGCGTTCGCAACCTCGTGTGCGATCGCGGCGACGGCGTGGGGACTTGATCGCGCGCCGGCTGGTTCTCGCCCGCGCGAACAGCTTTCGGGATCGCACTCGGCGCCTGCAATGCCTGAGGTATGGCTCGAGGGAATCGAGACGTACACGCTTCCGTGGGATCCCGCGTGGCGCCGTGCGATGGAGGTCGTTGCCTTTCCCAACAGCTTCGGCAAGAGCGCGAAGGAGTTTGAAAAACGGAAGCGCGCGATTCTCGCGCGATTCGCACGCGCGAAGAGTGAGAACCCCGACGCGCGCGACAAGGCACTCGCAGACCTTGAGCGAAAGGGATACGCGCTTGCAGAGACCATGAGAGAGACAGCCAACCGCGCCATGCCACTCACGGTGGTGCGCGCCTGGGACGGGATCAACCGCCGCGAAGTGCTGCTGACATTCGGAAAGGGTCAGCGCGCCGTCGCCGATCGAATCAAGCCGGGAAAGATTGCGCGCATTGAACTCGGGGAATCGAAACCCGGCGACGACATGCAGGCTCGTCGCCGCACGGGCGTTGCAGTCGGTGCAAGTTCGCGCGTCCCTTCAGACTTTGTTCGGCTTGTCGATGCGCCTTCAGAGTTGGTGCAGAGTGCGTTTGGCGAGGTCGACGCAACGATGCTTGCCATGCCAGTTCGGCTGCCGGCGAAGAAAGACCCTGCGCCGGGTAGCGACGTGTTGACGATTTCGCTCGATGAAACGCCTGGTGAACTCAACATCAACCACGCGTATCCGTGGTACGCGGAGTTCAAGATTTTCGAGCTCGGGAAAGATGGTGCCCGCACGCGCGAGGTGCGCTTTGAGGGTTCGAACACGTTGGTCGCCGCTGCCGATGCGGAGCTGCTCCGGAGGCTTCGCAACGAGATCGTGTCCGCGCAAGGCCGCGTCGAGGTGAAGTCTCCGCAGCCGTGGGGTTACGAGGCGGAGATTGTGCGGTGGTACGGCGTTGTGCCGAAGCATCGATTGGTTGGCCAATCTCAAACTACCGCGAGCGCGGACAACCCCGGCGACGCGGGCGCAGGAGAGAGCAGTGCAGACGGCGAATCGACCGATGTCGATATCGATGTTGACACGGAGCGTGACGTCAATGCTGCGCCGCATGACTTCGATGCTGCGCCATCGATGCCGCCTGAACCTGATACGCCCGGAGTACCGGACACGGACTGCCACGACACACGCTTGGGAGGAGACGCGCGATGAACACGATCACGAACGAGGCCGGGGTTCTTCCAACGTGGTGCGCAGGTTCGCGCGGATGGGGAGAGATGTCGTATCGGGCTGCAGGAGTCTTGATGACATCGCTTGCAACCCTCGTGGGAGCAGCATGCTCGTCGCCCCCAGGCGCGCTTGCCCCGGACGAAACGCGCGTCGCTGGCGACATTTCACCTGACGGCGATGAGCGCCCGCAAATCCTCGTCGATGGGCGTCGGTCGCGCCCGGTCGATCAATTGAGCAAGGCATCGAGCAATCAATCGAGCAGCGCGCGCGTGACCAGTCGCTCAAGTGGCTCCGCAAACTCGCAGAGCGTGAGTTCGCGAGGCGGAAGTTCGCAGGGCGCCAGTGGGCAAGGTGGAGCGCAAGGTGGAGCGCAAGGCGGAGCGCAAGGTGGAGCGCAAGGCGGAGCGCAAGGCGGAGCGCAAGGCGGAGC
>JBILDS010000199.1:0-5935 GCA_044352505.1 Phycisphaerales bacterium
ACAGGGACGGGTCAGTCACAAACGAGCGCTCTAAATGTGCAGGATCCGCGTCCGATCGAAGCGGTGCGTGGCGTGCCGCAGCTCGGAGTTCTCGCGCTCAGCCTCGCTGCCTTCGGGATCGGTGTCTCGATCATTGCCACGCGCGCGCATGACGGCAAGACGACTCCGCCGCCCGTTGCGCGCGTCACGCCTCTACCGTGGCGCGTTGATCTCTCCACCGCAGGGGTGGACGAACTCGCGCTGCTCCCTGAAGTTGGGCCAGCGCTTGCAGCGCGCATCGTGGCCGATCGCGCCCAGCGCGGTCCGTTCACGTCGATCGATGCACTCGATCGCGTTCACGGGATTGGTCCGCACACCATCGCGCAACTGCGCGAATCCGCGTGGATTTCATCGCCGTGAGCGTACGCGTGGACCAGTCGAGTGGCCTGGCCGATGCACTTGCGTCGCTCATGTCCACGGTGCTCGCGCCGTTTGTTGAGCGCGTACTCGCGCGCGGTGGAACCTGCGCGGTCGAGGGATCCGCAGGAAGTTTGCCTGCGCTCATTGCGGGCGCCACGGCGCGAAGTCTCAATGGAAGTGCGCCAACAGTGCTTGTTGTGGCGCATCTCGACGAGGCCGATGACGCAGTCGAGGAACTGCGTGCGCTTGGGGTTGATGCGATGCTCTTCCCCGCGATCGAAGTCTTGCCGGGGGAAACCAGCCCGAGCGCGGAGCTCACGGTTGCGCGCCTCTCTGTAGTTCGGCGCTTGGCCGAGGGCGCAGTACCGTCTGCGATTGTCGCGCCGATCGCTGCGCTCATGCAAGCAGTGCCAGAGCCTGCACGGCTCGGTACGTTGGTGCGCACACTCAAGACCGGTGCGCGGGTGTCGCCCACAGAACTTATCGCGTGGCTCGTCGAGGGCGGCTACGCGCGCGTCGATGCAGTGGAATCCCCAGGCGAAGTTGCGGTGCGCGGCGGAATTGTCGACATCTGTCCGCCCGGCGGCGGCGCCGCGGTGCGACTTGATTTCTTTGGCGACGAGATCGAGCGCATGTTCGAAATCGATCTCGCCACACAAGCGTCTGACCGGCGGATTGACTCCACGGAACTCATCGCAGTCACACTCGATGCGTCGCTTGGTGATGCGAAGACAGGCAAAGGTGCGCAGCCGCTCGCGGAGCTGCTTCCGCCGGGCAGTGTGGCGATTTTTGCGGAGATGTCCGAAATCATCGAGCAAGCGCGCGCCTACTGGGATCGCGTGCGCGACGGGCGCGGCGTGTACGGCCCGCCTGCCACGATTTCAGCGCTTGCAAAGCGTGCGCGCGCCACGCTCGAACTTCATGCATTCGGGTCAGCGGGCGGCGCTGCGGAACGGCTTGGCGCGCGCGTGTTGCCAGTGTTTGACGAGGACGCAGCGAAGGCGGTTGCGCAGTTTGCCGAGCTTGCGGAAGGCGCGCACGCCTCGCTTGTCTGCGAAAGCGAGGCCGAGCGCGCGCGCATCACCGAACTTCTCGCGCGTTCCACGCGCGCGGATCTCGTGGCGCGACCGGTTGGACACCTTTCGCGCGGCTTCATCTTGGAGCATGACGACGCACGATTCGTGGTCGTTCCTTCAAGCGAGATCTTGCACCGTGCGCCGGTTCGCCGTCGCGGACGTACGCTTGCCGGCGGCCGCGCCAAAGATGCGTTTCTCGCGTTTGAACCGGGTGACTACGTTGTTCACCGCGATCACGGCATTGCGCGATTTGTAGGGCTTCAGTTGCTGGCCGGTGATGGCAAAGTTGAGAGCAAGGTTGAGAGCAAGGTTGAGAGCAGGGGCGTTCCCGATGGCGACGCGCGCAGTGGTCACGCGCAAGAGTTTCTTACGCTGGAGTTTGACCAGGGCGCGAAGATTCACGTGCCTGCGTCGCGGATCGAGCTTGTCCAGCGCTACGTAGGTGCGGGCGCCGTGCGTCCGAGGTTGTCGACCCTCGGTGGCCGTCGATGGAAGAAGGCGAAGGAAGAGGCTGAGGACAGCGCGCGCGATTTTGCAGGTGAGATGCTGCGCGTCCAGGCCGCGCGCGCGGCAACAAAGGGAATCGCATACCCCGCCGACAGCGACTGGCAGCGCGAGTTTGAAGCGCAGTTTCCCTACGAAGAGACAGAGGATCAGCTCACCACAATCGCCGCAACCAAGCGTGATATGGAGCGCGCACGGCCGATGGATCGACTCGTCTGTGGTGATGTCGGCTTCGGCAAGACCGAGATCGCCATTCGCGCCGCTTTTAAGACGGTCGACGCAGGAAAGCAGGTCGCAGTGCTTGTGCCAACAACGGTTCTGTGCGAGCAACACGAGCGCAGCTTCCGCGAGCGATTCCGCGCGTATCCATTCCGAGTCGAAAGCGTCAGTCGCTTCAAAACAGACGCTGAGCAAAAGGCAACACTCGACGCCCTCGCGCGCGGCGAGGTCGACGTCATCATCGGCACACATCGACTCCTCTCGAAGGATGTGGTTTTCAAGGACCTTGGCCTCGTCGTCGTCGACGAAGAGCAGCGGTTCGGCGTGGAGCACAAGCAGCGACTGCTCGAGTTCCGCGTGACAGCGGATGTCCTCACGCTCTCGGCAACTCCGATTCCACGCACACTGCACATGTCGATGCTTGGCCTGCGCGATATCAGTTCGCTCACGACCGCGCCCGCCGATCGCCGAGCGATCGTGACCGAGGTGATCCCGTACAACGAGCGCCGTATTCAGCAGGCGCTCCAGCGCGAACTCGCGCGCGAGGGGCAGATCTTCTTCGTCCACAATCGGATCAGCGACCTCTTCAGTGTCGCCGACGACATCCAACGCCTCGCTCCTGGTGCACGCATCGCGGTCGGCCACGGACAAATGCCGCCAAAGGAACTCGAGGATGCCATGCTGCGCTTTATGCGTCGCGAGGCCGACATCCTGGTGTCGACCACGATCATCGAGTCGGGCATCGACATTCCGACCGCGAACACAATGATCATCAACAACGCGCAAATGTTCGGCCTCGCTGAACTTCACCAGTTGCGCGGCCGCGTGGGGCGGTGGAAGCACCGCGCGTACTGCTACCTCGTGCTTCCGAAAGATCGACCTGTACGTGATGAGGCGCTCAAGCGTCTGCATGCAGTCGAAGAGTTCTCAATGCTCGGCGCTGGTTTTCGCATCGCAATGCGCGACCTCGAACTGCGCGGTGCGGGCAACTTGCTCGGCGAAGAGCAAAGCGGTCACATTGCCGCGGTTGGATATGAGATGTACTGCCATCTTCTTGAGCAGGCTGTGGCGGCGCTCCGCAACGATGTGAAGGTCTCGCCGCTCGACACAATTGTCGACATCGGCCTCTCGGGCAGTGTGCCGAAGGGCTGGATTCCAAGCGACGCGCGGCGCATGGAGGCGTACCGGCGCATCGGCCAGGCCGACACACTCGACGCGCTCTCGAAGGTTGCCGCCGATCTTGCAAGCGCATACGGCGAGCCACCCACTGTGACGAAGGAGTTGCTTGAACTTGCGGAGTTGCGTCTCCGCGCGGCCACGCTTGGGATTCGCTCGATCACGCGCAAAGAGCAAGACGTCATCTTTCGCACCACGCGACCGCGCGACCTCGAGTCGCTCTTCGTTGGGGTGCAGGGTGCGGTACGGATGGTGGGGTCACCCGACGACGCAGGCGTCACCGACGTCTACTTTCGCCCGCCGAAGGGATTTCTCGAACCAAAATCCCTGGCGGCGGTGCTGCGGAAGCGTCTCGCGGTGTGAGCGCGCGTGTGGAACGGAAAATTGCTGTGACACATTTCCCGGCGGAGCCGATACATTCTCGACCCCGGGCGAGGATCGCCCGCGCTGTCGGCCGTCGGAAGCGGCGCGACGGAAATGAGAGAGCAGAAACCAAGGATGGATCCGATGCCCGCCATGACCGCAACGCGACGCGAAGTTCTTCCGCAGACCCGGCGCTCCTACACCCACAAGTTTGCGATCAACGGCCACGAGGGTTACCTCACCGTCGGTCTCTTCGACGACGGGCGCCCCGGTGAAATCTTCATCAAGATGTCCAAGGAAGGGTCGACGTTGTCAGGGCTTATCCAGGGCTTCTGCCGTGCGTTCAGCCTTTGCCTGCAGCATGGCCTTCCGGTTCTAGAGGCCTGCGAGCGCTTCCGCGGCATGCGCTTCGAGCCGATGGGTGGCACGTCCAACCCGGATATCCCTGAGTGCTCAAGTATCCTCGACTACGTCGCGCGCTATCTGCAATCGCAGTTCTGCGAGACGCGGTAAGCGGCCGAGCGGGGTGGATTTTCGGGCGGCTTCTCGGGTGCGTGTCCTTCGACGCTGTCCACCGCCAGCTGCGTATCTGAGGTTCTGTAGAGTGTTCGTCCCACCTGTTGTGACGACCCCGGTTGTGATTCTCCGGCTGTGACGACACCTTGCGTGAAGATCCGCGTGAAGACCCCCGCGTGAAAACCGGCGCGTGCAGCAACGGTCGCCTCACGTACGCTTGAAACAGTTCAAATGAACACCGCCCCGGCCAAGAGACCGGGGCGGTGCATGTTTGCTGTGACTGACGATCGGATTACTTCGCTGCGGCCTTCGCCTTGGGGCGCCGCGCGGGCTTGCCATCCTTCGCCTCTTCTGCAGCGTCCTCAGCTTCAGAAGCCTCGACTGCCTTCGAAGCCGCCTCTTCGGCCTCCTTCTGGGCCTGGAGCATTTCGAGCGCACGATCTGCAGCGACTTCGATCGAGATGTCGGCGCGGAGCTCCTTCTCAAACTGAATCGTGCAGCTGTAGCTGCCGATGCGTCGGAACGGGTTTGCGAGTCGCACGGCGCGCATATCAACGGCGTAGCCCGCCGCAACGAGCGCATCGGCGATGTCGCGCTGGGTGATCGAGCCGTAGAGCACGCCCTGATCGTTGCAGCTGCGCACGAGCTTGATCGACACGCCCTCAAGCTTGGTGATCGTCTCTTCGCGAAGCTTGCGCTGCGCTGCGAGTTCGGCGAGCGCCTTCGCGCGGGCTTCCTTCAGCGCCTCGATCTTGGCCTCAGTCGGGTGCTCCGCAAGCGCGTGCGGGAGCAGGTAGTTGCGTGAGTATCCGGCGCGCACCTTGACGATGTCGCCGACGATGCCGAGGTTCTCGACATTGCGAAGAAGAAGCAGTTCAACCGGTCGTGCCATGAGTCGCTGTCCTGGGGCGTCGGGCCCCGTGAGTTAGGACGCGGTCGACCAACGCGGTCGAAGCGCCCAACGAGTGGCGAGCCGCGCAGTATGGTCGAAACCCGCCGCAAATGGAAGAGCCACCGATGGTTGGGCGCCGTCCGCCGCACCCAAGGCGGTCGGAAAGGAATGGGACCGGAAAAATCTTCGCGAAAAAGTGCCGAAGGGGGTCGGAGTCGCAGAAGACCCTAGTAGAATCCGAACATCGGCGGCGATGGGATCGCGCCGGCCCAATCCAAACACTCGCAGGACGCGGGTGAAAAGATAGACCTGCAACGAGATGCAGGGTGCAACCTGTCCGCTCCGCCAAGCACGTGTCGGAATCGGATATCAAGTTCAAGAGAGAACAGAGAACGAAGAACAGAGAACGAAGAACAGAGAACGAAGAACAGAGAACAGAGAACAGGGAACAGGGAACAGAGAACAGGGAACCTCGGCAGGTATCGCCGAGGTCCGTGCAACGGCGGAAAAGAGTCTGAAGCAAACGAACCAGCCGCAGCGTCCAACGCGCGGCGCCAACAGCAAGGAGAACACGATGGCCAGCTACAACAAGGTCCTTCTCATGGGCAACCTCACCCGCGACGTGCAGCTCAAGAGCACCTCCGGCGGGCAGTCGGTCGCCGAAATCGGCCTCGCGCTCAATCGCAAGTACAAGACCAAGGATGGCCAAGACCGTGAAGAGGTCACCTATGTCGACTGCGAGTGCTGGGGCCCGCGCGCCGAGGTGATCGCCAAGTACTTCTCGAAGGGC
>JBILDS010000200.1:0-5903 GCA_044352505.1 Phycisphaerales bacterium
GACGTCGCCGCCCAAACCCGAGCGCAGCGCACCCGTTGACGACCACCGCCAGCAGCACCAGCGCAAAGAGCTCTGGCCGCACGAGCGCAAACCGCTCGCAGTACCAACGCAAACCGCTCGCAGTACCAACGCAAACCGCTCGCAGTACCGAAAAACCTCTACCAGCACCAGAGCGAGCCGCCGCAGCGGCGACCGCTCAAACTCGCCGCAGCGGCGACCGCTCAAACCTCGCCGCGTCACTCAGCACTGGCCGGATGCGTGCGATACATCGTCGAGAAGCCCGCGCTCGTGGCCTTGAACTCAAGGGTCGAATCGCCAAAGCAGCGCTTCACAACCTCTGGCTTCATGAGATCCCAGAATCCCATCAGATCATCGAGTCCGACGTCGACACCAGGTACGCCCGCGTCGTCTTCAAACCCGGCCATGTCGCCGAATTGACCAGCCAACATCTGCATGGTCATTCGTTGCGCACTCATTTCCTTCGCCGTGTTCCACCACGCGAATCCCACTGTCGGAGACTTCCCAAACAACCCGAATGACTTGACGAAGTCCGCGTCACCCGCGAGCCCCTCCTCGCCCTTCGCGTCGACCGCGCGCAGCGTCTGCTCGACATCCTGCACGGAACCAATCACGAGATAGCCACCGCCAATTCCAACCGCAGCGGGCGCGAACTCGTCTGACATGATGGTCATGCCGTTGAAGTCGCGCGACTGCAGCCCAAGCGGAAGCAAGTTGATGAAGTCGACCACCGCGGCTGCGGAGTCCTTGTCGTTCTTCATCGCGATCGCCGTTACGGTCGCTCCTGAGGTCGGATCTTCAGGGTTCGACTCGCCAGCCCAGATGTGCACTTCTGGCCCCATCGCGGCGAATGCCGATGACATCGCTGGACGATAGAGATCAATCTGCGGCTTGATCATGTCGCCCTGATCTTGAGGAAGCCCCGCGATCGCGTCGTCGATCATGGAGAGCACCTTGTCAAAGCGAATGTTCAGCCGGCCGTAGCTCACCGCGTCGCTCGGAACGATCGCTGGCGGCGCCTTCGGTTCGGTGGAGAGATCGGCAAGACCCAACAGCCCAACCTTGCCTCCAGGCACGTAGATGCCTTGGCCCACCTCGTAGACGCCGTCCTTCGCGTGCATGCCGAAGCTCCACGCTTTGATGTCACCGAAGAAGCGCGCAATAAGCGGCCGAACCAGCATGAACTGCGGCATGGTGTCGAGGATCGGACCTGCGGCTTCCGTCGAGAGCACCGCGTAGAGATCTTGCGTGCCGCCGGAAAGCTCGACAGCGCCCTTGAAGACATCGCTCTCGCCAATCGACTTCGTGCGATCGCCATCGACGCGCGCAAGCAACATGTCGAGCGCGGGAACGCTCGACGCCACGAACAGGCGCCCCTTGTCGGACACGAAGAAGAGCTCCTCAGGGCCCAATTCGGGCGCCATTCCGAAGTCATCCATCATCATGTCATCTTCGTTTTCCGCGCCGTCCGCACCGTCCGCCGCGGGAGCCTCGAGCGCAAGACCAACCGCCTTCCGGCCACGAACCTCTTCGTACTTCGGAGTGATGCCATCTTCCTTCGCAGCCTTCTCGAAACTGGCGATGATCGCGTCGACCATCTTCTCCGCCGTGTCGGCTTCTTTGCTCCAGTCGCAGAAGAAGATCATCTGAGTCGAGGGGAGTCCGAGTTCTTCGTCGACGTCGGCCATGACGGCAAGACCGAGGCTCGATGGCCATGTGACCGACTCGCGCTCAATGCCCGCATCTTCGGTTGCCTTCTTGATCGCCTCTTCGAACTGCTCTCGGAACTTCTTCACTTCCTCCGCCAATGCCGGCTCGTTCCACAACTTGCCGAAGGCGGTTGGGCCGAGGCGATGAATCGTGCCGCGAACATCATCGGCGCCAACGACGAGCATCGCGTTTGCCGGCGCGATCTCGCGAATGGTGAGCGTGTCGCCTGCGTAGAGCGAGGCGGAGAGCAGAGTGGCCGAGCAGGTAGCGACGATCGGTGCGAGCTTCACGTGGATTCCTTGGGTTCGAGCGTTGAGAGCGAACATTTTCGGGCGCAAGACGGGTCTGCGCAGGGGCGCGGTGTTGGGAACGCTTCGCGCCTTGTTTCGGACGCGTAAGCCCATGTACGTCACTCGCCCGCGGCAGGTGAGCCGGAGCCGTCGCGCAACTCTGGCGGCGCCCCGTCCCGGAGCCGAGTGGGCGGCTTCTGGTAGTTGTGGCCGGAATTCGGGTTGTTTCGGTCGTAGGCAAAGCTCTCGCGATTGCGGATGAAGTCCTTCACGTACCGCGCGGGAATAGCAAAGCCGAGTGCTTCGCCGCCAAGAATACCCATGTTGGTGATGCCGATGACCTCGCCCTTGGTGTTGAAGAGCGGCCCGCCCGAGTTGCCCGGATTGATTGGCGTATCGGTCTGGATGTAGGTCAGACCATCGAAGTCTCGTTGCGTGGTCGAGATGACGCCCTGCGTCAGCGTGCGCTCAAGGCCGAGCGGGTTTCCGATCGCGAAGACGTTCTGTCCGATCTCGAGTTTCTCCGCATCTTGCACGGGTGCGAAGATGAAGTCTTTGCCCTCAGGGTGCTTCACCTTAATGAGCGCGAGGTCGAGGTGATTGTTCACCGCGAGAATTTCAACGTCATCAATCTCAGTTCGCTTCAGAGTGCCATCGGACTGCGCGAACCACACGGTGGCGCGGATGTTGGTTTCACCTTGGATCACGTGGGCGTTCGTAATCGCGTGGCCTTCGCGCGACAGGATCACGCCCGAACCCAGACCACCTGGCGTCGAGACCTTGATGACCGCCGGACCAAGAATCTTCGCCTGCTCACGTGCGGGAAGTTCGGAGAGCCCGCGCGCCGTCGAGAACAGCGTGTCCTGCTGCACCTCAACACTCGCCAGCGCATTCTCCGACTCGACGCTCGCGACGTCATTCATGTCGAAGCTGAGGACGTCGGGGCCAACGTCAACCCAAATGCGGCGCTCGGTGCGCTTGAGCACTGTGCCGTCGACCGACGCACCGCTCTTGAGACGCACCACATCGGCCGACGCGGTGGGAAGAATCGCCAGTGAAGCCACCGCGATCGCTGAGAGAACGAGGGGAAGATTGAATGTCGGTCGCATGGGAAGGTCGTACTATACACCCCACATTCGGCCGCGACGGGCGATTCTCAAGCGCCCCTCGCCAACGACCGAGTTCCGATTCTGCGAGTCAGATTGCACCTACGACATGTCGGCGACACACGCCGAAACACTCCGAAACATCCGAAGTCCTCGCGAAACCTTCCACCCATGCGCCGACCCACCCCAATCACGTGCATCGCTGAGGCCGCTCAGCTTCGAAATCTCGCAACCGCCCTTCTCGCCACAGGCATTGCCGCGGGATCGCCTGCGCAGGCAGTGGCGCAGGGTGCCGAGGGCCCCGCGGCCTACTTTGGTTTTGACGGTCTCGAGGTGGTGAAGATCGATCCGAAAGCTGGCCCAATCGCTGTCGGAGACTTCAACGGCGATGGCGCCAACGATCTTGTTGTTGCCAACAACTTCAAGAGCCGCATTGAGTTGCATGTGCAGAAGGAAGGCGCGTCTCCCGACGACCCCGTGGAGCCGACAAGCTCGATCAACGAGGTTCCGCCGCACTGGCGTTTCAAGCGGATTGAGATTCCCGTCTCACACCAGGTGAATGCGTTGGTGCCGTTTGATTTCGATCGTGACGGGCTCCTCGACATTGTGTACGCAGGCCAGCCGGGCACCATCGTGTTCCTGCGTCAATCGCGACCGGGCGTGTTCGAAGTCGAGCGTCGCATTCCGCAGAAGGGACTCTCAACGTCGCGCGATGGCTTCCTGATTGCAGACCTCGTCGGCGACGCGCGACCCGACCTTGCCGCGATTGTGGGCGGGGAAGCGACGGTGTGGCCACTCGATGGAAGCAAGCTCGGTGATCCGGTGACGCTCGGATCGGGCGAGCCTCTCGTCGCGCTTGTCGTGGGCGACTTCGATGGCGATGGACACAGCGACCTCGTAGGCGTTGCGCCCGACAATTCCGCGCCGGTGCGCATGTGGCTGGCAAGTGTGGAGCAATCGGCCGGAGGCACCACGGCTCGCCTCGGTTCGCAGCGTCGATTCGAAATGCCGCCGCTGCGCGAACTCACCGCAGTCCGACTCCCAGGCGGGAAGAAGGATCTCCTTGCGCGCATCGAGCGACAGTCAAAGCGCCTTGTGGTTGAGGAATTGGTCGAAGATTCGGGCGGTTCGCGCGAAGCAGCGCTTGAAGTGTTCTCCGCAAGCGGCGGCGGAAAAAAGCGCGCCTACGCCATCGCCGATGTCGACGGTGATGGTCTTGCCGACGTACTCGCGAGCGATCCCACGTCGAGCGCAGTCACGGTGTACCGCCAGTCTCGGGGCCGCGGTCTGCAGCCGGGGGTACAGCAACCGAGTTTCGCTGAACTCGATGCGGTGGTCGCGGGCAATGTGGACGGCAAGCCCGGCGATGAAGTGTTCGTGCTTTCTGAGAAGGAAGGCGTCGTCGGGCAGTCGACGTGGAAGGATGGCGCGCTCGGATTCCCTGTTGCCCTGCCGCTCTCGCCTGGATCGGTGCCGGCGGTGCTTGCGCTCGTGCGGCTTGAGAGTGGCCCACGCGTTGCGGTTATCACGAAGGATGGTCGCAACTTCCAGATGGAACTTCTCCCGGTTGGAGAAGCGGCCGACGTTGCCCCCGAGGTCGTCAAGCTTGGGTCGCTTGTGAAGGGTCCCGACGCGATTCTCGATCTTGACGCCGATCAAGATGGCAAGACCGATCTCCTGCTCTTCACAGCCGATCGACCGATGGCGATGTTGCAGGCGGTTGAGAAGGACGGCAAGCAGACCTTTGAACTGCGCGAGTCGAAAGACATGGCGCAGTTTGGCCTGGCACAGGCCGCGAACGCCGGAAACTCAGTGGCGTTCGACGTAGACGGCGACGGCAAAAAGGAACTTGTTGTGGCCGACCGCAATTTCATTCGCGCGCTCCGCTACGCGCCCAGCGCGACTCCGCCCGGGTGGCAAGTGGTGGCGCAGATGAATGCGCAGCGCCCCGACGCGAAGTTTGTGGCGCTGACGGTGCGCGGTGAGTCGCTCGTGGCGAGCGATCGCGAGAACGGTGAACTCGCCGTCTTTACGCGCGGAGCTGGCGCTGAGAACGCAGGACGTTGGACGCAGACCGATGAGCACGCTGTTGCAGGATTCAAGTTTGGCCCGGTGCGTACTGGAGCGTTCAACGGTGAAAGTTCGAATGATGTGATGCTTGTGGGCGATGACGGCTTCGCCATTGCAAAGCTCGACGGCCGATGCCTGACGCTTGAGGAGCTCGCCAGCTATCGCGGCGATCGCACCCAACAGGTTGACCATGAGATTGCGTCGGGCGACGTGAATGGCGATGGGTTCATCGACCTCGTTGTGCTCGATGCTGGCGAACAGTCGATGGGCATTCTGAGTTTCAGCGAGTCGGGTCGATTGGTGCCGGGCACGCGCTTCACGGTGTTTGAATCGCGTCTCTTCCAGCGCGGCGAGCCGCGCGAGTTTGAGCCGAGCATGGCAATCGTGGCCGACGTCACCGGCGACGGCGCAGATGATGTGCTTCTTCTTTGCCACGATCGCGTGCTGCTCTATCCGCAAGCGAAGTCGCCGAAGAAGTGAGGGAACCCGAAGATCCTGCGCACGTTGGGGAACTGAATTCCCGCAGAGGCACGGAGGCCACAACGAAGTCGCATGCTCCGCGCGCGTGCGTGGTGTGGCTGACGCGTTTCAAGAGTCTCTCTCTGAGGGGTCTCTCACGGAGGCACGGAGGCACGGAGATCAGGGGAACGCGAACACCACTCGCGCGAGAAGCGATCGAGAGAGCAAGGCAGAGAGAAGAGAAGAGAAG
>JBILDS010000201.1:0-5858 GCA_044352505.1 Phycisphaerales bacterium
GACGCTCGACTTCGCTGCTCCTCGCCTGCGCGCGACTTCACCGGCGTACGCGCGACCGGGAACTCGAGCAAAAATCCTTCATCCCCGAATTGCATTGGTGATGTGGTCGAGTTGCGACATATTGGCGGTGGATCAGTCTGCTCGATCTCCATGAGATTGCCTCCTGGCCATTGTTGGGTGGGGCGTTGTGTTGAACCCCGCTGCCGTTGTTGCGGCTGATGTATGGCCGTCCATCAGCCGCGCGCACACTCCTGTTCGTCGTGTCAACCATGATCGCTCGCCCGAACAACCTGAGAGCATCGCAGCGCGCGCAAACAGGGCATCGCACAGAGGCGTCGCGCGCGTGGTTGCCGTCCCCATTCGCGCGCATGCCAACGCACGTCGTCACATTGTTGGTCGTGTTGTTGGTTGCAATCCTCAACCTCTTCAACCCACACCTCGCGCACGCGCAGTGCGGCGTTCCGCAAAGCTGCTGCTTCGCCCACAATGGCCGCGGCTGCTCTGAACCCAACTGCTGCCAAGCGATCTGCGCGTTCGATCCGTTCTGCTGCAGCACGCAGTGGGACGCACAGTGTGCGGCACTTGCGCAAGCAAACTGTGGCGTGTGCGGCGTCGGCTGCGGAAACCCCGCAGCGGGCACATGCTGCGCGCCGAAGACGACACCAGCGTGTTCCAACGCGCCGTGCTGCACGATCATCTGCGCGCAAGATGCGTTTTGCTGCGATGGTCAGTGGGATCAGTTCTGCGCGGCCACCGCGCTGCAATTCTGTGGCGTGTGCGCCGATCCGTGCGGCGAGGCCGCGCAAGACGACTGCTGTGTGCCGCATCAAGCACCCGGTTGCAACAATCCAGATTGCTGCACGGGTCTGTGCACGGTCGATCCATTCTGTTGCGATGTGCAGTGGGACGCAAAGTGCGCGTTCGCCGCACAACTCTCGTGCGGCGTGTGTGGTGTTGGGTGCGGCAATCCAAGCGCGGGAGACTGCTGTGCGCCCAAGCCAACGCCCGCATGCGACGATCCTGCGTGCTGCGTTCCGATTTGTGCGGCCGACAGTTACTGTTGCGATGTTGAGTGGGACACCACCTGCGCGGAACTTGCCATCGAGTACTGCGGTACCTGCAGCGACGAGTGCGGAAGCCCGCTGACCGGTGCCTGCTGCGTGGCCCATGCGAACGCGCGCTGTGACGACGCAACGTGTTGCGAGAACGTATGCGCTGCGGACATGTTCTGCTGCACCACGCAATGGGATGCGACGTGCGCAACGGCTGCCCGCGGAATCTGCGGAGTCTGCGGAATCGGCTGCGGCGACGCAGCAAGCGGCGACTGCTGCACAGCTCGCACGACGCCTTCGTGTTCCGATGCGCTTTGCTGCGAGGCGATCTGTGCACTCGATGGTTTCTGCTGCGAAACCGAGTGGGACGCCACCTGCGCGCAGGGAGCACAAATCTTGTGCGGCGACTGCGGCGGCGCATGCGGAACCCCGCAGGCTGGAAGTTGCTGCAGCGCACGTACCACCCCAGGCTGCGCCGACGATCGGTGCTGCCTTTCGATTTGCCTCGTCGATCCCGTGTGCTGCATCGAGGCCTGGGACACCGTCTGTGCGCAAACGGCATCGCTTGTCTGCGGAGTCTGCGGCCCTGGCTGCGGCGAGGCCTCGAGCGGAAGTTGCTGCGTTGCCAACACAACGCCGTCATGTTCAAACACTGCCTGCTGCAGTACAGTCTGCGTACAAGATCCTTTCTGCTGCGAGTCGCAGTGGGACGAATCCTGTGTCGAGCGCGCAATCGAACTGTGCACGGCGTGTGCGAACGCGTGCGGCGCGCCTACTGCCGGCGATTGCTGCACATCGCACGCAACCCCTTCGTGCTCGAACTCCTTGTGCTGCACCACGATTTGCGCCGCTGATGCGTTCTGCTGCGACATTCAATGGGACAACGCGTGCGCGACAGCCGCACGCGCCGTCTGCACGTCGTGCAGTCGTCCAGGCGACCTCAATGGCGATGGAAACGTGAACTCCGCCGATCTCACGATGCTCCTGAATGCCTGGGGAACGGCCGCAGCCGATATCGATGGCAACGGAGTCACCGGCGCAAGTGACCTGCTTGTGCTTCTCAACAACTGGACCTGAGAAACCGTCGCCCTATCAGCCCGGGCTTGCGAACGCGGTGCGTAGCCGCGCGCTGCCTTGAGCATCATGACCTTGAGCATCATGACACGTGGATCTGCGCGATTCGTCTGTTACTGCGCTGGAATCTCGACCTCGATCTCACCACCGGTTGCGCTTTGCAACTCGACTTCCCAGACAAGCCCACCGTCTTCGAACTCAAGCTCGACTTCTTTGACCATCGCGCCTGCGTGCAGCGCAACTGCAGCGAGCGCGGCTTGGTCTGCAAACGTCGTCACTGTGGGAAGCGCCGCAATGCGGGCTTGATCTTCCGCATCGGCGGCGCGGGTCACCGATGAAAGCAGCGCGAAAGTTGTCGCATCAAGCCGAAGCACCCGCAGCGATGCCGCACCGTTGGGCAACACGACCTCAATGGTGCCGTCTTCCGCCTCAACTTCAAGAACTTCGGAGTCAGGGTAAAGCGCAAGGGCAGCGTTGACCGCGCCTGCGATCGCTTCCGCGGAAACGCTTTCCGGCCCAGACCCGTGACCGCTGCCATGTCCACTGTCGTCATCATCAGAGTGGTCGTCTGAGTCGCACCACTGCGAATCGTTCGAATCGCTGTGGAGGTCACCAAAGAACTCAAAGTCGTCAAAGCTCGATGAGAATGCGAGGTTGTTCTTTGAGTATCCGAACAGCGACACATACATGCCCTTCGACTGAAGGCCTGAGAAGACTTGCTCAAGACCCGCAAGTTGGAGAATCGGTGTCGACGGGTTTGCAGCGGAGAACACGCGCAGTCGCACGGTTCGCGCCGTTGGATGCACGACCCACTCTGTGCGGAAGTCGTGCACTCCAGCGGGCAGTGCGATGGTGTTCGACCACTTCTTGTTGACCCCATCACGGCGCGCCACGATCTGCATGCGGCGTCCGACCTTCGACTGACGAATCTCGACTTGAACTCCGGTCTTGAAGCCGGTCGTTGCGTCGTACTGCGAGGGGGTCTCAAAGCCGAAACCGATTCCGGTGTTCGCTTGCTTCACACTCGAACCCGTCGATGCGCCGTGAAACTCATTCTCAAACTTGACGGTGAATCCGTCAGTCCAATCGACCTTGTAGTTTGAAACGTATGCGGCACCGCCTCCCTTGCCAGCAGTCGACTTGATGTTGATGCGGCCACTTGACTGGGAGATCTCAGCCTTCAGCCGACGCGCAGGATCGCTTGCCTTGTACGACTCGCGCTCCCGCCAAAGCGAAGAGTTGCGCGCATCCCCGTCAGCGCGATCAGCCTTGCGATCCGCAACTGCGGGCGTTGCGAGCAGCGCGACAGTTGCCAAAGGCGCGAGGAGGAGAACGGTCGGAAGAGTGGTCGCGAGGGTTCGGCGCATGGGTAATCCAATCGAGTGAGTTCGCGCAGCGAGGGTGCGGCGCGTTGACCTATCTGGGCCTGCGTCCGCAACCGCGCACGCGTGACCCCCTGCGGCATGAGAGCGATCCACGGCCATTGAGATACATGCCAGATGGGATTTTCTGGAATCGGCGATTCCTGCCCCCCCGGGTCATGAGCCATCTCAAGTGACCCCGAGAGGGATTCAACCCCCGCTGCACGGCACGTGCCGCGCAGTGCCAGGCACCTGCACGGCACGTGCCGTGCAACTGTCAGCATGGTGTGTAAGCCCAACCTACCGCTCGCTTTGTGGAGCCGGTTCCAAGGTGCCTGTCACGTGCCAGGCACCTTCTTGGCACTGCACGGCACGTGCCGTGCAGCGGACGCGGATCCGACCGACGAGGGCGGTCGTGCTCGCCGTGAAGCGCAGCGCAGCGGCGACCACGACCAACCGAGGAGCGAGCAGACGCTGTGGACCACATGGGGCGGGTCGCGCCGTGCGAGATGTCGAACCGCACCGCCGCCCCATGCGGGACACGGTCACTTCAAGCACAACGGCCGCGGGCGAAGCCGCGGCCGTTGTGCTTGAAGTGACCCCAGAGGGATTCGAACCCTCGTTACCTCCGTGAAAGGGAGGTGTCCTGGACCAGGCTAGACGATGGGGCCGTTCGGAAATGAATCCAGCCAGCCGACGGTCCAGTGTCGGCGAGTGAGGCGGAGATGATAGCGGCTGCGGCGCTCCTGTCGAGTTCGCTTCCCGATACGCTCAGCGCATGCCGGAACGTGGGCCAGAACCCGATGAGATCCTCAAAGCGGCCGAGCCCCCGCTCGTCTTCTGCCCGCTTGGCTTCGAGCGCCGCGCGTTCATGCGATTTGGGAAGCTCCCCGTCGTGACGACCGGCCCGGGCGCGGACGCCATCCGTCGTGCGTTCGCCGCACGCGACCGCTGGCCCGTGCGAAAACCCCAATTCGTCGTGCTCCTCGGCCTCGCGGGTTCGCTCGATGCGCGCCTCGCCCCTGGCACCGATCACGCCTGCGGCGAGGTCGTGACCGAGGGCTCGTCGACGCCCCTCCGCGCGCCCCTCATCGCTCGCCCCACCACGCCTTACGCCACCACCCCTCACCCCACCACGCGCGTGGTCGAGCATGCGCACGTCGCGGCGACGCCCGAGGAGAAGGCGCGACTCGCGACCGCAACGCGCGCGCAGCTTGTCGATCTCGAATCCCACACGTTCGCAGCGTGCGCGGAGGCCGCCGGCCTGCGCTGGGGCATCGTGCGCGGTGTCAGCGATGGAGCGAACGACGCGCTGCCTGTCGAACTCGCGTCGTTCGTCGATCACGCAGGCGAGACGCGAATTGCGCGCATTCTCGCCGCAATCGTCCGCCGCCCTGCACTCCTCAGTGAACTCGTCGCGCTTGGCCGCAGCTCGCGCCTCGCCATGCGCAACGCGTCGTTCACGGTCGACGCGCTCGGCGCGCGCCCCGCCCTCGACCTCTGCGACGCAGCGCACCCGCTCCTCCTCTACGGCGGCTCATTCGACCCGCCACACGCGCGCCACGCCACCATGCTTGTCGACGCGATGCAAGTGCTGCGCGCACCGTGCGCCGTGGTGATGCCAGCGCGCGTCAACCCGCTGAAGGGCGACGCGCCCCCCGCCGACGGTGAGTCGCGACTTGCGATGTGCCGCGCTGCGTTCGGCGCGATCGGCGGCGACACCGCGGTCGAGATCGCTGGCGAAATCCGCCTCTCGCGCCTCGAACTCGACCGCGCCGGACCGAGCTACACGGTCGACACCGTGACCGCGCTCTGCGAACGCACACCATCGCTCCGCGGCGCGATCCGCTTCCTCGTGGGCAGCGACGCGATCCGCGGCATCGAGCGCTGGCACCGTTGGCGCGAACTCCTCGAGCTCGCGCGCCCGGCGGTCGTGGTTCGCCCACCCGACACGCACGCTGCGGTGGCGGCGTTCCTCGACGAGTTCGCCCGAACCACCGGATTCGCGGACGCTCCGTCGTGGCTTCTCGACCTCGCGCCGATCGACCTCGCCTCGACGGAACTCCGGGCTGAAATCGCGCGCGGCGGGCGTCCGGACGGCATTTCCGACGCGGTCTGGCGCGAAATCGCAGCGCGCGGGCTTTATGGCTTCGGCGGCGCACGCTGACTGATCTACACTGCGCGATTCCCTGAATCGCCCCTGCCTCCGCCCATGACCGCGACCAAGCCCGACATCGCCCGCGTCAGTTTCGTCAGCCTCGGCTGCCCGAAGAACCTCGTCGACAGCGAGAAGATGCTCGGCGTCCTCAAGCAGTCGGGCTTCGAGCTCGTGAACGAGGACCAGCGCCCCGACGCGATCGTGGTGAACACC
>JBILDS010000202.1:0-5854 GCA_044352505.1 Phycisphaerales bacterium
CGATGGGTGCGATGTCTGCTGCCTTTGATCCGTGTGACATGGTTGAGTCCTGACGTGTCGTCATTCGTTCGTTCGTACAGATCACCGCAGAAGTGCATCATCGCTTCGGCGTTCGACTCGGTTCGCCCGGAGCAAGCCTCGGTGGCGGGTTTCCAAACAACGTCTGACCAAGATCGGTCTTCGCGCTTCCCGTGAGTTCCGCGAGATTTTCTGATGTTTTTCGCAGCGCCTCGATGAGCTGTCGCATCTCGTAACTCTCGCTCGCAAGGAACTCCTGCAGTTGTTGGCCAATGGCGCGATACTCCGCAACGGTTGCTGGAAGCTCGCCACTCGTCTCGTCGAGCTTCGCCAAGATGGACAGCAATCGCTCCGACTGCAGAATTGCATCGAGTCTGTCTGCGGCTGCGCGCGCCGATTTCATCATGGCCGGGATCTCGGCGAGACCATCCTTGAGGCCTTGCTTGCTCTCGCCGAAAACATCGCGCAGATCGCCCGTGAAGGTGGATGCGTTCGAGAGCGTTGCGGCAATGGCCGGATCCGCAAGGATGTTCTGAATCTGCTGGTTTGATGCGCGCAGTTCTTTGATGAATACCTGCGCGTCGGCAAACATCGGGTTCACGCGGCGCTCGACCACGTTGTTGATGTCGTCGACCGTCTTCTGCAGCGATCCACCAAGCGAGGAGAAGTCGACCTCGGAGAGACTCGCCGCGATCACTTGAATGCGGTCGATGAGTTGGTCGAGCCTGCTCGGTGCGGCCGGAATGTAGGGAAACAGCGGTTCATACGGCAGTTTCGCAATCGGGAACAACGTCGGATCGTTGAGATCGAGGTCGACGAAGAGCCCGCCCGTCAGGCCCGCAGAGGTAAGCCGTGCGCGCAGCCCGCGCGTGACGCCGTCGCCGATACTCTGCGTGAACCGCTCAGACTGTTCGGGTCCGAAGACATCGAGCCGCACCTTCATGCGGATGACGACGGGGCTCGCGAAGTCGAAGTCGTCTGCGCCCGCGGGGTAGAGCCTGTCCGCGAAGCTGATCGAGCTGACCTCGCCGATCGGTACACCTCGATACTTGACGGGACTGCCGATCTGCAGCCCGTTCACAGAGTCGGTGGTCGAGGTCTCGATCGTCTCCGTGTGCTTGAAGAGCGTGCCCGAGCCGATGGCGATGACGCCGCCGAGGGCGAGCGCCGTCGAGGCGAGCACGAAGACGCCGACCGTGAGCTCGCGCGTGCTGCTCATCGTGCGCCTCCGCAAGATCTGTGCGCTGCGGCGCGGCGCGCGTTCTTCGTCGTTCGTGCGTGCATGGCGTGCATCAGGCCTCCTGCGTGGGAACTCGGTTGAGGAATCGACGGACCCACTCGTCGTCGGAACGGTCGCGCAGCTCGGCGGGCGGCCCGAGCGCCACAAGTCTCCGCCGCGCGCCGTCGAGCATGGCGAAGCGGTGTCCGATCGAAAGAATGCTGGCGAGCTCGTGCGAAACGATCACGAAGGTCGTACCGAGCATGCGGTTGAGCGCAACGATCATCGCGTCGATGTCAGCGCTCGTCACGGGGTCGAGGCCCGCGCTTGGTTCGTCGAGGAAGACGATCGGCGGGTCGAGCGCGAGCGCACGCGCGATCGCAGCGCGCTTCTGCATGCCGCCCGAGATCTCCGACGGCTGCTTGTGCGCGTGCGCGCCGAGGCCGACGAGCCCGAGCTTCGCACGCGCGACATCGTCCATCGCGTCGTCGTTGAGATTGGTGAACTCCTCGAGAGGCAACCGCACATTCTCGAGAAGCGTCTTTCCGCCGAAGAGTGCGCCGAGTTGGTACATCACGCCGAAACGGCGCCGCGCGCGCGTGAGCGTCTCGCGATCGGCCGTGACGAGATCGATGCCGTCGAGCGTGATCGACCCCGCGAGCGGCTTCAAGAGCGCTGTCATGCAGTTGAGGAGCGTGGTCTTCCCGCAGCCGGAGCCGCCGCCCACGAAGAGGATCTCGCCGCGCAGGACATCGAGGTCGATCTCCTCGACGATCGGCCTGCCGTAGCCGATCGTCACGCCGCGCAGCGACATCGCAGCCTCCCGTGCGGGCGGCGTCGCGTGAAGCGGCGCATGAAGCGGCAAATGTGCGGTGGACTCCTGCATTGGTCAGATATCGAGCATGGCCTAGATGTCGAGCGCGTAGAAGAATGCGCCGAGCACGCTGTCGGCGAGAATGATGGCGACGATTCCCGCGACGACCGCGCGCGTGGTGCTGAGGCCGACGGCGCCCGGCCCCTGCCCCGTGCGCAGGCCCGCGAGGCAGCCGATCGCCGAGACGAGGATCGCGAACACGGCTGCCTTGGCGAGGCCCTGCAGGAACCCGCCCACCGTGAGCGCTGCGCGCACCTGGTCGAGGTACTGCGTGAGCGTGAAGCCCTCCGCGCCGAGGATGACGAAGCCGCCCGCGACGCCGAGGATCGACGCGTAGACCGCGAGCATGGGCGTGACCACGGTTGCTGCGATCAGCCGAGGAATCACGAGGAAACGCACGGGGTCGATGCCGAAGGTGCGCAGCGCGTCGAGCTCCTGCGTGACCTTCATCGTGCCGATCTCCGCCGCGAACGCGCTGCCCGAGCGGCCCGCGAGGATGATCGCCGTGATGAGCGGCCCGAGCTCGCGCACGACCGACACGGCGACGACATCCGCGACCTGGAGCGACGCGCCGTAGCGCGCCATCGGGTCGAAGGTCTGGAAGGCGATGATCGCGCCGATCAGGAAGCCGAGGAGCCCCACCACGAGGATCGCGTCGGACCCATGGCGCGCCATCGCAGAGATCGTGTCGTGAACGCGCAGGAGATGCGGCCGCCGCGCGATCGCGGCGAGAACCAGCGCGATCTCCCCGATGAAGCGCACGAGGTCGACGAGCCCGCGCCAGATGTCGATGCCCGCCACGCCGAGCCCACGCACGACGCCGATAGGTGCGGGCGGCGACTGCGGCTCCTGCCCGCGGAGCGCGAGATCGACGAGCAGCTTGCGGTCTTTGTCCGCGCCATCAAGCGTGAAGCCGACGCCCGCCGCCGATGCGAGCCTAAACAAGAAGACCGCGACAGAGACACCCGAGGCGTCGAGCGCCTCGACGCGGGAAAGATCCAGCGTGACAGGCGTTGTAAGCCGCGCAGGCAGCGCATTCTCAAGCGCGCGGCGCATGGATCCCACAGTCTCGCTCGTGAGCGGCCCTTCGGGCGAAACGCGCAGGACACCGCCTTCGATCGACACGGCGAGTGGTGCCTTCGCGGCGCCAGCCATTCAGCGTCCCGCTTCCTTGGCGCGGCGATGGACCTCGAGCGCCTGCGGCATCAGCTGCGCAAGCCGCGTGGCGCGCGTCTCATCGCTTGGATGTGTCGACAGGAACTCGGGCGGCTTCGCGCCGCCGAGGGCACCCATCTTGCGCCAGAACTCAATTGCAGCGCGCGGGTCATAGCCCGCATCGGCCGCGATAAGAAGCCCGATGTGATCCGCCTCGCTCTCCTCGCCGCGGCTGAACGCCGTCTCGCCAAGCGCGCCGTAGGCAACGGCCGTCGCCTCGACGAGCGCAGGGTCGACCTCCCCGCTCGCAGCCGCGACGCCGAACACGACCTGCGCGGCCATTCCACGCGAGATGCGCTCCGCGCCGTGCCGCGCGATCGCGTGCGCTGCCTCGTGACCCATCACGACCGCAAGCTCGTCGTCGCTGGTGGCGACCTTTAGGAGCCCCGTGTTCACGCCGCTCTTCCCGCCTGGAAGCATCCACGCGTTGACCTCAGGCGTGTCGATGAGCGCGAACTGCCAGTCGAACTCCGCGCACGCTTGCGGATAGCGGCGCACGGACGACTCCGCGATGCGCCGCCCCACCCGTTGCACACGTTCAAAGTCGGATCCACTCGTCACAACCTTCGCGCCCGACAGCATGTCCGTGAACGCGGCCTCGCCGAGGCTTCGCTCGGCCGATGCAGAAAGCGCCACGAACTGCGTGCGACCCGTCTCCGGCACCGTTGCGCAACCGCCTGCAAACACAGTCCAAATCGAAAGAAGCGAGACGAAGAGCGGTGTGAACCGCAGCGCGCGCCAGAATCTGCTCCAGCTTCGAACTCCGTCCCGACACGTGGCGTGCATGGCGCACTCTTCTGGGGTTGTTGGATGGGTGTGCATTGGTGATCTCCTTTGTGTTGGTTCAGCCATCGCCAAGCCCGCCGTCGACCTCCGAGCGCTGGAGCGCGACGACCCCGAAGCGGCTGCGGCGAGCCCCGGAGTACCCACGGCGAACATCGGCAGAAAGCGCGGAATCGCATGATCGGCACCCGGCCCCAATTCGTCGCGATCTGGGCTCTGAGATGAGTGAAGTTTCTCTGCCCCAAGGCTACCCACGCCAAACGTCCGCCCGCATCGGGTAGGCTCCCGCCCATGCGCCGTACCCCCAACCTTCGCCGTGGCAATTGCCTCCTCATGACGCTTGTCGGTCTCGCCGTAATCGGCCTTCTGCTCCTCGTCGGAGGAACGATCGCCTTCTTTGTGTCGAACCCAACCAAGGCTATCCAAGACGCGGCCAATTCCGTGCAGGCATTTGCCGCGAACTCGACCGCGCTCGAAGCGCCGGGCACGTTCGAGGTGGAACTCAAGGCTGGTGGCGCTGGGTTCATCCTCTCGCCAGATGGTGAAGTGGAAGACAAGGTGATTCCTACACCACCTGCGAACGTGACATACACGTTTACGGTGACCGACGCCGACGGAACAGCGATCAAGATCGAACCGAATCAAGCACCGCGGCGCGGCAACGAGCCGTTCTACTTCTTCGGCTTCTGCGAGATTCCAGCGGACGGCATCTACACCATCGAGGTTCAAGCGTCCGATGGCACCACGCCCGCTGCGATCCTCGCCACGCCCGCCACGGCAGCCGAGATCGAAGAACTCGGGAAGGCCGCAGGCGCCGCCGCGATTGGTGGCGCCGGCGGATGCGGCGCCATCTGTGGTCTTGTGCTGCTGCTCGTCGGCGGAATCGGCGCGCTGTTTGCGCGCAAGAAGTCGCAGCAAGATCCGCTCGCCGTGTGACGCGCAACGAGCGGCGTACGCGCAGGCCGAGTGGCGCGCGTGATGCCGGAGTCGCTCAGTACCCGGGGTCATACACTTTCGCGCGTAGCCACGCGTTGATGTCGCGCGGGCGCTCGACGCGCGCGAACCCGCGGTCGAAGATGAGCTCCGCCACCTCGACCGCAACGGCGACCGCCGACTGGTGGATGCGGTCGAGCGGAGGATAGATGAGGCCCACCGAGAGCTCCGCCTCTGTTGTGCGTGCGGAAAGCGCCTCCGCCGCTTTCAGGAACATCTCGTCGGTCACGCGAGTCGCTTCGGTTGCGTAGACCGCCATGCCGACCGCGGGATAGATGTAGACATTGTTGCCCTGCCCCGGCACGAGGATGCGTCCGTTCAGCTCGACCGGCTGGAACGGCGAGCCCGACGCAAAGATCGCGCCGCCGTCGGTCCAGATCCACGCCTGCTCGGCCGTGCATTCCGACTTCGAGGTCGGGTTCGAGTACGGGAAGATCACGGGTCGCTCGCAGTGGGCGCGCATCGCCTCGATGACTTCCTGCGTGAAGGTCTGCGGTTGCGTGCTCGTTCCGATGAGGACGGTCGGCTTCAGCGCGCGCACGGCCTCAGGCAGCGTCTTGAGAAGTTCGCCCTCGCGCACGAACGCCTGCTGGTGCGGCTGGATGCCGGGGTTTTCCTTCACGACCACGCCCTTCGAGTTCATCAGCCAGATGCGCGCGCGCGCATCCTGTTCCGACACACCGCGCTGCATCATCGCCTGGACGACGAGATCGGCGATCCCCGTCGCGGCGCTCCCTGCGCCGAAGAAGAGA
>JBILDS010000203.1:0-5836 GCA_044352505.1 Phycisphaerales bacterium
ACCTCCCATCAAGCAGATCCTGCAGGAACCTCGAGGAGATGCGGACCATCGTCCCCTCGCCGAATCGTCGGAGGCGCGCCGCGTTGCGCTCCTCCTCCCGCTCGCGCTCAGCTTCGATGCGCGCTTCGTCGTCCTCGGGAGCCGCGTCGGCCGGCTTCGGTGCGTCCGCCGACGCACGTTGGGTCGCCTCCGTATCTGCCGGCGCGCGCTGCGGCACGAGCGTCGCTCCGTAGATGCCCTTCGCCCACCAGGGATTCTCCGCAACCGACACCCCTAACGCCTCGAGAATCTTCCTCTGTTCTTTCCAGCTCATCGAACGCTCTCGCTTTCTCCGCGCAATCGTGTCATAGGCGCGGTCTATGGTCGGGTGCCTGCACTTGCAGATTTCAGGCGCTGCATGCAACACGCAGCGCTTCGTTCGTGCGCCACGAACCGCAAACGAATCCGTCAGCCCGAGAGCACAACCTGCTCTCCGAACGCGGGCGCCGAGTGGGTCCGCGTCAGAAGAAAGAGGACGGGCAATCCCTCGGGCGCGCGCGGCGGCAACGGGCCGTATCCATCCGTGCACACGATCAGCGCCGAGATGCTGCGCCCAGCGCAACGCTCGTTCTCCGCCCAGGTGAACGGCAGACGCAGGTCGGTTCCGCCGCGACCGAAGAACCGCATCGCCTTCGTCGAGCCGATCTGCGCATCTTGTTCGCTCCACCGCGAGAACTCGGCCTTCGCATGGATCGTCGCGTCGAACTGCAGCACCGTCAGCTCGCACGCGCAGCTGCGGCGGATGGCATCGACCTCGCCGAGCACAAGGGACAGCGCGCGGTCCGACATCGATCCCGAAGTGTCAATCGCCACGACGAACTTCCCGCCTTCGATCGCGGTCGGCCCTGGCAAGTAGAGCCCGCGCCAGAGATGCTTGCGGTTCGGCCGCGCAAACGACCACTCGCGTTCGAGTGGCTCGCGCATGAATCGCGCGAGCTTCTGGCGCCAGCACAGCTGCTCGCGAGCGGCGTCGATCTCCGCGCTGCCGTTCCCAGGTGTTCGGCCCTGCGACATGCCGATGTTGGGATCGATGCTGCTCTCGAAGTCATGCCGGAGGTGCTCGATTTCGCGCGGCGTCGGCACCGTCGCGTCCGCGGTGGCGCGATCGAACGCCTCGCGAATCGTGGGCCATGGATCCTCGGAACCCTGAGCGGACGCCGCGGAGTGCTCGGGCGTTTCGGAGATCGACTCGCGCAGCGGCGGCATCATGCCATCGAGAGGCGCAGGCACCGCAGGCGGCGCGGCCGCAGCGGATGCGCGTCGACTCTCCTCGAACCCTGCATAGATCTCTTCAGCCGACTTCCCGCGGAACTTCGCGAGGTCGAACGGACGATCGACGACGCGGAGTCCAAGCGAATCGAACAGCTCCTCCACCGCGATGTCGCACGCGGTGGTCCAGAGCCCCCACTCCCTCGAGCCGCCGCGTTCGGGATGCCTGAGCAGCACATGCGCGAGGGCATGCAGAATCAGTCGGCAGACCTTCGGCCGCTCGATGGCCGCGACGAGGTCGTAGCGGTAGACGATGCGCGCGCCGTCCGTTGCGATGGCCTGCGGAATCACCGTCTCCGAGGTCCCCCGAAGCGGAATCGCAAGCAGCGCCGCCGCGAAGTACGGATGCTCGAGCAAGATGTCGATGCGCGCGCGCTCGACGCGCGAACGCGCGATCTCCTCGATCTCCTCCGCGTCGGCGCGCGGATCGTCGGGCGGCGTGAAGCGTGAGATGCGGCCTTGCGCAAGTGTCATGCGAACGCCTCCTTGTGCTTAGTCACGAACGCCCTGAAGTTCTCGTTGCGCACGAAGAGCGGATGCTCGCGGAGGATGTCCTTCGCAAGAACCGTCGCAAACTCAAGCGGCAGCCGCGCGAGCAGCTTGCCGGCGATCACGCGCACCGCTTCCTCGCGGCCGCGCTGCGCGATGTTGCTGACCAGCACATAGAGGCTCGACGCCTTCGTCGGCAGCGGCGCGTTCTCTGGCTCGGCGAGCACCGCGTCGATCTCGGCCGACGACAGCTCGCTGTGGCGGAACTTCTGCAGCTCGATCGCCGCACCTGTTCCGACGGCGCCCGCCAGCGCCTCGTCGGCGGACAACTCCCCGCCGAACGCATCGAGGATGTCGGCCGCGATTTCCCACGACCTCGGCGTTGGAAACGCGCGATCCGTGCCACCTGCCTTGTGCAGCAACTCACGGCGCAGCGACAGGAACGCGACCACCGTCGGGTTTAGCCTGCGGCCAACCGCCCACACGCGCCAGTCGTCGAACGACGGGGTGAAGTCGAGATGCACGAAGCGGTTCGCAAGCGCGTCGGGCATGCGATAGACGACCGAGCGGTCCTGCTCGCGATTGCCGGCGGCGACGATGCGCCAGCCGTCGGGCAATTGGTATTCGCCGATGCGGCGGTCGAGCACCAGCTGGTAGAGGCTCGCCTGCACGATCGGCGGCGCAGCGTTGAGCTCATCGAAGAAGAGGACGCCTGGCGCCGCACCTTCGCGCGGCAGGAACGACGGCGCGAACCACTCTGCGCGGTCGCCGACCACCGCGGGAATGCCGCGCAGATCGGTCGGATCGAGAAGCGGCGCGCGGATGTCGACGAGCGTGAGCCCCTGCTCCGCCGCGAGCTGCGCGACGATCGCGGACTTGCCCGCGCCGGGCGGGCCCCAGATGAATGCGGGCCAGCGGGTGTTCCAAAGTGCCTTGAGGTTCTTGCGGATCTGTGACGGTGTCATGGCGTGTCGTCTCCTTGTGTTGGTCTCTGGTTCGTGGTGCTGGCAAGGCGGTCAAGCGCATCGCGAAGCCACATGGCGTCCTGAAGCGACAGCGTCCAGGTGAGCGCTGCGCACATCGCGAAATGAAAGTCGTCGGGCACACGCACCCCGTCCACGGGACGAGGCGCGCCATTCGGAAAGACCGGTCGGCTCGAGCCCATCGTCCGGTCGCCGTGCAGGTACGACCATCCCGACGGCATCACGCTCGTCCGCCTCCACGCAACTTCGTGGCTCGGCGCGTCGGGGTCGAACTGCGGCACGAGCACGCGACCCGCGCCACGGTGTGCGACGAGGATCGCTTCGTGGAATCCGTGCGGATTCGGCGTCAACTCGATCGCAAGTCGATGGACGCCGTCGAACCAGCTCGGCGGGCTGCACTCCCACACCGAATTCGGCGGCGAGTCATGGCCGATCGCAGCCCACCGCAGAAGCAGGTCGGGCGTGGCGTCGATGCGCGTGGCGCGCACCGTCACCGTCTCGGGATGCAGGGCGAGCTGCATGCGCGCGAACAGGCCGCCGCTTCCGTGCGGCAGCGGATGTGCCAGCGCCATCACCACGCTGCTCCCCGCGTAGACGAGCGCCGGTGCGGCACGCTCCGCGTCACTCGGCCGACCCTCAAGCATCCGTCGCACGCGCGCGACCTCGGCTTCCGCCCTCTCAATGGGCTTCGCCGAGAGAATGCGCTCGCGCGACTCAGCGTCGCCATCCCGCAGCACGCACTCGCGGGCTCCCACGAAGTGCCGCCGAAACCGCTCGCCGAACGCCTCGGGGTACGCAAGCAGAGCGTGCTCGACGAGACGCGGATGGGGCCGACGGAACTCATACATCTGAAGCTCAGCGTTCTCTCGCATGCCGACTTCGGAGATTGCTCGACTGAGCGCGATTTCATGTGCACTCATGTCAGGCTGCCTCCATGCACGAGCGCTGGCGCAGTGGATGATGCGTGAACGACCCGCGCAGCGAATCGCCGTGCCACACCCCGATCCTGCGCGCGATCGCGTCGAGGCTCTCAAGCGTTGCGCCACCGAGGAGCGGGAACGGGAAGCGACGGTTGCCAGCGAGCCGGTCGATCGTGGTCTGCTGCGTGACGTGGCCGTAGGCCATCATCACGATCGGAGGATCCTCGATCGATGCGCCGAGCTCGACCGTCACCACGCCGCGCGAATGTCGGTCCCAATGCGGACGTTGCGCCGCATACCACCGCTCCAACACATATCCCTGCAGCGCTCCCGCCTGGAGGCGAAGCAGAAGCGCGGGGTCGAGCTCCCACCCCTTCAGCGGACACTTCCCCTCGCGCTTCGACTCGGCGACGACCTTCCCATCTGGCGACAACAGGCGCACGCGCTGCCAGCCGCGCCGTCCCCGGAAGATCTTGTAGGGAATGGCAAACGAGATTCCAAAGGCCCCGTCGTCGACCGACCAGCGCACCCCACCGCTCGGCATGTTCGCGGCGAGGTCCAGCCACGACCGCTCCGCGTATGACTCGAGTGCCGCGGTGCGCGATGTGTCGATCGCGTAGGTGACGCGGCGCGACACGATCTCCTCGACGCCCCTGCGGTACGGCGCCCTGCGCAGCTCGGGATCCGTTGTGTAGCGAAAGATCCGTGGGGGTGGGCACTCCCTGGTCTGCGTCCGCTGCGGTCCGGACGGCGGACGATCGAGGTCAACATCACACGACGAGGTTTGTTCAGGGAACCTCGCGGTCATCGTGGCGACAAGAAGGCCAACGACCTGCTCCCATCGGGGAAGCGCATCGAAGTCCGCACCGACGCACTCGATGCGCTGCCGATCCGCGTTGATGAGCGGCTCGAGCGCGTGCGCCGCAGATGCGCGCACCTCGTCTTGCGGGCCAAACAGCAGCAGCTGAAACACAGCGGGCGCATTGAGCGTGATGAACCCATCCTGCTTGTGGGCGCTGGCCTGCTCGGTTCCCGGGTCGATCGCGGTCACGGCACACGCTCCTTGGCCTTCGAGGCCAAAGCGAGTGCCCAAAGCGATGCGCGTGGCGCGCGAGGTTGACGACGCGCCGATCGGCGTCGCCCACATCAATCTGGCACCGTGCCTCGCGGTCGGTTGCCGGATGCGCGATCCCCAGCAGACCTTTCGTGGGTCCGATGAATGAAACGCGCATCGCTCTGGATGCACTCTTGGTTGTCGCAGTGCGCTCGGCCGACGCCACATGCGTCGGATGAACCATTCGCACCGCGTCAGACATTCAAGAGCAGGGGCGGCGTTTGCCGCGATCCTCGATTGTGCTCGTTTTTGGCTGTTTTTGAGCCGTTTTCGAGCCGCATCGATTTGGCACCGTGGTCGGATCAGGACTCGGTTGCCGAGCGGATTGCTCCGCTGCTCTTGATGCTGACGCTGTCACTATAGCAACAAGATCGGCAATTCAAAGCCGCTCAATCCAAGATTTCCGACAATTCCGTCGCGTCAGACCGCGCGTTCCCAGGTCGTTCCCTGCGGGCCGTCCTTGATGCGCACGCCGAGCGCCGTGAGCTCGTCGCGCACACGATCGCTCTCGGCCCAGTCCTTCGCGGCACGCGCGGCGCGGCGACGCTCGAGCAGCGCCTCGACCTTCGCGGCGAGGTCATCGGCCGCAGCCGACGCAAGCGCCGCGTTGCGTTCGAACACGCCGAGCACCGAATCCATCGCATCGAGCGCGGCAAGCTCCGCCTTCGCGTCCCCCGCCGGCGTCTCGCCGATCGCGGTGTTGAGCGCAGCGATCGCGCGCGCGAGATTGAGGTCGTCGCCGAGCGCGTCCTTGAACTCGACGAGCGCCGTCTGCATCGGTCCTGTTTGCGCCGCATTCGGCGACGGACTCGCCGAACGCTCGGCGAGCACTGCCCGCGCCGCACACCACCGGTCGATCATGCGCTGGCAGTCGCGCAGGCCCTGCATCGTGAAGTTCGAGTTCGTGCGGTAATGCGTGCGGACGAGCTCGAGCCGCAGCGCAGCGGGCGTCACGCCCTTCGCGAACAGGTCGCGCGCCGTGAAGAAGTTGCCCTTCGACTTCGACATCTTCTCGCCTTCGA
>JBILDS010000204.1:0-5832 GCA_044352505.1 Phycisphaerales bacterium
CCGCATGCCGTTCGAAGGAAAACGTGCGGCGCGCAAGGCAAAATGGCGCGTGGGCGCATTTCGCGGAACCTGGCCGAACGCCATGATGCCGTATCGTGATTGGTACGCGCGAACCTTCGCAAGCGAAATCGCCATGCGAAAATCCATCACGTGGCCGAATGGCATCTCCGTGATTGTCGATCGCGTTGGCTCTGATCCACAGAGCCTGCAGAAGCTTGCGGCGCTTCTCAAGCCATCATCCGTGCTCCTCCATGAATGGAACGCGCGTCAGCCTTCGTTCGACGCCGCGCTTCCCGATTGGACACCGCGGTCTTCGTTCACGGAACTCGTGCAACGCGCCCGTCCGCTCGGCTTCAAAACGATGGGATATGTGAACACCTTCTGCGTGAATCACAACTCTCCCGTCTTCCAAAGTGATGGCATCGGGAACTTCGCGCTCACCCGAAAGGTTCCCTCGCTCAGCGGGTATGGATTGCAGCCAAAAACATTTGCGAACTCTGCACTTGGCGAGATTCTGTATCTCGACCCACTCTCGCCCGAGTGGCGGCAGTACCACACCGACCAGATGATTCGCTGGCGCAATGAAACCGGCGCCGATGCGAACTACGAGGACACAGGCGGCACCGCAGGCGACTTCGGAAACGGCGAGATTGGTGGACTTTTCGGCGCACAGGGTGGATGGGCGCAATTCCGAGACTTGTTGCAGCGGAACCCCGTGCCGATGGCGACCGAGTTTGCACCGGACAACATCGCGTTTGCTTCGATGTGGTCGATGCGATACTCGCAAGCGTGGGGTGACGCCGCCCTTCGCAAGAAGTGGGAGACGCGCCACCGTCCAATCACACCGCTTCTCTTCAGCGACGCAGGGCGCGCGTGGGTGCCAACCGTCGCGGCGGAAGACGAGCCTGGAAAGTGGACTGTCGTCGCGTGTTCAGACGCTCTGGGCGGTCTCGCGCAACTCGAGGCTACAGAAGTCTCGTTCGAAGCACGCGCAGGACTCGCGCGCCACATGGTTGAGCGCGCACAGATCTTCGCGCGCCTCGGGCTTGTACCGGACTTCACCAACTGGCCGAAAAACCCGAACGTCTTGGCGCAATATCGCGCGAAGAGCGGCGCACGCTATCTCTATCGCGTTCGCGGCGGCACGCAAGAACTCGTGACAACCTCCGGCCAGCCGCTCTACCAACGCGTCACGGGGCAAGCCAACATCGACTCGCCACTGCGCGTCGCCGGTTGGCCTGCGTGGAGAGGCACCCGCACCATGGGGCTTCAACCGAACGCCCACTACGCGCTCGCGCTTGTTCCGGGAAGCGGCAGCGTGGTGCAGATTGATCGCTGCCCGTCTGGCGCAACGATCACCCGCTACACCGAGTCTCCCGACTACGCGCTGGTGACATTCGGTTCAACCAATCCCGCTGCAACGCTGCGAGAGACAACGCTGGGCATGATCGCGAAAACCACCTTTGTTGATGTCATTGTGCGCGCCCAAGACGGCACGGTGGTGCGACGGAATGCACCACTCACGAACGGTACGCGTATGGATCTCAACATGCCGCGGCCGCGCGAGGCGCTCCTCATCCGACGTATGCCGCAAGCCTCTGCGCTTGACCAATCGCTCGGAATGATCGCAGCCGGCGGGCGATACGTGATCGAAGGTTCCGGCATCGAGCGGGGCGGCACATACAACTCGCCACATCAAGTTGGACTTCGAATTGCGGGCACGACGAATCTCACGCCGTTCCGCTTCGTTGGCCCGACGGGCGATTCTGAGATTGCCTTTGAGAAGCTCATTCGTGTTCCGAGCGCAACGACTTCGCTCAGCGTGACCTATCGCAACGCGCAGCGCATGCACGGAAACGGCGCGATCGTGCGCATCTCGGTCAACGGTCAGGTTGTGCATGCGAAGGACCTCGGGCCAGCAGCAGGAACTTCAGGCCCAGCCGCGTGGAACACCGATGCGCACACCATTCGTGTACCTCTCGGCGCACACACAGGAAATCCAATCGTCGTTGCGGTTTCGGTGTGGGGAAAGAGCGACAACAACGCCGACGAAACGTGGCTGACGGAGCCGATCTTGGTGCATGACCCTGCCCAACAACTTGTGGCGACGAGCGCAGCGATTCTGCCGTAAGCGCGGCGGAGAAGGCGCGTGGTGACGGAACTCGAGCAGGCGCGAGGCTACGCAATGGGCAACGCTGGGCGCCACACGCAAGACTACTGCGCGAGCCCCGGGAGATCACCGACCGACTGGAACCCCCGAAGTCCGTGTGCGGGAAGCTCTACCAACATGCGATCAAGAATCGCGCCTTCGCGCGCGGCAAGATCCGCAAACGGCGCGGGCTTGAGGAAGCACAAGAGGTCGAGCGCGACTCCCGCGGGTGGCGCGGACGGATCGGGATCACCCTGCGTGAGCGCAATCGGAAGCGACCCGTCGATCGCGACGTCACGCGAGAGTTGCGACTCAATTTCTGCGCGGTAGCACGCGAGGTTGCTCACGGCGGCACCTTCGGGCGTCATCGCACGGGCGCGCGCGAGGATCGTCGCACCGTCGACCAACTGCTCAAGCCGCGCGATCTCTGCGGCCGACATTGCGCGAATGCTGCGCGCATCGATGCGAATCGACCTTCGAACGCGACGGCCGGGTGAGCCATACTTAGAACGGAAGTTGCGATACGGCTCTTGTACAAAGCGCGAAATCGGCACCGTGTGCACCGTGCCGTCTGCGTTCTGAACGCGCACCGCCGTTGTCTTGATCTCAGCGATCCGACCATCAATCGCGTGCTGCTTCAACTCAACCCAATCGCCTACGCGGATCGCATCATTTGCGTTCAACATCAGGTTCGCAGCAAGCGAGATGATGAAGTCTTTGAAGACGACGCCAAGCACAGTCGCCAGCGCGCCGATTGCCGCGAGAAAGACCACCGGACTCTTGCCGACCGCGATTGCGGAGGCTGCCACAATTCCGATCAGCGCCACGGGAACCATCGCAACTTGGCGGTAGCCCGCAAGCGCCCCCTTACGGTTCACCTGTGGGCGCGCGCTGTAGAGTTCGTCGGCGACTGTGAGCAGTCGACCAAAGAGAACCACGCCAGCGATCACGACAGACGCAACGAAGAGGTTTGCGGCGTTCAACCCGACAAGCGGATGGACAAGTTCAGCATTGCCGAGAACTCCAAGCGCGCGTGCCGCAAGCAGCAGCGCCGGAAGAAGTCCGAGGATGCCGTAGAGTTTGCCCGCGTCGATTGCAGCCGCAAGCGCATCTTTGTGCGCGCGGACAAGCGTTGCGTGAACAATGGCCCGAAGTACTCGCGAGAGCAGAGCCGAGAGCACGAGCGCAAGCACCACGATCGCAGCGAACGCGATGGCGTTCCACGCCACAGGGTGTTCACGGAGCCATTGTCCAAACGCGGTCGACTCAATCGCGCGCACCGCGGAGAGCACCGCCTCTTGCGACGGATCGAGTTCACTCGCAGAGGGTTGCACCACGATCGCCTCTGCAGAGGCATCGGCCGCACCATCGCGCGTCGCGTCGGCGGCCACCTGCGAGGGCTCACTCCCTCCGACCACAACTTGCGCGTCCGCGGTGCACGGCGCAAGCGCCATGCAGAGCACTACCCCAAATCCCGCAGACCACAGGCGCACACGTGCAGTTCGAGCCATCAACCATCGACCTCCGACGAAAGCCGCCTACCGGAATCGAACCGGCAACCTCCAGATTACAAATCAGGTGCTCTGCCAATTGAGCTAAGGCGGCGGGAGGCCATCGATTGTAGCGGAGCGGCGGCTACGATTGGCGCCCTAGGTTCTGTCTGACGGAACCTCGGCGCGCCCATCATGCAAGCTTCCGACTGCCAGAACCCCCCCGCCGCGCTCCGCGATGCCGACCGCTACGACGTCGTTGTCATTGGCGGAGGTCACGCGGGCACCGAGGCCGCACGCGCAGCGGCCGCGGCGCTCGGCGCGGGCGCGCGCGTGGCGCTTGTCACGATGGAGCCCGCTCGGCTTGGGCAGATGAGCTGCAACCCCGCAATCGGCGGGCTTGCGAAGGGCCAGATGGTGCGCGAGATCGACGCGCTCGGCGGACTCATGGGTCTCGCGGCGGACGCCTCTGGAATTCAATTCAAGGTGCTGAACGGGTCGAAGGGCCCCGCCGTGCGCGGGCCGCGCGCGCAGTGCGACAAGTACGCGTACCGCGCCGAGGTGCAGCGCCTGCTCGCGGAGATCGCGGAGATCGACGTGATCGCGGGCACGGTCGACGAGATTGTGCGCGATGCGGAAGGTGCAGCGTGCGGAGTCGTGCTGTCGGCGGGTTCGCAGCGCACGGGCGCGGATCGCGCGGCGATCGCGGCGAACACGGCAGGCGACGCAATCGCGCAGCCGCCGTACTCGGTTGCGCTCGAGGCTCGCGCGACGGCGCCCCGTGCGCTGGCGGCGCGCGCTTTGGTGTTGACCACGGGCACCTTCATGCGCGCGCTCATGCACACGGGCGAGCAGAAGCACGAGGGCGGTCGTATCGGCGAAGGAAGCGCGCGCGGGATCAGCGGCGCGCTCAAGAGCCTCGGCTTCGAACTCGGCCGGCTGAAGACGGGTACACCTCCACGCGTGGCGCGCGGATCGATCGATTGGAACGCGTTGAAACCAGCGCTCGGCGACGCCGTGCCGACCGCGTTCAGCGACCGTTCGCCTGGCGCGATGCCGCTTGGGCGTTTCCCGCATCTCGCGCAGACAGACTGCCGCGAGACTACGACCACCGCGGCAATCCACGCGCTCATCCGAGCAAACCTTGATCGTGCGCCGATGTATTCAGGGCAGATCGACGCGGAATGCGGCCCCCGCTACTGCCCGTCGATCGAGGACAAAGTCGTGCGCTTCGCCGACCGCGACGAGCACCATGTGTTCCTCGAACCCGAATCGCTCTTCACAGACGAGGTGTATCTCAACGGCGTGTCGACCTCGCTTCCGGCCGATGTGCAACTGGAGATCGTGCGCGGCATGCGCGGGCTCGAGCACGCTGAGATTCAGAAGTTCGGCTACGCCGTCGAATACGACATGGTGTGGCCGCATCAGATCGACGCGACCACCGAGACGAAGCGTGTGCCTGGGCTCTTTCTCGCGGGGCAGATCAACGGAACGAGCGGCTACGAAGAGGCTGGCGCGCAGGGCCTTGTTGCAGGCGTGAACGCGGCGCGGCGCACGCGCGGTCTCGACCTCGTGCGACTCGCGCGGCACGAAGCCTACACCGGCGTGATGATGGACGATCTCGTCACGCGCACACCGCGCGAACCGTACCGCATGTTCACCTCGCGCGCGGAGCATCGCTTGCTGTTGCGCGCCGACAACGCCGACGAACGCCTCACCGCACTCGGTGCATCGTGGGGAATCGTCGGCCGCGCGCAGCTTGAGGCGTTTGAGAACCGCATGCGCGCGAAGGACGCGGTGACGCGCGCGCTCGGCGAGATGCGCGAGGGCGGCGCGCGGCTCCTCGACCTCGCGAAGCGACCCGATGTCGAGGTGTCGTGGCTTGCCGAGCGCGTGGCACGCACGGTGGGCGATGTGCCCGTCGCGCTGCTCGAGCGCGTCGTGACCGATGTCCGCTACGAAGGCTATGTCGTGCGCCAAAACGCCGAGATTCGCAGGCAAAGCGAGTACGACTCGGTGTCGATTCCCGAGTCGCTCGATCCGCACGCCATTCGCGGACTCCGTCGCGAAGCGATCGAGACGCTGGCACGCTTCCGCCCCCGCACGCTCGGCCAGGCGAGCCGGCTTGCGGGGATTTCACCGGCGGATGTGACCGTCGTCGCGATGTGGGTGCGCAGGCGGAGCTAGGTTCTG
>JBILDS010000205.1:0-5803 GCA_044352505.1 Phycisphaerales bacterium
TACCAGGGATTCGGCTCGGGGATCGTGATTCCCGGCACCGGCATCGCGATGCACAACCGCGGCGCGTGCTTCACGCTCGAGAAGGGCCATGTGAACGAGTACGCGCCCGCGAAGCTGCCGTACCACACGATCATTCCCGGCCTGCTCGTCACGCGCGACGCGGCGTCGGGCAAGGCGCGGCCGCATGTCGCGTTCGGATGCATGGGTGGCTACATGCAGCCGCAGGGGCAGCTGCAGATCGCGTCGCGGATGGAAGATCACCGCGCAAACCCGCAGGCCGCGCTCGACGCGCCGCGTTGGCAGGTGAGCGACGGGCTCACGCTCGATGTCGAGCCCGGGTTCCCCTCAGAAACGCTCACCGAGCTCGCGCGTCGCGGCCACGCCGTGAAGATCGCGGGCGAGAAATCGATCAGTTTCGGCCGCGCGCAATGCATTCGCCGCGTGGCCGACGGCTACGTGGCCGCCAGCGACTGTCGTGGCGACGCGCAGGCTGTGGTGGCGTAGCAGGAGTGCCCGCGTATCCGTGCAGCGCGCCGGGAACCGCTGGATTGGTTCGAGCGCTTCTCTCGCGATCTGGCGTGATGCCGGTACAGTGCACGCCCGACCGGAGGATCCATGATCACGAAGCTTCTCGTTCTCTCTGCCTTTGCAAGCATTCCGCTTCTCGCGGCACTGCAGCAGGCGCCGACCAAAGGTGCGCCGAAGAGCGATGGGGCGAGTTCCCCGAAGATTTCCTCGACGAGCGCGCCGTTTACGCATGATGCCAAGCCACTCAAACTTGGCGATCGATTCGAGCTCTTCAACGGCCAAGACACGCGTGGTTGGAAGGCGTTCGTGCCGGATCTCGCGAAGGACGGCAAGGATCCAATCTCGGTGTGGAGCGTGAAGGACGGTGTTCTTCAATGCGCCGGAAACCCGATCGGCTACATCCAGACCGAAGAGCTTTACGACAACTATGTGCTTGAGCTCGAGTGGCGCTTCGACCCCGCGAAGGGCGCTGGCAATTCCGGCGTGCTTCTCCGCACCATCGGTGATGACACCGTGTGGCCAAAGTCGATGGAGGCGCAGCTCCACTCGAAGAACGCCGGCGACTTCTGGAACATCGGCGACTACGTCGCGAAGACCGATTCGAAGCGCACTGAAGGCCGACGCACCGTCAAGAAGCACGACACCAACGAGAAGCCGTTGGGCGAGTGGAACAAGTACCGCATTGTGGTGAACGGCGGCACGGTTGAGCTCTGGGTCAACGGGCTTTTGCAGAACGTTGCAACAGATGTCGAAGTGAACAAGGGCCGCATCGCGCTGCAGAGCGAGGGCGCGTACATCGAGTTCAAGAGCATCGTGTTGTGGCCGATTGTGAACTAAACGCAGATGACGCGCGTGCAGAGATACGGCAGCGCATGCGCTTGTCAGACGCCGGAGAACCGATCGCGTGCGATTCGCACGGCGTGTCGAGAAGCTACCTTGGTCGCGTGACCAGCGATCACCAACACGGTTCTTCAGTCGGCAACCACGACCCTCGCGGTATCGGCACGCGACTCGCGCACACCGCGCGTGATCCGGCCGCGAACCGCGGGTTCGTCAACACGCCGATCCATCGCGGCTCGACTGTGCTCTTCAAAACGCTCGACGAACTTGAAGCGGCGATGACGGCGAACACGCGCACGGGGCCGTACACCTACGGGCTGATCGGCAACCCGAATTCGCGCGAGCTCGAGCGCATGCTCGCGTCGCTCGATGGCGCAGCGGGCGCGGTCGTCGTTGAGAGCGGGCTCGCGGCGGTGTCGGTTGCGCTCTTCTCATCGCTCGTCGCGGGCGATCACCTCTTGATGACCGACTCGTGCTACGGGCCGACGCGGTACCTGTGCACGCAGGTGCTTTCGAAGCTTGGCGTCGAGACGACCTTCTACGACCCGCGTGCGGGGGACGCGATCGACGCGCTCGTCCGGCCGAACACGCGCGTCGTGTTCATGGAGTCGCCGGGGTCGCTCACCTTCGAGATCCAGGATGTGCCCGCGATCGCGCGCATCTGCCGTGCGCGCGGTATCACCTCGATCATCGACAGCACCTGGGCCACGCCGCTCTTCTTCCGTCCGATCGAGCACGGCGTCGACCTCGTGATTCACGCGCTCACGAAGTACCAGTCGGGAAACAGCGACATTCTGCTCGGCGCCGTCACCTGCGCCGACGACGCGTGGTGGAAGCGCGTGAAGACCGCGGCTGAAGCGCACGGGCACTACGCGCATCCCGACGACTGCGCGACCTGCCTGCGCGGGCTGCGTTCGCTTGAGGTGCGCGTCGCGCGTCATCAGGAGAGCGCGCTCGAGGTCGCACGGTGGCTCGAGTCACGGCCGGAGATCGTGCGCGTGCTGCATCCGGCGCTTCCGTCGCACGCCGATCACGCGCTGTGGAAGCGCGATTTCACGGGTTCGACTGGACTATTCGGATGCGTGCTGCGGGCGCATCCCGCGGGCCGCGCGCATACGAAGGCGTTTCTCGAGGGCTTGCGATACTTCGGCATGGGCTTCTCGTGGGGCGGGTTCGAGAGCCTCGTCGTCGCGAGCGACATCCGCGGCTGGCGCATCGCGCCGGCGTTTGCCGACGCTGCGTCGAACGACGGCACGCTGCTCAGGCTGAGCATCGGGCTTGAGGATCCGCGCGATCTGATCGCGGATCTCGCGCAGGCGCTTGAGGGCGCGGCGCGGGTCTAGGTGTCGGCTGTGCGCGCGTTCGTGGTGCGGCTGATGCGCATCAATGGTTTCTCACGGAGGCACGGAGGCACGGAGAGCAGGGGAAGGCGTGCGCTGTCTGCGTGGATGGGGAGGAGGCAGGAAGATGGGGAACGGGGAGGAGCGCGCGCGGGGATGAGGGGCGGATGAGGAACGGTGCGATCAGTCCTCTTCCGCTTCCTGATCCGCGCGCCGCGATCCGATTGAAAGACTTGGTCTCCGTGAGCTCCGTGCCTCCGTGAGAGACCTCTCTTGTTCGGCGGCGAAAAATCTTCGTGGAAATGCGTCGCAGTTCGCGATCGCGCCGAAACTGAAGTGTACACTTGGAGTTGTACAGTTCAGGAGTCGAACCTATGGCGGCAGAGAAGCGGGCAAACCAGCAGAAAGCACGGGCGAAGTCGGGGGCGAAGTCGGGGGCGAAATCGGGGGCGAAGTCGGGGGCGAAGTCGGGGGCGAAGTCGGGGGCGAAATCGGGAGCGAAATCGGGAGCTACGTCGCGGGCCACGTCGGGGGCCACGTCGCGGCGTGACGGGGCGAAGTTGAAGTCCACGGCGCGACCGAAGCAGAAGCAGAAGCCGAAGTCGGGTGCGAAGCGCGAGCGCCCGTCGAAGACGGGCATCCTCGACGGCGCGCGGGCTTTGCCGCTGGCGGCGTTGCGTGCGGCGCTCGGCACGGAGGTCGACCGCGTGCGGCGGCACGGCGGCTACACGCTCATCCTTCGGCGCGGAAAGCCGGTGGCGGCGGTGATTCCTTTCGAGGAGTTCAGGAGGTATCGGATGAAGAACGACGACCGATCGGCAGATGACATCGAACGCGACGAACGCGCGCGACGCGGCGCCGAGATCCTGGCGGACATTCGTCGCGTGCGCGAGGCGATCGCGCGAGACGACGCGGCGAAGAAGGCGCGCGGCGAGGGGGTTCCAGTCGAAACCGCGGCGGAACTGATCAATCGGCTGCGTGAGGAGCGCACCCAGCAGATTCTCGACGCGGCGGAGGGAAGGACATGATTGCAAACTCAAAGTGGATCTCGCCCGGCGTCGTCGATGCTTCGGTGGCCGCCAAGTGGTTGATCCCGGAGCAGCGTTCGATCGATGCCGATCGCCTGCTCGAGTCAATTCTCGGGTCGCCCGAGGGGAGCTTTGTCGTACCCGAGGTGTTCTTCGGAGAGATCGCTTCATCGCTCAGCAAGCGGCTGGAGGATCGTTCGGATCTCGCTGTCGGGCTCGCAAGCGTGTCGAACATCCCGTTCAAGCGGGTTCCATGGGAAGCGACACCGCATCGGGTCGTCGCGGATCTCGTGCTTCAACGAGTGGGCGCATACGACGCCGTGTATGTCGCGATCGCGCTGGATCGTCAGCTCCCACTCCTGACCTCCGACCGCCGTCTCGCCCGCGCGCTCCGTGAGCCTCCGTGGGTGGTGTTGGTCGAGTAGGGGTGAGTTGGCGAGCACTACTCGGACGCATGGGAGGTCGGCGGCGGCAGGGTTCGAGTCGGAAGGGGCGAACGGTGGCTCCGGCACGTGATCCACGCGATCCGCGCGATCCGCGCGGGGCAAGCGGAGGGGGGGCGCTGCTACACTCGCCGACCGCGACGGGATTCCGTCGGACGGCGGTGTTTCGGGGCGTTTCGCCCACCGAAGGCCGTCGGCCGTCTGGCGTCACGCGTTGTCAGCCGCAACTGGTCGAGGCAGTTCTTTCAGGCAGTCCCTTCTCGAGTCCACCATGCCCATCACCACCGCCTACGAAACCAAGATCGAACACATCTCGATTCTCGACGAGAAGGGCAACTTCGACGAGAAGCTCGGGAAGGGTCTGATCCCCGACGCCGACCTCGTCAAGCTGTACGAGGCGATGTCGTCGTGCCGCCAGCTCGACCAGGTCGCGTTCCGTCTGCAGCGTTCGGGCCGCATGGGCACCTACCCGCAGAACATGGGCCAGGAGGCGACGAGCCTCGGCGCCGCCTATGTGCTGCGCAAAGACGACTGGATGGTCACCTGCTACCGCGAGAACTGCGGCCTCTTCTGGCGCGGCGTCCCGAAGGAAGCGATCCTCCTCCACTGGATGGGCGACGAGCGCGGCAACGCGATGCCGAAGCCGCACTGGGTCACGCCGATCTATGTGCCGCTCGGAACGCAGATGCTCCACGCGGCCGGCCTCACGATGGCCGCGCGCTACCAGGGGCTCGATCGCATCGCCTGCACCTTCTTCGGCGACGGCGCCTCGAGCGAAGGCGACTTCCACGAGGCCTGCAACTTCGCCTCGAACCTCAAGATCCCGGTCGTCTTCGTCTGCCAGAACAACTTCTGGGCGATCTCGACCCCGTCCAAGATCAACAGCGCTGCGCCGACCTTCGCCCAGCGCGGCATCGCCTACGGCATGCCGTGCCTCCAGTGCGATGGCAACGATCTCTTCGCGACCGTCTACACCATGAAGAAGTCGGTCGAGTACACCCGCCAGACGGGTCTGCCGTGCTTCGTCGAGATGGTCACCTACCGCCTCGGCGACCACACGACCGCCGACGACGCCACGCGCTACCGCGACAAGGCCGAGGTCGATGCGTGGAAGGCGCGCGACCCGATCATCCGCCTGCGCAACTACATGGTCGCCCGCAAGCTGTGGGATGACTCGAAGGAAGCCGCGCTCGCGGAGAGGATCGAGAAGGAGAACGCGGACGCCGTCGCGCGCGCCGAGGGCATCGCAGCGCCGCACCGCGCCGACTTCTTCGACTCGATGTACGCCGAGATCCCCGCCGATCTCGCAGCGCAGCGCGACACCATGCACACCCACTCGCTCGGCCAGGACCCGTCGCAGCTTCCGGCCGAGGCGCAGGAGCGCGCGCGGCAGATGGCAGCCGAGGCGCAGGCCGCGCATCACTGATACGCAGCTGCGCGCCGCTGGGCGCAAGTTCTTCCGAGCGACAGACGACCGAACGCACCCGACAGATCCGGACACTTCCATGGCGAACCTCAACCTTGTCCAGGCCATCAACCTCGCGCTCATCCAGGAGATGGAGAAGAACGAGAACATCGTGCTTCTCGGCGAGGACATCGGCGTCAACGGCGGCGTGTTCCGCGT
>JBILDS010000206.1:0-5742 GCA_044352505.1 Phycisphaerales bacterium
CGCAGCCGCGACCGCTCAGCCACGCCGCGACCGCTCAACCACGCCGCGACCGCTCAAACACGTCGCGCCGCTCAACCACGCATCACGCGTCTTCGCGGCGGTAGTCGAGATCAGGCCGCGGGCTCGAGTGCGACTCGACCCATGGCGAGTTGAAGCACCCGACCCACCGCGTCGGCGCAACCTGCACCAGCGCGTAGTCGTCGCGTCCCGCCGCGATCGTGGGCCGCACGCCCTTCGGCGCATCGGGCCACCACGGCACCAGGTCGCCCTCTGTGCCCGGCAGCCTGAACTGCGCGGGGTCCTGCACCACTTCCTCGACCGTCGTCAGGCGGTGCTTCCGCTCGCGAAGAAGCGGGATCGAGTTGAAGAGGCCGCGCGTGTAGGGGTGCAGCGGGTTGTCGAAGAGTTCGAACACCCGCGCATACTCGACGACCCGGCCCGCATACATCACGCACACCACATCGGCGTTCTCGGCGACGACGCCGAGATTGTGGGTGATGAGCATGATGCCCATGCCGCGCGTGCGCTGGAGGTCGCGGAGGAGCTCGAGGATCTGCGCCTGGATCGTCACATCGAGCGCCGTGGTCGGCTCGTCGGCGAGAAGCAGCGTCGGCTGGCACGCAAGCGCCATCGCGATCATCACGCGCTGGCGCATGCCTCCCGAGAACTGATGCGGATAGGCGCGCATCCGTTCCTCTGCCTTGGGAATGCCGACATCCTGCATGGCGCGCACGGCGAGCTTCCACGCCTCGTCCGCGCCCACCTTCTGGTGAAGGAGGATCGCCTCGATGATCTGGTCGCCGATCGTGTAGACGGGGTTCAGGCTCGTCATCGGCTCCTGGAAGATCATGGCGATCTTCCCGCCGCGCACGGCGAGCATCTGCGACTCGGTGTACGAGAGGATGTCGTTCCCCTCGAAGAGGATCGATCCGCGGTCGAAGCGCCCTGGCGGACGCGGGATGAGCTGCATGGTGCTCATCGCGGTCACGCTCTTGCCGCAGCCCGACTCGCCGACGACAGCGAGCGTCTGGTTCGGGTGCACCGTCATTGACACGCCCGCCACGGCCTGGATGCGCGGCCCGCCCGCGGAGTTCGCGAAGCTGACCGCGAGATCAGCGACCTCGAGGATCGGCTTCGTCTTGGCCTCCGGGGCCGTGGACTTCGTCGTCGTTGCGGCTTCCATCAGTGGGCCGCCTTTCGCAGCTTCGGGTCGATCGCGTCGCGCATGGCTTCGCCAAGCATGTTGTAGCTGAGCACGGTGAAGAAGATGGCGAGCCCTGGGAAGATCGCGAGCCACCAGACGAAGGTGCCCGTCGTTCCCGTGGCGCTCGAGAGGAGCTTGCCCCACGACGGCTGCCCATCGGGGCCGAGGCCGAGATAGGAGAGCGTGGCCTCGGCGATGATCGCAGCGGCGACCGCAAACGACGCGTCGACGAGGACAGGCGTCACGCCGTTCGGAAGCATGTGGCGGAAGAGCACGCTCCGCAGCGGAAGCCCCGCCGCCTGCGCGCCCTGCACGAAGTCCTGCTTGCGCAGCTTGAGGAACTCGGCGCGGGTGAAGCGCGCGGCCCCCGTCCACGACACGCACCCGATGATCGCCATCATCATGTAGGTGTTCCGCGGCAGCACGGCCGCGGCCACGATCAGGAGGAAGAGCACCGGGATCGCCATGAAGATCTCGACCACGCGGTAGAGGAGGAGATCGATCCAACCGCCGAAGTAGCCCATGAGGGCGCCCATCGTGACGCCGATCAGGACGGCGATTCCCGTCGAGACGAGGCCGATCGAGATCGACAGTCGGCACGCCCACAGCATCTGCGAGAAGACATCCTTGCCGAGCGCGTCTGTGCCGAGGATCACCGTGCGTTCGCCGACGGGGCGGCCCGCGGTCTCGGGCGCCACTTCCCCGACCTTCGCAAGCGGCGGCTTCACATGGAGGTCCGAGCGTCCGAAGTCGGGCGAGAACGGCACGACCGTGTAGACCATCGAGTACTTGCCCGAGGCCTCCTGCGAGTCGTAGGTGTCGAAGTTGACGAGCGTGTCGGACCAGCGCGATGCGCCCGCCGTCACTGCAATGACCGCGGTCAGCGCGATCAGCGCGAGACGCACGCGCTGCCCGCCCGCGATCACGACCGCCGCAGCGATCGCCACAGCTCCCATCGCGGCGCTGGCGAGCCACGGGAAGTACTCGCCCCTGCCGAGTTCGCGGATCCACGCAGCGCTGTCGAGCCCGCGCGACCATGCCGACACGGCGCCCGCCGCCACGACCGTGAAGCCCGCCTGCATCGCCGCAAGGAAGAGGAGCCCGAGCCGCGTCGAGCGCCCCGGCACCCCGAGCTGCTTCGCAAGCGAAGCGGGCATGAACACCCACGGCACGGCGAAGAGCCCGCCCGCCAGCATCACGAGGTCGACCGCCGTCAGGCTTTGCCAGAGCGGCGAGTCCCAGTCGCCCGTCTCGGTGTTGCGCCGCACGAGCGGATGCGCGCTCGCGAGAACCGGCGCGAACACCGCGAAGAACGCGACCGTGCCGATCCACCCAAGCGCCATGCGCGCGCCGAAGCGCGCGACCACGCGGCCCCAGGCGTCCGCCCAGAAGCCCTTGGCCTGGCCCGCGCCCACGCCGCGCATGGCCTCGATGCCGCTGATCGCTGCGGGCTGCCCGGTGGTGCTCGATTCACTCATAGCTCACCCGCGGATCCGCGACCGCATAGAGGATGTCGGCGATCAGAAGCGCGACGAGGTTCACGCACGCGATCATGAAGGTGTTGGCGAGGATCAGCTCGCGGTCGCGCTGGCTGATCGCATCGAGGATCAGGCTGCCCATCCCAGGCACCGAGAAGATGCGCTCGATCACAACAGAACCCGCGAGCGTCGCGGGGAACACCGTCACGAACATGGTGATGAGCGGCAGCAGGCTGTTGCGGAAGACATGGTGGATCACCACGTCCTTGCGCGCCACGCCCTTCGCCTTCGCGGTGCGCACATAGTCTGCGTTGAAGTTGTCGAGCATCGCGGCGCGCGTCTGCTTCGAGAGTACGGCGAACCCGCCGTAGACGAGGCACGCGACGGGCAGCACCATGTGCCAGAGGAGGTCGAGCATCCAGCCCATCTGCCAGGTGCCGTCGACCTGCGTGCCCGGCAGGAAGGTCCACGACTCGGCCGCGCGGTCGTGCAGGCCCGACACCGGGAAGAGACCGAGGTACTGCTGGTTCGCGAGGTAGCCGATCGCAAGGACACCCGCCCACACCGTGGGAATCGACCAGAGCGCGACGTAGGTCGCGCCGGAAAGCTTGTCGAACCACGAGCCGGCGCGCGCGCTGGCAAGCACGCCCGACGGGATCGCGATCAGGTAGATGATCGGGAACGCCACGAGATTCAGGAGAAGCGTCACGGGCAGCGCGTTGCCGATGAGGTCGGTCACGGGCCGGCTCTTCGAGAACGCCGTGCCGAGGTCGGGCGGCCCGACCCACAGGACGCCCGGTATCACCGCGAACCCCGACTCGGGGAACGGCTTCCCCGCGAACGCGGTCGCAAGGATCTCGCGCTGGACGCTCGCATTGCGCCAGGTCTCGCGCACCGTGGCGGCGGCGGCCTCGACCTTGGCGAACGCAGCGTTCGCGCGGTCGGGCTCCTCGCCCTCGAGGCGCGCGGTCACGATCTTGCCCTTGGCGTCGAGAAGCTCCGCGCGGCCCGCTGCGCTCGCGTAGTCGACAAGAGTGCTCTCAAAGGTGCGGCGTGCTGCGAGATAGCGCGAGCGCGCCGTGAGCGCGTCGTTCGCGGCCTTGCGATAGGCGCGCTGGCGAGCCTCGACGGTCACGCCTTCTGTCACGTTCGGGTCGATCGCTGGCGGGCCTGCAGCCGCTGCGCGGATCTCCGCGAGGTCGAGCGGCCCACCCACCCACGCGACGAGCGGCGGATCGGGAATCTCCTTCGGCGCACGAAGCCGCTCGCCCGCGGGCGTCAGCTGGTCGCGCACACCGAACTTTACGGGCGAAATCCGGTGCAGCCAGCGCCCGTACTGGACGAGCACAGGGTCGTTGAGTCCGTAGCGATCCTCAAGATAGGCCTGCAAAATTGCGGCCTTCGACGCGTCTTGCTGACCGCCCGCCGATGCCGTCAGCGCGGCGCCAATTCCACCCGGCGAAAGCGCCAACAGCAGGAACACGACAAACGTAATCCCGACCACCGTCGGAACCATGAAGAGGATGCGCCTGATGATGTAGTTCAGCATCCCGTCGGTCTCGCTCTTCGGTCCAGTTCGTCAGCGTCGCCTCTCAGCACCGTCCGTCTTCGCCGCTACTGCATGGGCACCGCGGCTGGGTCGGCGCGGAAGAACTCCCACGGCTCGAGGCCCGACTTGTAGGTCTGGACATTGCCGATCGACTTCTTCACGAAGCGCAGCCACGGCGCGACGCGGATGAAGGTGTACGGCTGCTCGTCGTGCAGCGTGGCCTCGAAGTCGTGCCACACCTTCATGCGCTCGTCGTAGTCGAGCGTGCTGCGGACCAGGTCGATCAGCTCGTCCGCGCGCGGCGAGTTCCACTGGGCGAAGTTGTCGCCGCCCTCCTTGATCGACTCAGAGTGGAAGATCTGCCGCGGATCGCTCTCGGGCGCGGTCGCGGACCAGCCCATCGTCAGCGCGTCGAAGTCGCGCGACTTGAGGATCTCCTGCATGATCGACCAGTCGACCACGCGCACATCCACGATGATGCCGACCTTGGCGTAGCTGTCCTTGATGTAGTTGGAGATGCGCTCCGCGATCTCGCCTGCGCCAGAGCGCGTGAACTCGAAGCGGAACGTCTGGCCAGCCTCGTTCTCGAGGATGCCGTCGCCGTTGCGGTCCTGCCAACCCGCCTCCGCAAGCAGCGCCTTCCCCTTCTCGGGGTCGAACGGCCACGGCTTCACAGCGGGGTCGGACGCCGGGCTCTCCGGGTTGACGGAGCCCTTTGCGACGATGCCGATCCCCTCGTAGATGTCGCGGATCATCTTCTCTCGGTCGAGGCAGAGCGTCATCGCCTGCCGCACGCGCTTGTCGCCGAACGGCGTCTGGCGCCCGTTGCGCATGCCGCCGTTCCACGCGATGAACGAGTAGCCCGAGCGCATGTTGATCCACTTCAGCGAGTGGTTCGCGTCATCCCAACCAGGCTCCTTCGTCGCGGTCACGAACTGCGGGCTCGTCGGGATGATCATGTCGCCTTCGCCGTTGCGATAGGAGACGAGCCGCGCCAGATCCTCGGACACCACCTTGAAGCGCAGGCGATCGAGCGGCGGGCGCGGCCCCTCGTAGTACTCGTTGCGCGCGAGCACGAGGTCGCGGCCTGGCGTCCACTGCTCGCTCGGGTCGAGCCGCTCGATGCGGAACGGGCCCGAGCCCATCAGGAGGCCCGTCGAGCTGTTGATCTGCGACGGCTCGAACTTCGAGTAGAAGTGCTTCGGCAGCACATAGATGCCGAGCGCGTACGGCAGGTTGAAGCTGAGCGACTGCGAGAACTTGATCTCGAAGGTGAGCGGATCGATCACCTCGACGCCCGTGATCTGCTCGAGCGTCGAGCGCGAGCGCTCCGCCTCGATCGACGGGTTGAAGATGAAGTCCATGAAGGTCCAGCGGACATCCTCGGCCGTGAGCGGCTCGCCGTCGGAGAACCTGATTCCATCTCGCAGGCGCACGCGGATCCAGAAACCCTCTGGATCCTGCTGCCACGCCTCCGCGAGGACGCCACGGAACTTCAGCGTCTTCGGGTC
>JBILDS010000207.1:0-5610 GCA_044352505.1 Phycisphaerales bacterium
TCGAGGAATCATGGTCAGATCGGCCACGCCAAAGCTGGCGGTCAGAACGAGATCCGGTTGGCGACGCCAACGGTGCTCTTCGAACGTTCGCCGGATTCCATCCGCGACTTCTGCCGCCTCACGAACGGCTGTTTCTGGAAGGATGATCGCAAACTCCTCGCCACCGTAGCGACAGGGAATCTCAATCGATCGTCGGCTTGCCAACACGGTTGCGAAAAACGCCAACACTTCGTCGCCAAACGGATGGCCGAAGCGGTCGTTGACGGTCTTGAAATGGTCAATGTCGGTCAGAATTAACGACAGTGATTGCCCAGACGCGCGTGCGGAAGTCACCTCAGCCGCAAGCCGTTGGTCGAAGAACGCTCGGTTCCAGAGCGCGGTCAGGCCGTCAAGTTGCGCGCGTTGCGCCAGCATGCGCAGCAATTGCTGCACCCGAATTGCAGAGCGCACACGCGCCTTCAACTCCGCCATATCAAACGGCTTTGAGATGAAGTCGACCGCGCCAAGATCAAGGCAACGAACCCGATCCATGGTCTCAGTGCTCGCGCTGATGAAGATCACGGCGATGTCGCGGGTACGAGCATCTTCCTTGAGATGCTGTAAGACCTCAAAGCCGTCGATTCCCGCAAGTTCAATGTCAAGCAGAATGACGTCGGGCTTCAACTCCAACGCCATCCGCAGTCCTTCTTCACCCGAGTCGCAACAGTGAATCTCAACCTGCTCAAGCTGTAGCCGAGCGCGAAGAAGTCGATGCATCAACTCCGAATCATCGATTGAGAGAATGCGCGGTGTGCGCGGGCGATAGTCCGGGCTCAACGCGGTCATGCTGCATCCTTTGCATCAATAGCGCGTCGGCAAAGCATGATGAGATCCTCTGCTTTCTCGGTGAGCGACGCGAGTGAAACCTCGTCGTCGAGTCCGTCATCGAGCGAATCTTCATCGGAACCCGCAGACTCACCCCGCAGCACGATGAAACGCACGTCACTCTCAAACTCTCGCGCCGCGCGACCGATTGCATCGAATCCGTATCCGTCGGCTGAGCTTGCGAGGTGATGGGCAAGATCGCGCAGTTGTGCAGCGTCTTTCGAATCCAGAGCGCTTCGGATCGCATCGATCCGTCGCTCAAGATCATGCAAGAACCACTCCACGAGCTCTCGGGTTTCGGGAAGATCCGACAACCGGCTCCGATGTGGAGGCCGGTTCTGCGCGGGACGATCGGGAGTGCCTTCTTCCCTCATGACCGGCGTATCGGCATGCTCAGCACCGGACTTGCCCTGGGGTACCAAGAGCCGCGGAGATTTCGCGGCCTGCACAGACCGCACAGACCGCGCGCACCGCACAGATATTGCCCCCGGCGCACATCGGACCGATCGCCACCAATTGACGCAGGCGGAGGCGTGACCTACCTTCTCAGGTTTCCCATGACCACGGCCGCGCGGAAGCGTGACCGAAGGAGTTCGACCTTGCTTCCAAGCCCCCCTGCCCGAGAGGGCCAACTCGGCTTTCTCTACCTCCCGCCCTATCGCCTCCAGGGAATCAGCGTTGCGGGCGAGCAAACGTGTATCCAAGTTCCTGAGCTCGATCTCGCATTCGACATCGGCGTCTGTACGCGCGCGGCACTAAGTTCACCAACCATTGCGCTGTCGCATGCGCACATGGATCATCTTGGCGGCTTGCCGTACTGGTTCAGTCAACGCTACTTCCAGAAGATCGGCGGCGAGACACATGTTCCGGAGAAGGCAGACGGAAAGCCGAAGCCGCCTGTCGGGCGGTGCATCTGTCACCCAGAACTGGAGCAGCCACTGCGCGCCATGATGCGGGCGTGGGAACCCCTCGAGCGACAGCGCACACCCTTCGAAATCGTCTCGCTCGCGCCCGATGACGAGCTCGAAATCAAGAACAACGTTCGCCTCCGCGCAATCGCCACGCGCCACACGGTGCCGAGTCTTGGTTTCGCGGCACTCGAGCGCCGCAGCAAACTCAAGGAAGAATTCCGCGATCTTCCACAAGAGAAACTACGCGAATTGCGTGCACGCGGCACTGAGATCACGCGACAGATTGACATTCCGCTTGTTGCGTACACAGGTGATACAGCGCCAGGCGAGTTTCTCGTTCGAGATGAATTCGCCCATGCGAAGATCATCATCAGTGAATGCACCTTCTTTGAGCCCGAACACGCCGATCGCGCGAAAACGGGCATGCATTTGCACATTGACGACATCGTTCGACTTCTTCCTGTGTGGAAGGCGGAAGCGATCGTGCTTGTCCACGCTTCGCGACGAACCACGATTCATTACGCACGTGAGCGGATCAACGCACTCGCTGGCGCCGACGCGTCACGTATTCACTTGCTCATGGATCATCGCGCGAATCGTCTTCGGTACGAGCGACAACTGGCGGAGGCGCAAGGTGTGGCGGCCGGAAGCGGAGAGACGGACAACAGCACCGCTCCTGCAAACGCCATTGCACCTGTTGGGTTCAGTGCGCCCGACACCCAGGCAGACGACGCATCCTCTGCGGGCTGAACGCGCGTACCGCGGCGCCAAGGCAGCCTCGAAACGTGGTGATTGACTCGCGGAGACGGAGTCCGTATCGTCTCGACCCGCGTGGGAGATCCGTTGCGGTGGGACGCATCGGATTGGCCGTCGATCTGAGGTTCGTTTCGAAGTTCGTTTCGAAGTTCGACCCAAGGACGTCTGCCAACTGCGTCAACTTGTGCAAAGTTCTCCCGAAGCTGCGAATCGTTTGCGGTTTTTGGGTTCACGTCGCCGCGCACTGCGGACGCGCCGCCTTCACGTCGGGGCGGATCTGGAGGATGTATGCAGAGAATCGAGCCTGGTTTCCGCGAGTCGCTCGTCGAGTATCTGCGAAAGAACCACGCGGACATCTGCAGGCATTGGTTCGATGACATCGAGCCATCAGAGATTCGCGATGGCGTGCTTCGGCTCATCGTTCGCGAGCCAGTGCAACTGCGTTACCTCCAGCGCTGCTGCGGAACCTACTTCACGGAAGCGGCGCAGAACATCACAGGCAGACTTCTCGTGGTGCGCTTCGTGAGTCCAGCGGAAGATGCAAAGATTGAGGCGCGCGGTTCTGCGCCAGCCACCGTTGAAGACGAGTCCGGCGAGCGCCCGGCGTGGCTTGATGAGCAGATGCTCCTCAGTCCTGACAATAACTTTGAGTCGTTCGTCGTTGGCCCGGGCAACCGTTTGGCGCACGCAGCTGCGCTCGCGGTCGCAGCGAAACCGGGTCGTGCGTACAACCCTTTCTTCATTCATGGCGGTGTTGGCCTTGGAAAAACCCATCTGCTGCATGCGATCTGCCAGTCACTTCTGAAGTCGCAGCCGGGACTTCGGCTGTGCTACATCTCATGCAACGCGTTCATGGATCTCTTTCATGAAGCGGTCCGCGCTGGGCGAATGACTGATTTCCGCAATCGGTTCCGTACTGCAGATGTGCTCGTCATTGATGACATTCACTTCCTTTCGAAGCACGAGCAGACGCAGGAAGAGTTTTTCCACACCTTCAATGCGCTCTATCAGGTTGGCAAACAGATCATTCTGAGCTCCGACGCGCCGCCGAGCGAGATTCCCGACCTGGAAGAGCGGCTGACAAGTCGTTTCTCAGCTGGGTTGGTGGCGCGAATCGAACGCCCATGCTTCGAGACCCGAGTCTCCATTGTGAAAGCGAAGGCGGCACTTCACGGCGTTGAGCTTCCCGATGACGTACCGTCGTACGTTGCCGCAAAGATCGACACCAACATTCGTGAACTTGAGGGCGCACTCACCAGGATTCGCGGCCTGGCGATGGCGACGGCGCAACCAATCAGCCTCGAACTTGCGAAGCAAGCACTGGACGGCGAACTTGCATCGCGCAGCGGTCACGCCCCGAGTTTGCAGTCGATCATCGAGAGCGTGACTCGTTTCTACGACGTCAAACTCACTGATCTTCTCTCGAAACGACGCCACAAGTCGATCGCAATGCCACGACAGGTCTGCATGTATCTCGCCCGCAAGCACACCCGGTTCTCACTCGAGGAGATCGGCGGCTACTTCGGCGGGCGCGACCACACCACCGTGATGCATGCGGTTCGAACCATCGAGGAGAAGGCTGTCGCCGACCAGAAGCTGCAGGCTGAAGTCGATCGAATCGAACAGGATCTGCTTCAGCGAGCGTCGAGATGACTCTCTGACTCTGTGGACATCCTGTTGGCAGATGTCCGTAGAGCCCGGTTCATCGACATGTGGACAACCTGACAGCGGACGTTCAGGGCGTTTGGGGTGGCCTCACCACCGGAGAGTTGGCTGCGGTCGTCGACTCTTGACAAGTACTTGTCAGGTTGCTCGTGCTGGTGGTTTTTCGCAAGTCCTTGCTGTGTGGTAGTTTGTGTAGTTTTTTCTTGAGATCTCCACGAACAGACAGGCTCTTTTACTAGGAAGATGAGTATCTTTCCCTTCAGAAGTCTCCTTACGTACTCTTGACGGTTCTCTGCCATTCCGGGCAACGGAACCCGCTCAATTGGGCGATCTCGGGCGGTCATGAGAATTGTGGATATCAGTGGAATCCTGAGGTTTCCGCGTCGCCTGAGGCATGTGGATAAGTGGAAGGCTGGCACGTCGGGCAGTATGTGGTGGTACGTCCGGCAACCTGTTGGGAAACAAGCGCTTGGCTGCATCGTGCGCAGGGAAGCCCAGCTCGCCCGTACGCCAGGTGGGTTTGCACCGCCGATCCTGGCTGTCCGAAGGCATCTCGATAGTCGCGGAGCGTTGACCCTCCCGCCACGACAGCACCGGCGAGGATTCTCCGGATTTGCGCGGCCAATATGGTGATCTGCGCGGGTCGGAGATCTCCGGCGGGCGCACAAGGGTGGATTTTGGCCGCGTAGAGGCTCTCGTCGGCGTAGATGTTTCCGATGCCGGCAACCGTGCCTTGGTCGAGCAGGGCGGCCTTGACGGGCCTGCGCGACCCTTGGAGCTCTGCTGCGAGGGCACGCGCATCGATGGTGAGCGCGTCGGGGCCGAGTTTGTTCCAGGAAGCCCGAAGTTCGGCCGTTGAGGCGAAACAGGTGACGCCTCCGAATCGCCTTGGATCTCGGAAGACGAATCTCCAGAGTCGCGATTCGTCATGGCTGCTTGAAGTGGCGCTCTTTGATGCAGTCGAATTGCCCTCGAGACGAACATTTGGGTTTGGACTGAACTCCCAGCGGAGATGGCGGTGACGCCCTTCTACGCCACGCGGAGGCGACCCGCGCTCGAATCCCAGTGAGCCCGTCATTCCCAGTTGCACAACGAGCACAGCGCCCGTCTCCGATTCAAGTGCCAGTTGCTTTCCGTGCCGGTGGGTCGCCACGATCAGAGAATTCACAAGCAGGGCGCGTTCAAGGGCATCGCGCGGGTTGGCACAAACCTTGTGTGGTGGTGCCGAATTGATGACATCGCGCCGCCCGATGACGACGCGCCCAAAGCGCCCACCGATGAGCCACGGCTCAAGGGAGCGCCGGAGATGTTCGACTTCGGGAAGTTCAGGCATAGGGCGCTCTTGGGAACGGCAATGGAATCGACATCCCTATACTCAGAGATTCTGAGCGAAGAAGGCTCGGAGTGCAGTTTC
>JBILDS010000208.1:0-5584 GCA_044352505.1 Phycisphaerales bacterium
AGTTCGCGGTGAGCCGCCTAGCTCCCGCAGAGGGCGTTGAAGGTGCAGCGCTGCTTCAAGCCGCAGCCGATGCTGAGCAATCATCGAATCACCCGCTTGCAAAGTCGATTTTGGAAACTGCTGAGCGCGCGCGGATCAAGGCGCACCCGGTTTCAGCCTATCGAGAGATTCACGGCCGCGGCGTGGCAGCCACCACGGCCGATGGCGAAATCTTCGCTGGCCGCGGCGCGTGGATTGTGGAACTCAATCCAGCACTCGCAGCGGAAGTGAAGGCGGTCGAAGCGAAGATCGACGGAATGTCGGGTGTCCACGTGATGGCGAATGGACGCTACCTCGGTGCCGTTGGCCTCGAAGACAAACTCCGCCGCAACGCGAGCGAAGTGGTATCGAAGTTGCGCGAGCTCGGCGTACGTCGCGTTGCCATCTTCACCGGTGACCGACTCGCCGTCGCAACGCGCGTTGGCCAATCGGTCGGCGTCGACTCGATCGAAGCTGAGTGCCTTCCGGAAGAGAAGCACGAAGAGCTGAAGTACCTCATTCGCCAAGGTCATCGCACGCTTGTGGTGGGCGACGGCATCAACGACGGTCCGATCCTGGCGACCGCCGATGTCGGCGTTGCGATGGGACTTTCGGGTTCTGACATCGCCACCAATAGCGCGGGCGTGGCGCTGATGAACGATGATCTCCGCAACGTTCCGTTCCTTCTTGAGATCGCGCGCAAGGCGAAGTCTGTGATTGCGCTGAACATTACGGTTGCGATTCTGCTCGCGATTGTCGGCCTCGCGCTCGCCGCAACCGGCCGACTCTACATCTGGGTGACGCCCTTCTACCAGGCCGCGGCCTACATCTTCGTGATCGCGAACTCGTTGCGCCTTGTGCGCTTTGGCGAGGATTTCGCGGCGGCAGAAGAGATCCGGCGCGAGCAAGAGGCAGCTGTGGCGGCCAAGCCAAGCCGCAAGCTTGCGGGGGCGTGACGACCCACGTTCTCGCCTCACCAACCGCGCACCCCGCGCGGAGCCGCGACCACCTTTGCTACATTCCGCAGGCGCCCCATTGCAGGGGCGCCTGCCTTCTTTTTGCACGGAACTCTCATGTCCACGCTCGCCACCATCCAGTCGCTCCTCGGCTCCGACGCAGAAACCCTCCTCACCCACAAGGCGAGAGTGTCGAAGGACATGCTCCACCTGCCCTCGCCATCGTTCGTCGACGGCGTCTTCGGCCCGACCGACCGGAGTCCCCAGGTGCTGCGCAGCCTGCAGGCGATGTTCGGGCACGGACGCCTCGCGAACACGGGCTATCTCTCGATCCTCCCGGTCGATCAGGGCATCGAACACTCGGCGGGCGCAAGCTTCGCGAAGAACCCGATCTACTTCGACGGCGAGAACATCGTAAAGCTCGCGATTGACGGCGGCTGCAACGCCGTCGCCACGACCTACGGCGTGCTCGCGAGCGTGTCGCGGAAGTACGCCCACAAGATCCCGTTCATGGTGAAAATCAACCATAACGAGCTGATGACCTACCCGAACAAGTTCGATCAAGTGATGTTCGGCTCGGTGCGCGAGGCCTGGAACCTCGGTGCGTGCGCGGTCGGCGCCACCATCTACTTCGGCAGCGACCAGTCGACGCGCCAGATCGTCGAAGTCGCCGAAGCCTTCGAAGAGGCGCACGCGCTCGGCATGGCGACGGTGCTCTGGTGCTACATCCGCAACAACGCCTTCAAGACGGGCGGCAAGGACTACCACGTCTCGGCCGATCTCACGGGCCAAGCAAACCACCTCGGCGTCACGATCAAGGCCGACATCATCAAGCAGAAGCTTCCCGAGCTGAACGGGGGCTACTCGGCGCTCAACTCCGGCGACTCAAGCTACGGCAAGCTCGACAAGCGGATGTACTCGGACCTCGCGAGCGATCACCCGATCGATCTCTGCCGCTACCAAGTCCTCAACTGCTACGCGGGCCGCGCGGGACTGATCAACTCGGGCGGCGCCAGCGGCTCGAACGACCTCGCCGAAGCCGTCAAGACCGCTGTGGTCAACAAGCGCGCGGGCGGCATGGGGCTCATCTCCGGTCGGAAGGCCTTCCAGAAGCCAATGGATGAGGGCGTGCGACTCCTGCACGCCATTCAAGACGTGTATCTCTGCAAAGATGTCAGCGTGGCCTGACCCCGGAGATCGCGCGCCCTGAGGATGGCTCGGGATGGCTCGGGAAGTCGAAAATGAAGAAGCGGCGCCCGATAGACGGGCGCCGCCTTCTCTCTCGCTGGCACCCGGAAACCCGGGCGCCGTCCGCGAACCCGCGCAACGCATGGTGATGCCTTGCGCGAACGAAACCTCTCGCAAGCCGCAGCAGCGCAAGCGCTGGCGCGGCGAGAAGAAAGTCCCCCGTCGTTACCTTGGCGCAGTCCGCCGGAGCTTCCTGTCAGCAACTGTCAGGAATTCGCATAATTCCCGTGAAGGCGCGCCCCGAGGGCATTGGAAACGGGTTCCGGCACTGAGCCCTGCCGAGATTGCAAAAAAGTGGCGCAATGGGTGACAGGTTGCAGCCGTCGTTTGCGCTTCTTCAGTTGAACAGGACACCCGCGCGACGGACTGGAACACCGGAGCGCACGACAGATTTCTCTCTCTCCCGCGAACACCCCGGCCAGCCGGGGTTGTTTGTTTTTGGGAGTCAAGACTCGGTTCTGCAGGCGCGTGCGTCGCGGCCTTAGACTTCTGCAACGTGAAGATCCTTCTTGCCATGTCCGGCGGCGTCGATAGTTCGGTGGCCGCGGCCCTTCTCCAACGCGATGGCCATGAGGTCATCGGCTGCTTCATGCGACTTGGAAGCCCCGGCGAGGAGTTGGAGACCCCGCGCGTCGACGCGAACGTGCGCGAGGTCGCGCAGAAGGTCGCACAGAAGTTCAGTGGAGCGAGTCACTCGACAGCGTCAAGCAACGATGAGGGCGGCGAGCAACCACGCGCCCGGATCGGACATCAGGGTTGCTGCTCCATCAACGACGCCGCAGATGCGCGGCTTGTGGCGGCGAAACTGAGCGTTCCCTTCTACGTGGTGAACTTCCGCAACGACTTCGGGCGGATCATCGAGTACTTCGAGCGCGAGTACCACGAGGGGCGAACGCCGAACCCTTGCGTGCGCTGCAACGACTGGCTGAAGTACGGGAAGTTGCGCACATACGCCGATCAACTCGGTTGCGATGCGGTCGCGACCGGGCACTACGCGCAGGTGGCTGCGACGTCCGACGGATCGCGCCTTGCGCGCGGAGTTGATCGCGCCAAAGACCAATCGTACGTGCTCTTTGGAATCGGTCGCGAGGCGGTCTCGCGCATGCTGCTTCCGATTGGAGGCCTCGAGAAGCCACGCGTACGCGAGTTGGCGCAGGAGTTGGGTCTTCCCGTTTCGGATAAGCCCGACTCGCAAGAGATCTGCTTCGTGCCCGACGATTACGCGTCGTTCCTTGAGCGGCGTCAGCCAAGCCGCTTCGAAACTGGGTCGATCGAGGATGAGTCGGGGCGCGTCATCGGCACGCACGACGGGCATCAACGTTTTACGGTTGGCCAACGCAAAGGGCTTCGCGTTCCGGCGTCGATTCCGCTCTACGTTCTTCGCAAAGATTCGGCGCGCAACGCTGTGGTTGTTGGCCCTCGCGAGTCGCTCGAAGTTGGCGCCGTCGACGCAACCGAAGTGACCTGGTACGGCGCACCGCCCGACTCCGAGTTTGTTTGTACGGCACAGGTGCGCGCCCACGGGGCGCCGATTCCGGCGCGCGCAAGCCTTGCGAGCGGCGTGTTGCGGGTCACGTTTGACCGTCCGGAAGCGGGAGTCGCGCCGGGGCAGGCGGTTGTTTGCTACGACGCTGAGGAGCGCATCCTCGGGGGCGGCTGGATTCGCGCTACATTCCGCGCGTGATCTACGCAGGCATCGATGAAGCTGGATACGGGCCGCTGCTTGGGCCGCTCTGTGTCGGAGCAAGCGCGTTTCGACTTGGCGAAGCCACGGACTTTCTGACGTCGCCACCTGACCTGTGGAAGGTGCTTGCGTCGGGCGTCTGTCGGAAACCGAAGGATCCGCGCCGTCGCGTGGCCGTCGCAGACAGCAAGAAGTTGAAGTCTGGCGGCAAACAGCCGCTTGTCCATCTCGAGCGCGGGGTGTTGGCTTTCCTCGGTGGAGAACCCCCGCGCAGCGATGCGGACTTCCTTGGTCGTATCGGCGCCTCGTGCCGAGCTTCCGTCGGAACCCCATGGCACGCGCAGCCGCTTGCGCTTCCAGTTGCACTCACTGAGGCCGACGTGCAGATTGCAGGGAACTTGGTGGTTGGTGCGATGGCTGCGGCTGGATGCGCACTTGACGCATTGACTGTGTCAGCACTTGAGGCACCAGCATTCAATGCGCTGTACGGCGAACTCGGGAACAAAGCGCACGTGAACATGTCGCTTGTGTTCGATGCGCTCCGTAGGGTTGACCTCCTGCGCGGGGATCAACCGGCGTTCGTCGCCATTGACCGCCAAGGCGGCCGCGCGCACTACACCCGCGAACTCGAAGCGCACGTAGCGCGCGGCGCTCGGATTGAAACACTCGTCGAGAGCGACGAGCGCTCGGCCTACCACATTGTGCGCGCGGGTGAAGCGCCACTTGCGGTCGTGTTTGAGGTTGGGGCGGAGGAGCGCCATCTGCCCGTTGCTCTTGCGTCGATGGCCGCGAAGTACACCCGCGAACTCTCCATGCGGCGGCTGAACGCCTACTTCCGCGCCCGAATTCCCACGCTTGAACCGACCGCGGGATACGTCGAGGACGGCCGACGCTATCTGGCGGAGGTAAAGCCGGTCTTGACGCAGGAGTCGATTCCAGAGCGCGACTTCGTGCGGATGGCGTAGGTTGGTCGGTTTGATGTGATCGATCCAAGCCAAGCCATCACGTTGCGGTACCCCGTCGAAACCCACAGTTCCGGCGCTTTTCGGCCGCTTCACCGCCCAACTCCCTGCAAAGAAAGTGCTTGCATTGCTCACGACGTGGATCTACACTCCCCAACTCGGCACTTTTCCCGCTGAGCACCTTTCGATGCGAACCGACGACCCCTCCTGTACCGCTCCTGATGGACCCCGCGCCGACGCGCGGCGGGCGATTGTCGCCTTCGGTCCATCGGCGCGCGACTGGTTGAGGGGTCGTTCCTAAGCGCTTCGCGCGCTCGCCTCGAAACCCGAATCCCATCTCAACTTGCTCCGCGTGCCGTTCGATCGGCGCAACGGACGAATCGCCCGAAACACGAAGACCGAAGTCCGAGCTCTCGAACCATTCCCGCCAGCGTGCGGGACAGCATTCAGGATCCAGCTATGCCCACCGATCTCACAAAAGTCCGCAACATCGGCATCTGCGCCCACATCGACGCAGGCAAGACCACCGTCTCCGAGCGCATCCTCTTCTACACCGGCCGCAACTACAAGATCGGCGAGGTGCACGAGGGCATGGCGACCATGGACTTCCTCCAGGAAGAGCAGGAGCGCGGCATCACGATCCAGTCGGCCGCGACGACCTGCCCGTGGGAGAAGGACGGCGTCAAGTACAAGATCAACCTGATCGACACCCCGGG
>JBILDS010000209.1:0-5550 GCA_044352505.1 Phycisphaerales bacterium
GGTGCTGCCGGACATCGAGCTCGTTCGGTGAGTTTGGCGACGCCGAAGCACTGATCGCGCACTTCGCCCGCTGGGCTCCACCTCGCACGACATGTACGAATCCAAGCACCAGCGCCCCATTCCGCGAGCAAACTTCGCGCGACGCCTCGGAGTGCATGTCGGCGCAGTTGCGCTCCTGCTCGCCGTGTCGCTCGGCGTGGGCATGCTCGGCTACGCCTCGTTCGAACGGCTCCCGTGGATGGACGCGTTCCTCAACTCCGCGATGCTTCTCGGCGGCATGGGACCCGTGAACCCGCCGAAGACGGAAGCCGGCAAGCTGTTCGCCGGGCTCTACGCGCTGTACGCGGGACTGATCTTCATCGTCAGCGCGGCGCTCCTCTTCACGCCAATCGTGCACCGCATCATCCATCACTTCCACTGGAACGAGCAGCCGTAGCGACCGAGCCTTCGAGCGCGGCCGCCCGAACAACACACATGGCCCACTACACCGCAGAAATCCTCTGGCAGCGCGGCGAACAGCCGTTCACCGACAACCGATACAGCCGCCGCCACCTCCTCCGCTTCGACGGCGGCGTCGAGGTCCCCGGCTCGTCGTCGCCGCATGTCGTGCCGCTTCCGATGTCGGACGCGTCGGCGGTCGACCCGGAGGAGGCGTTCGTCGCGTCGCTCTCGAGCTGCCACATGCTGTGGTTCCTTGCGATCGCTGCGAAACGGCGTTTCCGCGTCGACCGCTACTTCGACGCCGCGGTCGGCGCGATGGGCAAGAACGCCGAAGGCCGCGAGGCCATGCTGACGGTGACGCTGCGGCCGGAGGTGCTGTTCTCCGGCGACCGCGTCCCGACGCCCGACGAGATCGCCGATATGCACCACAAGGCGCACGAGGAGTGCTTCATCGCGAACTCGGTGAAGACCGAGGTGCGCTGCGAGCCCGTGGGTGCGCGATAGGCTTCGGCGCATGAGGCCTGCATGAGCCCTGCATGCGGCGCCGCATGAGCCGTCGCATGAGCCGTCGCATGAGCCGTCGCATGAGCCGTCGCATGAGCCGTCGCATGAGCCGTCGCATGTGCCGCCGCATGGTCAACCATTCCAAAGTGAAGCAGTGCACCGACCTGCCAAGCATCGGCGGGGCTCAACGGAAGAGATGCACGGCCTCGATGTCCGCGCGCCAGCGCAACGCATCGGCGCCATCTCCGCCCGATGCTCGGCGCTGTCCCCCATCAAGGGCGCCTCAAGACTTCCGTCGGCAACGGCGGTGGCCATTCATGGACGAGCGAACCGCTGAACTGGACGCCGCTTCGCCGCGTCCCGTCATCTCACTGGAAGGAGACGACGCGCGTGCGAGTCCTCAGGTTCATCGTGCTCGCTCTTGGAGCGATCGGCGTCCTGGGTTCGCTGCCACTTCTTGGGCTCGCTGTGCTCGGGCACCTCGGGGCCCTCGCTGACGCCGGCCCTGTCGAGAACCGCGAGCTCGGCAACCATCTGCTCTTCTTGGGCCTTCCAACCCTGATCTGCGGCGCTGTGTTCCGCGTGCTCCGCGCTCGGGCGCTCCCCGAACCGACGGAAATGCGCACGCGGTAGACTCCTGCCCCGAAACTCCGTGCCGTAGCTGCTACTCGCTCGATCACTAGAGAAAGAACCCCGTGGAACTCACCAACTGGCTGCTTCTGATCGCGGGCCTTGTCGTGCTCGTGATCGGCGCGGATCTCCTCGTGCGCGGTGCGTCGCGACTCGCGCTGCGCTTCGGCATCTCTCCCCTCGTGATCGGCCTCACGGTGGTCGCGTTTGGCACCAGCGCGCCTGAACTCGCGGTGAGCGTCCAGTCCGGGTTCGACGGGCAGGCCGACATCGCCGTCGGCAATGTCGTGGGCAGCAACATCTTCAATGTGCTCGCCGTGCTGGGGCTCTCAGCGCTGATCGCGCCACTGGTGGTGCATCAGCAGCTCGTGCGCTTCGAGGTGCCGCTCGTCGTCGGGCTGTCGGTGCTGGTTCTCCTGATGACGCGGGACGGGCGCATCGGCCTGCTCGACGGGCTTCTCCTCGTGTCTGGCCTCGTCGCGTACACCGCACTTGTGGTCCGGCAGTCGCGGCGCGAGGCAGCTGCGGTCGAGGCCGAATATGCCAGGGAGTTCGGCGCTGCGCCCTCGGGGTGGCTCGCGCGCCTGCCCGTGCAGATCGCGCTCATTCTCGCTGGGCTCGGCCTGCTCGTGCTCGGTGCCTCGTGGCTGGTGGACAGCGCAGTGGCCATCGCCCGTGCGCTCGAGATCAGCGAAGCCGTCATCGGACTGACCATCGTCGCCGCAGGCACGAGCTTTCCCGAACTCGCGACTTCCGTGGTGGCGACCATTCGCGGCGAGCGCGACATCGCGGTCGGCAATGTCGTCGGCAGCAGCGTGTTCAACCTGCTCGGGATCCTCGGCATCGCGGCGCTCGCCACGCCGGGCGGGCTTGCCGTGGCGCCCGGGCTCATCTACTTCGACATCCCTGTGATGATCGCAGTCGCCTTCGCATGCCTTCCGATCTTCGCAAGCGGCAATCGCATCGCACGCTGGGAAGGTGCGCTGTTCCTCGTCTACTACGCGATTTACATCGCCTATCTCGTGCTTGCCGCCACTGAGCACGCGGCGCTCGAACGCTTCGGCGCAACAATGCTCGGGTTCGTCCTCCCGCTCACAGGCGTCACGCTCCTCGTGCTCTGGGCGCAGCAGCGCCCGCGCGCAGCGACGTCGTGAGACGATCGCCACACGCCAATGCACTGGGGCCGCGGAGAGTGGCAAGGCGTTCTTGCCATCGAGGTTTGCAATCGAGGCCTGCAATCGAGCCCGCGATCTCACTGCATCACAATCACGACGCCCACGTTTCGCTCCGCCGCCTCACGAATGAAACGTTGTAACTCAAGAAATGCCTCGAGCAGAAACGAGAAGTTCTCGTCGAACTCCGACTCGCGATCCCAAACGGACGGATAGATGTCGAGTTCAGTCATGACCGCTGGATTGAAGCGCCCAGAGAGATCGGCATCGGTCAAGTTGCGAAGCGCCGCGTGTATCGCGTGCACTTCAACAGCGCGAAACACACGAGCGGGTCCGTATCCAAAGTCCTCTTCGCCCGCCTCCCTGCCACCTTCAAGGAGAAAGTCCAGCGGCGGACTTCCCCCCGACGCACGCCCCGTCAGCAAAAAGTGCACCCCGTGCCACGCTTTGTCGAGATCGGCCTCGTCCACTTCGCCACTCGCGAGGTCAAGCGTGCGCGGCGCCTCTGGTTTCTTCGAACCAAAGAGGCGCGCAAAGAACCCTTGCGAACTCGGCTCCTCAGCAAGACTTGCGAGAAGCTCAGGATCGTCTGGTGCAAGCACAGTCCAAAGGAGCGCTGGCCTCGACAAGACTCGCTCAATCGAGACATCGGAAAGCGAGTAGAGGACGAGCGACATACCCATGAACGCACCTCTCTTCAGTTCAACATCCGAGCCTGACCAAATGAATTCGTCAACGAACCGCAGGTACACTGCCTCCTTGCGTCCGGTGGCACTCCGAAACGCGCCACGAACGTTGCGCGCGTGAGCACATCGTACGTCATCCCACACCGCACACTCATACGAGAATCTCAGCATGCATCTCCGCAAGACAGTTTGGTTGACTGCGTTCGTACTGTGCGCAGCACTCGCGAATGCGCACGCGACCTCGTCGGCGCATCGCGCGCAAGTGCAATCGCCGCCGCGCGTTGCCGTCCACGAGCCCAAAGGAATCGCGCTCACCCAACACGGACTCGGTGGGCCGCGCGCTGAGTTGACGCGCCGCATCGATGCGTCCCCAACGCGCGTCATGAAGTCGTCCGGCCTCGCGGGCGCAATGGGTGGAGCGCGTGTACGCATCCTTGCTGCGACTCCGCAAAGCATTCTTCTCCCGATTCCGCAGTTAACAGAAGGCCAAGTGCCGCTTTCGTACTTCATCACTGCAAATCCGCCAGATGCGGTGACGGCGTATCGCCTCTGGTCGCGTGACGACGGAAATGTGGTGGCCGTCGTGTCCTTCGCCGGAATCCCACAAGAAGTGCAAATCACGTGGTGCTCCGTGGTTCTCATGACACCATGGAGCGTCACGCCAGATCGAACCCCAACCGATCCCTATCGTGCGGCGACCGCGTGTGTGCAGTCGACTTCCGATGAGATCGCGACGCTGGCGGAAAAGCTCTGGTCAGCGAACCGTACACCTGAAGACTTCGCGGAGAGCATTCGCTCGCACGTCGAAAGCATGGCGCGCCAGAGCCAACCGCAGTCACTCGACGCCGTTGGAATCCTCGCGAGCGGCGACAACACCATCTGTACCGCAAACGCAAATCTGGCCGCGGCACTCATGCGCGCGCGAGGGATCGCCTGCCGCTCACTCGCCGTCATTCCAACTGTTTCATTTCGTTACCAGATGCACCGCATCGCAGCGTTCGCCGTCAACGAGCGATGGGTTCGATTCGATCCGTCGTCGGTGCACCGCGATATTCCGGCCAAACCGTGGCAGAACATTGTGATGTCGCGAACAACAATTGAGGACGAGCAAGTCTCGATGGGCTTCCGGCAATCAATGATGAAAGGCTGTCCCTACGCACAAGAGTTTGAGTTGCTGACGCCTGAGATCACCATGACCGGCCAGGACTTCTTCTGGACCATCGCCAAGCCACTCGCCTCCTTCGAGGCAACCGAAGACGCCACGCGTTTGGCCGCAGCGGCGTGGACGCACTTCCTTGAAAGCGGCACACTCTCACAGGGCCAAATGGATGCCCGCACTGCGACAACCGCTGCGGAATTCGCTGCTCTGTTGAAGGGGCACTCGGTCTCGTCTGAGTCGCAAGAACGCTGACACGCAGCGAGTCCACGCTCGTTCCGCCAAAGGCCGCCGCCGCAAGCGGCAGCCGCTCAAACCCGCGCCCGTACCGCCAAAGGCCGCCGCCGCAAGCGGCAGCCGCTCAAACCCGCGCCCGTACCGCCAAAGGCCGCCGCCGCAAGCGGCAGCCGCTCAAACCCGCGCCCGTACCGCCAAAGGCCGCCGCCGCAAGCGGCAGCCGCTCAAACCCGCGCCCGTACCGCCAAAGGCCGCCGCCGCAAGCGGCGGCCGCTCAATGAAGCGGATCTGGCCGATACACCTTCGTATCGAGCGCCCAGACCTTGTCGGTCCAATCGCCGCCTCCGGCGTACTCGCGCTTTGCAGCGCTGATCGCGGCCTGGCTCTTCGCGTCGAGGTTGTCGAGTTGCGCCACAAACACAGCCTCTGGAGTTGCGGGAATCTTTGCAGCGCCGTGCTCGGGCAGCGCGTGGTGAGCCAGAAGAATGTGCTGCAGCACGCGCAGCGTCTCGCCCGGGAGTTTCTCCACCTTCGACGCGTGCGCGGCCTTGATCTGCAGCCAAATCGCGCCCCGCACGATGTGCCCGACGAGTTGCCCCTCGTTGGTGTAACTGAACCCGCGCTCCCAGTCGAGTTCAACGGTCTTCCCGAGATCGTGGGCAAACAGCGAGAAGAGCACGATGTCGCGGTTGAGCGCCGGGTAGAGCGGCAGCATGCGGTCTGC
>JBILDS010000210.1:0-5546 GCA_044352505.1 Phycisphaerales bacterium
TCGGCGCCACGCTCACCATGAACTTGCTCGCGGGTTTCGGCGTGTGGAACGGAAGCGGGTTCGACGCCGCAAGCGCGTCGCTCTTGGCAAGTTACGGCGGTCAGGACGCCTTCAGCACCACGGGCGGCTCGTTCAACTTCCTTGTAAGCGAAGGGCTCGACCTGCACGCAGATTTCACGGCGTTCGGAGCCGGCGGCGCCGATCCGGCGAACGGGATCTACCTCGCAGCGTTCACGTTCTCCTCAGCAGGGCTCGCCACGAGTGAAACCTTCTGGATCGTGTTCAACCTTGGGCTCGACGAAGAGGCGCACGAGGCCGCAGCGGAGTGGGTCGAGGCGAACCTCGTTCCCGCACCGGGCGCACTTGCACTGCTTGCAGTCGGCGCTGGACTTCGCCGCCGCCGCCGCTGAACCGCGGTTTTGCAACCAATGCGAAGGGCGCACGCAGCAACGCGTGCGCCCTTCGCGTGTTTCTGGAGTGCGCGCAGATCAGTCTGGTCGACGCGCGCGAATCGCTTCAGCAAGCGGCATGTTGAGAAGCAGTAGCTGCGCAAGTTCGGGGTCGAAGTGTTTGCCGATCTGCTCCTCAAAGAACGCCACGATCTTGTTGCGGGGCCACGTATCTTTGTAACTTCGGCGCGAACTGAGCGCATCGAACACGTCGGCCACCGTCACGATGCGGGCAAAGAGCGGAATCGCGTTGCCGACGAGTCCGTGTGGGTAGCCTCGACCATCCCAACGTTCGTGGTGGTGCAGCGCAATCGAAGCGGCAACCTCGTCAAAATCCGTGCGAATTCCGGCAAAGAGCGCTGCACCGATCTCGGTGTGGCGCTTCATCTCCGCAAACTCGGCTTCCTCCAGGCGACCCGGCTTCTTCAGAATCGCGTCGGCAATGCCGACCTTCCCGACGTCGTGAAGAAGCGCGCCAATACGAAGCGAGTCACGCATGCGACCATTGTCGCGCGCCTCGTTCGGGTGGGCGTCGCACCAGCCGTCGTAGAGCATGATGGCAAGATCGGCCACACGACCAACGTGGCCAGCTGTCTCCGTCGGATCACGCAGCTCTGCCATCGCAATCATGCGCAGAATCATGGCGCGCACAAGCTGCGCCCGCTCGATTGCAACCGACGCGAGTGACGCGAAGTGGGTCACGATCTGCTCGTCCGACTCGTCGAAGCCGTGGGCGTCGCGCCGAATCGCATGCCCGTCGAGCAGTGCAATACAGCCGATCACGTTGCCCTCCGCGCGCACCACCGGCACAACGAGCGCGCTCTTGGTGCGCGATCCGAAGAGTTCCTCTGTTCCGAGCTTCGGAAGATCGCGGCCAGCCCGGGCGCACTCGATGCGATCAAGTCGCACGAGTTCCGCGCGACTTGCCACCCGACCAACGAATGTGGATTCATCAAGCGGAAGCGCGCTTGGTGCCGCAACGGTCGCGCCCACCACTTCCGCCGCGCGTAGTGTGCCTTCCTCGACCAAGTAAATCGCGCCGTACGGACAACCCGCAAGCGCAACGGCTTCCCGCAAAATCGCGGTCAGCATGATGTCAAGATCTTGGACACGCGCGAGATCGGCGGAAACACGCGCGATGCGATCGAGCCGCTCGCGCTGCGTACCGACGTCGACGCGGAGCTCACGGTTGCTCTCCGCCAGGCGAATGTTCACCTGATCAAGCAGCGCGTTGCGCTCGGCCAACTCGCGCTCGGCGCGTTCAAGTTCATGAAACGCAGCGTCGCGCTCGCGCCGTGCGCGCGAAGCCTCTGCATGATGACGCACGCGAGCCACGAACTCCTGCGCGGGCGGGAGTTTGACGAGATAGTCAGATGCTCCCTTTGCGAAGGCCTCGGCCTTCACTCCCGCATTTTCCTCGGCAGAAAGTACAAGCACCGACGTGTGCGCGAGCTCCTCATCGGCGCGGTACTCTTCAAGCAACGCCATGCCACTTCCATCGGGCATGTTGAGATCCTGCAAGATCACAGCAGGTCGCAGTTGCTTCGCCAGCGCCAGCGCTTCTCCAGCTTTCGTGCACACCTCGAGACGCAGCCCAGCGACGGGCGCGAGTAACCGGCGCACACCTTCGCCAACGATCGGCTGATCGTCGACCAGAAGAATTGTAAACGGCATGGATGGCTTCAACACACTCACTCTTGCAGGGTATCGCTTCCACGCGTGTCGGGGTGAGGGTCAGACGAAGACTCGCGTGGCTTCTTCGGTCGCTCCTTCCAACCCTCTGCAAGCCGCCAACAGCGGTGGATCTTTCGGTTGCGAAAGTCCTCTGGCACCGAACGGTGACTGATCTCATGCGCGCCAAAGTTGGGCGGCACCTGCGCAGGATCAAAGGAAAAACTGCGGGAATTCGTGCTAAAGAAGACCTCCCCGCCCGGCGCCACGAAGCGCGCAATCCAGCGCAGAAGCTCGGGGTAGTCGCGGTCGATGGCAAACGAATCCGCCTTCATGCGCTTGGAATTCGAGAACGTCGGCGGGTCGCAGATGACGATGTCGTACTGTTCGCCCGCCGCGGGCCCTGCCTCAAGCCACTGCAGGCAGTCGGCGTGCACGGCGGTGTGCCCGGCCGCTTGATCGCCCGCACCATCGGCGTCGAGGGCGTAACCATTCAACGCGAGGTTCCGCGCATACCACTCGAGGTAGGTCTTCGACATGTCGACGGTGGTCGTCTTCACCGCGCCGCCCGCGCGGGCGTGCACACTGAAGGCGCCCGTGTAGGCGAAGAGGTTGAGCACGCGCTTGCCGCGCGCGCGCTGCTGAACGGAGAGGCGCGTGGGGCGATGGTCGAGGAAGAGCCCGACGTCGAGATAGTCGGAGAGGTTCACCTCGAACTTCAGGCCATGCTCGCCCACGATCTTCACCGCGCCGCGCGAGTCGAAGCGCTCGTACTGGTCGCGGCCGCCTTCATCGGCGCGCTGACGACCGCGGTACTTGATGTGCAGCCGCTCGCGCGTGATGTTGAGCCCCGCGAGGATCTCGGCCTCTGCGTCGATGCGATAGTCGCGCTCCTTCTCAAGCGTGTCGTCCTTCGTGCGGTGGAAGAACCACGCGACCGCGTCGCCCGCGTTCGTGGCCACGCCCCCGCTTTCGCCCCAGCCGAGGTCGCCGTACCAGTCGACGATCATCGGGAACTCGGGGATGTCCTTCTCGTAGAGGCGGAAGCAGGAGATCCCCTGCTTTCGCGCCCACTTCGCGACATGGCGCATGCGGTTGTCGAGTCGTTCGCCGAGCATCGGGCGGTCAGGCTACATGATCGGCGACAGCGCGGGCAGCTCAAAGCCCGGGCGGTACTCGCGCCGCACGCAGGTCTTCGTCGCCTCGTCGTGCGTCGAGCCGTCTGCGTTTTGGAAGGCGAGTTTCGACTTGTCCCAGCCGAGTTCCTGCTGTGGGAAGCGCGCCGCACGCGAAGCGAGAAGACCCGCCTCCGCGATGCCCGCCGCGTAGGAGAATGGCGTCTGCACGAAGGCATCGGGCTTGCCCGTGATCCTGTCGACCCACGCGTGCCAGTGGTTGCGCGCGCGCAGCGTGCCCTCGCCCTCAGCTCCGCGACCTTTGATTCCCCGGAAATCCACGGGCATTCCGTCGATCCACACCTGCGGGTCGCCGTCGGGCTGGTTCAGAATCATGCCGCCTTCGCACACGATGAGCGTAGCCGTGCCGGGCCACTTTCCAGGCGGCAGCCCAAGCTCCGCGCGCGACGGCGCCTGGCTCTGGTCGCCGTAGCGGACGACGAAACGATCGCGCGCGAACATCGCGCGGTTCGCGGCCTTTGAGACGTCGTAGGTGAGCGTCGACATCACGCCGCGCGCGTGATAGAAGTCGCTCGGCTTCAGCGTGTGCGCCATCACGGAGACGGGCGACGGCAGGTCGAACGCGAAGTACGGGAGGTCGAGGAGATGCGTGCACCAGTCACCGAGCTGGCCCGTGCCATAGTCCCACGACGAGCGCCACTGGAGGCCAATGAGGCCCGGACGGCACGGTGCGTCGACCGCGGCGCCGAGCCAGAGCTGCCAGTCGATGTTCGCAGGGGGCTGGATCGGGTCCCGAAGGCCGCCGTACCAGAAATAGCCGTCGGTGCCTTCGCCGGGGCCGCCGATCCAGACATGCGCGCCGAGCGCCTTGCCAAGGAGCCCTCGTCGCAGGATGTCGACGGTGTGCTGGCGCCCGAGCGGCCCCATGCGCTGGTTGCCCGTCTGCGTGACGAGGTTCGGACGCGCGGCGAGCGCCTGCTCGATCGCGACGACCTCAGAAAGCTGCTGGACAAGCGGCTTCTGCGCGTAGACATGCTTGTTCGCCCGCATCGCCCACAGCGTGATGAGCGCGTGGTTGTGGTCGGGCGTGCAGACGACGACGCCGTCGAACCTGTCGCCGTGCTTGTCGAAGGCCTCGCGGAAATCGCGGCAGGTGAAGGCCTCGGGGTGCTCTGCAGCGACCGAGGAGAGCGCGTTCGAATCGACATCGCAGAAACCCGTGAAGACGACATCGGAGTGGTTCTTGAGCTCGTTGCGATCCGCGGGCGCAATCGAGCCGGCGACGCCGACCTGGAGAAGCTGCAACTTGCCGAGTTTGCCCCGGAAACGCGGCCGCGGCGCAGGCATCGGCGCAAGCGCGCCGAGCGCGGAAGGTGCGAGCAGGCTCGCCGCCGCGAGTCCACCGACGGTGGCCGCTGCGGTCTGGATCAGGTTACGCCGGGTGAGCATGCGGCCACGCTACCGCTCAAGAGGAGGTCGCACAATCAAAAGCGTCGCAGATTCGAGAATCTGCGACGCGCCGTCCTCCTTCCCACCAAAGGGAGCGGCCGCAGCCGCGAGTGAATCGGGGCGGGCCGGGGAAGTCGGAGTCGAAAGCTGCGAGAGATACGGGTGCCAGCAGGCTGAAGCCTGCTGAACGACACGCGTCGGAGTCGAAGGCTGGCATCACCCGTTCCGCAGACTGGCGTCTGCGGGCACCCGTTACGGTCGCACTTGGACGCCGGCCTGCTGCGCGACCCGGCGCATCTCGCGATCGAGCGTGACGAGCGGGCAACGGTGGCGCACTGCGAGATTCAGGAACGCGGCGTCGTACGCCGTGAGTCCGCTCGCGACCGCCCTCGCGATGTTCTCTCGGAGGACTTCAGGCCCCATGGCGGTCTCGAACGCCCATGGAAACTCGAAGAGCTGCAGCTCCGCGTCTCGCAACAACATGTCGTCGAGGCGACCGCGGCGCCTCGCCGTTGCCAAGGTGTTCGCCACTTCATAGAGGAGAAGCGCGGGAGCAAGGAAACCCTCCTCGCCACCGAACGATTTCAACACCGACTCGGCCTCATCCTCGCGAAGAAGAACCGCGTTGATCGCCGATGCATCGACGACGATCAAGGCCGTCCCTCCTTCGACTCCCGCATGATGTCCTCGAAATCCTCCCGGCTCATGCGTGGACCGCGGGCGATGTACTCCCGCATCGACTGTCGCCAGTCCTTGACAGGTGGCCGCGTGAGTTCGTCGTACCTCGCCGAGCCGACGATCACGGCGATCCGATGCCCACGCCGCAGCACCACGATCTCGT
>JBILDS010000211.1:0-5402 GCA_044352505.1 Phycisphaerales bacterium
GGAGATTCTTTGAAATCACGTCTGAAACTGTTGAAATCAAATCACACGACGGCGCAGGGTCGTCACCCCAAGGCCGAACAGAGAGGAGTCGAACGATGTTGGACGACGTGCAGATGACCGACGCCGCGCGCGAAGCACTCGCGCGTGAGCGTCTTGAGGAACTGCTTGCGCTTGCGCGCACGTATCGCAATTGGTCGATCAAAGAGCTTGCATTGGCATTGGGTCGGCAGCCGGGGCGTCTGGTGCCCGACAGCGGAATGCCGAAGGTTGATCTCGTGGTCGCGCTTGCGAAAGCCCTTGATTGGCCGATCGAGGCGGTCGTCGATCATCTTGTGAAGTCGGCAACAAGTACACGCGCGAACACCGTGTCGAAGCACGATGAGCTCGGCGATTTCTCATCGCTGTACACGGCAAGTTTGCAGCGACGCATGGAGCGTGACTACTTTGAGGCCATCCGGCTCGCGGTTCGCGCTGGTGCCGCTGCAGATACCGCAACGCGCCGCGCTGCGGCGTGCGTCATTGAGTCCGACTCGCACGAGGCCGCTGGTTCGTATCTTGAAGCACTGCGTTGTCTTCGCACCGCAACGGAACTCGACGGTGTGGACGTCGAATGGCGACTTCTGGTCGACGCGAAGATCGCGAATGTGCTCTTTATGCAAGGCAACCGAACGCAAGCGATTGGTATTGCATCAACCGTTGTCGACTATGCAGGGCGATTCACCAACAACCATGTTGCAGCGCTCGCACATGCGTTGGCACTCTGGGCGCGTGCGCATGCGCTGCGAGCTTCGATTCCAACGCGAAACTTTGATGCCTGGCGCACCCTTGCGCAGTCTGCGGAGTCCGACTTCAGCAGCGCCGCTGGCATTGTTGCCGAACTCCGCGCCGCCGACCTCGGGTACGAGGCGCGCAACCTGACCTTCGCGGGAGCCATCGACGTCGCACTGCTTGAGGTCAAGGCTGTCCTTGAACCAAGTGATGCACCAGACGCGATCAGCCGACTTCTTGAGATTCTCCGCGAGGGCGGCGATGTGCAGCCCGCAATCGGAGAGCGCAAAGCCTGGGCTGCGATCGCGCTTGCGAACACCGCGAAGCGCATGGTTTCTGATGACATGCAGCTTTGGGGCATTCTTGAACTTGCGTCTGCTGCGCTCCGAGCCCACGCTGCGGCGACTTCGAATTGGTACTTCGCGCACCAGCACCTCGAACTCGACAGCGAGCGTCGCCGTCGACTGGGGTCGCTCGCCCACGGCGCTCGGAACCTTGATGCGACCGAGGCCAAGTTGGTTGCGGGAGTGCTTGGGCACGTTCCCGCCGCTCGAGCGCACGCCGATGACTACTTTGCGCTGTACGCCACGCGAGAAGGGGTTCGATCATGACGTTCAGTTTGTTCATGCGGTCCGCGCTTGTGGCGATCTGCGCCATCGCAATCGCGCCCTCGGGGCGCGGAGATACGGGTTCACCGCCACCACCCGCCGTCGGCGCTGTCGAGAGCGTGGTCCTCACCAAGCAGCACGCAACTCAGTTCCGTCGAGTCGTCATGCCGGGCTACCTCGCGTGGCTTGCGTCGATGGGCGCACCAGACAACGTGGTGAACTTCTCGTTCTACCTCCTCTGCTGCAGGTACCTGCCAGGCGATCGAGCGGTGTTCGTAGGTCTCTACCTCGACATGCGCTGAACGCCGACCCCTTCCACGGGGCGCGCCGTGAAGTGCGGAAGACATCTTCATCAGCCCCCGGAGTCGCCGCAAAGACGCGGCGACCACCGGGGGCTCGTCTCCAAGATCGCTTGGGTTCATGGCGCACAGGCCACCCGTCTCTGCGCCGCGCAACGCTCGCCACGACACGGTTGAGGCGCAGGCGCCGTTGCAGGTGAAGCTGCTCCAGGCACTTACGTGCTCAAAGGTGACGCGACTGCGCCCCACAAGCGGCAGTGCGCTGCACTTGCGAGTCGCTTTGGTTCGGCGCCAATTGTTCAGAGTTCGCGCAAGGATCGTGAATGTGCGAGTCGGCGTGACCAAGCGAGAGAGCGATTCACGCCTACCCGGGCAGAGTCTCGCACCAACGTGGGTGGGCGGCTCTTGTCCGTAAGTCTCTCTCTCTTTCGAAGGAATTCCAATAATGAAGATCGCAGTAGCTTGCGCCCTCGCAGCGGCCGTCACGAGCGTGTCATCGGCCACGTTCATCGAGTTCTACACCGTCAAGACCCAGACGTCGAACTCCGGCGTCGACCTCGATGTCTACAACCTCTACGCCCGCTTCAGCGGCCCGACCGACACGATCGTGAACGCGTTCAACCTGAACCGTCTCGATAGCGGCGTGACCAACATCTTCTATCACAAGGACAACAGCAGCGACAACGGTGGCGTCCTCCAGAAGGAGTTCGGCACCTGGAGCCCGTCGCAGACCGGTTCGCCCACCGGCAACCGTCCGTTCGACTCGTGGCTCACCATCGGTGGCACCACGGCTGGCACCAACAGCACCAGCGCCGACCCCTCGTGGCCGACGGCTGGTGGAAGCTGGAGCCGTGCTGACATCCCGAACGGCGTGAACGTTGGCTGGTTCAACGGGAACCCGCCGAACCTTCAGGGCCGCGTGGGCGTCGGTGCGAACCTCGCCGACTCGGTGCGCCTCGGCCAGTTCGTGATCGATCGCGACGCGAACGGCGGCACCTGGAACCTCAAGATCGGTTACACCGACGGCGTCTCCACGCAGGTTCAGTTCGCTGAGAATCAGTTCCAGCTCCCGGCTCCGGGCGCGCTCGCGCTCCTCGGCCTCGCTGGTCTCGCCGGCCGTCGCCGCCGCTGATCTCGAAGACTGACAAACCGGAATCCACGCAACCGTCGCGCAGCAATGCGCGGCGGTTGTCATTTTCGCGCCAACTTCGCGCACGCGCGGTGGCGTGGGCATGTCACGAGGTGGTCGTTGTACATGCCGACCGCCTGCATGAAGGCGTAGACGATCACGGGCCCGCAGAAGGTGAAGCCGCGCTTCTTCAAGAGCTTCGCCAGGCGAACGCTCTCGGCACTCTCCGCGCGGATCTCTTCGCGGCGCGCGAGCCGCGTGTCGACCGTGCGATGCCCGACCGATTCCCACAGAAGATCGCGAAACGCGCCGTCGCCCGCTTCCATCACCGTAAGCCACGCGCGGGCGTTCTTCACCGCACCCTCAATCTTGAGCCGCGAGCGGATGATTCCCTCATCCTTCAGGAGCCGCGCGACATCGCGCTCTGTGAAGCGCGCGACCTTCGCGGGTTCAAACCCCTTGAACGCGCGCTGGAACGCCTCGCGCTTCTTCAGGATCGTGATCCACGACAGCCCCGCCTGAAACCCGTCGAGCACGAGCTTCTCGAAGAGCGCGCGGTCATCGACGACCGGCACGCCCCACTCGGTGTCGTGGTACGCGACATAGACGGGGTCGGTGCCGCACCACCAGCAGCGTTCGGAAGTCGTGGCTTCAGAAGTCGTGGCTTCAGAGGTCGTGGCTTCAGAGGTCTTGGCTTCAGAGGTCTTGGCCATGCGCGCAGACTACGCAAAAAGAAACCGGCCCCGCGCGAAGCGGGGCCGGGTCACTCGTATGCGAGAGAGGCGCGTCGAAGCCGTGCCCGCCGCAATTCAGCCGCATCCGCAGCCAGCGCCACAGCTCGCGCCGGCCATCTGCTTCTTTGCAGCACCCGCGGCGATCTTGGCCTTGGCGAACGCGATCGCGGCGGCGCCGGTCGAGCCACCCTTCGCGTTCTTGAGCACCTCCAACGTGGTGGCCTCGATGTCGCCGATCTTCACGTCGATTTCCTTCTCGGTCATGCCGAGATAGAGACCCGCGAGGCGGATGAGGCCGCCTGCGTTCGCCACGAAGTCGGGCGAGTAGAGGATGCCGCGCTTGGCGATCGCCTCGCCGTCCTCGGAGGGGTTCCGGAGCTGGTTGTTGGCGGTGCCGCAGACGATGCCGCACTTGAGGTTCGCGATCGTCTTCGCATCGAGCACGCCGCCGAGGGCGCACGGAGCGAGGATGTCGACCTTCTCCTCGAGGAGGTTCTTGTCGTTGCCGAGCGCGACGCAGCCGAGTTCCTCGACGGCGCGCTTCATGGTCGGGACATGAACATCGGTGACGAGCACCGCGGCGCCCGCCTGGCGCAGGAGCTTCGCGAGCTTGTAGCCCGTGGCGCCGCAGCCCTGGATCGCAACCGTGAGGTTCGCGAAGTCGACCTTGCGGCCCTGGTGCGCGAGGCACGCCTTCATCGAGTTGAAGCAGCCGAGCGCGGTGTACGGCGACGGGTCGCCGCCATGGCTCACGGTGTTGCCGCCCATGACGTGCTTCGTCTCAAGCGCCATCCAGTCGCAGAACTGCGGGCTGACGCCGACGTCCTCAGCCGCGATGTACGCGCCTGCGAAGGTGTCAACGAATCGCCCCATCGCGCGCGCTTCAGCTTCGGTCGGCTGGTGGCTCGGATTCGGCATGATGATGACGCTCTTCGCGCCGCCCATGGCAAGACCCGATGCAGCGGCCTTGTAGGTCATGCCCTCGGAGAGGCGCAGCACGTCATAGAGCGCGTCGTCTTCGGTCGCGTAGGCCCAGCGGCGCGTGCCACCGAGCGCGTTTCCGAGCGCCGTCGAGTGGATCGCGATGATCGCCTTGAGACCGGTCTTCGCGTCGTGGTGGAATGCCACGCGCTCGTGGCCGTAGGACTGCATGTCAGCAAGGACGTTCATGGCGATCTCGAAACCTCGGTAAAGAGTGGGGTGATGGGAGAACGGCTGAGGGACGATAGCGAATGCGCTTCGGCGTGTGTGGCGCCTTCGACGCACCGATCGGACTTCCTGGCAAACAAAGACGACGCAATATCAGTGCGACTTGAGGGCTTCCATGTCGCCCTTGTACACCGAGCCCGATCCGAACTGCGGAATCTGATCCTGCTGCGACGCGATATCACGACCCGTGCCAAAGAACTTCTGGTCGGGTGTCTTCTCAGGCATCGAGTAGTTGCTGTTTGGCAGGAGATCCGAGGCCGCGAACGCTGCGGCTGCGGCCTTCTTCATCGACACATCGTTGTTGATGAACAACGCGCGCAACTCAGCGGCTTGCTCGCTGCGGCCGAGCGCACAGAGGTGCTCGACGATCGCGAGTTCGCGCTCAGCCGCCGTGCCCTCGAGGCCCGCGCGTAGATTCGCGTCGCAGCGCGAGAGCGTGCAGATCATCGCGTGGATCCACAGCGCGCTCATCGAGAGCCGAGCCTGGATCGTCTGATTCGAAATGAGGCGCTCCTCGTGTTCCTTGAACATCAGCTTGACATGGTGGCTGTGCTCTTGGATGCGCACCATCAGGTCGTCGACGAGGTGGCGGATGCGCGGATGCGCCTGCGTCGAACGCGGTGCCCCGCGGCGGAAGCCGAGGAAGAGCTCTGCG
>JBILDS010000212.1:0-5372 GCA_044352505.1 Phycisphaerales bacterium
AGTCACCGACAATCCGCTCGTCTTCGTGAACGACGCGAAGGGCACGGGCGACATCATCTCGGGCGACATCATCTCGGGCGGCAACTTCCACGGCATGCCGCTTGCGATCGCGCTCGACCTTCTCGCGGTCGCCTGCAGCCATGTCGCTGGAATCAGCGAGCGCCGCACCTTCTGGGTGGTGTCGGGCTTCGACCAGTTCGTGGCGCACAAGCCGTATCTCGCGAGGGACCCTGGCGTCGAGAGCGGCCTGATGATCGCGCAGTACGCGGCCGCGGCGTGCGTGAACGAACTCGCGGGCAACGCCACGCCCGCAAGCGTGACCAACATCCCGACGAGCGCGGGCATCGAGGACTACAACAGTTTCGGCGCGACGAGCGCGCTGAAGGCCACGCGCAGCGTTGCGCTTGCACGAAGCGTGGTCGCGATCGAGATGCTCGTGATGGCAGAGGCGCTCGAGGCGCACCGCCCGCTCAAGTCGGGCGCTGGCGTCGAGAAGGCGCACGCAGCGGTGCGCACCGTGGTGACGAAGCTCGCGAAGGATCGCGTGCTGTCGCCCGATATTCGCGCGATCGAGAAACTCATCGCGCACGGCGCGTTTTCGGCGAGGTAGCGCCCCCGCTACACTCGTCGCATGACGACAGAGCAATCGCAAGTCGACGCTCCCGCCCGCGTGATCCGTGCTCCGCGCGGCAACACCCTCACCTGCAAGTCGTGGGCGGCCGAAGCCGCCATGCGCATGCTGATGAACAACCTCGACCCCGAGGTCGCCGAGCGGCCGGAGAACCTCGTGGTGTACGGCGGCCGCGGCCAGGCCGCGCGCAACTGGGAGTGCTTCGACGCGATCATCGCGAGTTTGAAGAGCCTCGCGCCCGACGAGACGCTGCTCGTCCAGAGCGGCAAGCCCGTCGGCATCGTGCGCACCACGAAGGATTCGCCGCGCGTCCTCATCGCGAACTCGAACCTCGTGCCGCACTGGGCCACGCAGGCGAAGTTCGACGAACTCGCAGCGAAGGGCCTGATGATGTTCGGTCAGATGACAGCGGGCTCGTGGATCTACATCGGTACGCAAGGGATTCTGCAGGGCACCTACGAGACCTTCGCAGAATGCGCGCGCCAGCATTTCGGCGGGTCGCTGCGCGGCACGCTGAATGTGACGGGCGGCTGCGGCGGCATGGGCGGCGCACAGCCCTTGGCGATCACGATGAACGAAGGCACCTGCCTGATCGCAGACATCTGCCGCGAGCGGCTCGAGAAGCGCATCCACGACCGCTACCTCGACGAGATGCACGAGGACATCGATGTCGCGATCGACCGCGCGCTCGAGTTGACCGCGCAGGCGAAGGTAGGAGAGAACGACGGCGTCTCCGTCGGCTGGCTCGGCAACATCGTCGACCTCCTCCGCCGCCTCGACGCGCGCGGCATCCTGCCAGAGACGCTCACAGACCAGACGAGCGCGCATGACCCGCTCGAGGGCTACTACCCCGCCGACATGAGCCGAGAGAGCGCGGACATCCTGCGCGAGCAGAACCCCGCCGAGTACCAGGAGCTCGCGTGCGCCTCGATGGAGGAGCATGTGCGCCTGATGGTCGGGTTCCTCAATAAGGGCTCGAAGGTGTTCGACTACGGCAACAACATCCGCCAGCGCGCGCTCGACCACGGGTTCGCCGACGCGTTCGCGTTCCCGGGGTTCGTGCCCGCCTACATCCGCCCGCAATTCTGCACGGGCCGCGGGCCGTTCCGCTGGGTGGCGCTCTCGGGCGATCCTGCTGACATCAAGACGACCGACGAGGCGATCCTCAAGCTCTTCCCGCACGACGCGTCGCTGAAGCGCTGGATCACGATGGCGGGCGAACGCATCGCGTTCCAGGGTCTGCCCGCTCGCATCTGCTGGCTCGGCCTCGGCGAGCGCCACAAGGCGGGGCTCTTGTTCAACGAGCTCGTGCGCAGCGGCAAGGTGAAGGCGCCGATCGTGATCGGCCGCGACCACCTCGACTGCGGCAGCGTCGCAAGCCCGAACCGCGAGACAGAGGCGATGCTCGACGGCACAGACGCGGTGAGCGACTGGGCGATCCTCAACTTCGCGGTCAACACCGCAAGCGGCGCCAGCTGGACGAGCTTCCACCACGGCGGCGGCGTCGGCATCGGCTTCTCGCAGCACGCAGGCCAGGTGATCGTGGCAGATGGCAGCGACGACGCCGCCGCGCGCATCGAGCGCGTCCTGACGAACGACCCGATGATGGGCGTCTTCCGCCACGCAGACGCTGGCTACGAGCTCGCGAAGCAGTGCGCGCGGCAGGAAGCGGTCAAGATTCCGATGCTGTAGCGCGTGCGGCTTGCGTTGCAACCCGCGCACGTTGGTGCCGATGAAGCCGGTCGAGCTCGCCCGATTCGGTGTGGAGTGCCCCATCTGAGTCATCTCAATCGCGCTCGACTCCCCCGACCGAGTCGGCCAGCAACGAGTGCCCGCAGGAGCGAGTCCACGGGGCCATTCGCGTGCGAGTCAGGCGCGATCATCACACCCACCCATGGAACGCACGACGCGCCCGCCGTCCGAGCAAGAACCCGGCACGCGCTCCCCGACCGCTGCACCGCACGTGCCGTGCTGTGCCTGGCACTGACTGGCACGTGCCGTGCAGGTGCCAGGCACTCGCGCCGCCGTCCGGCCAATACGTCGGCGCGCTGGTTTCTCCGCGGATCCCATCGCGAGCCAGACGCGCCTCGCCCCCGCCCGGGCGGTGCACGGCACGTGCACCGGAGTTCAACCGGCAATTCCTCAATCTGTCCTGATTTCACTTGACGGGGGGGGATTGCAGTATGTTCGCGGAAACGCCGCGCGCACGCCGTTCGCGCGCGGCCTGTACGCCTCCGCGACCACGCGGACCGCCGGTCTGCCCTGTTCTCCTCACTCCCCCGCCTTCCTCCCCCGCCTTCCTCCCCCATGGAGATCGCTGTGCCATTGACTTCACCTTTCACATGGCTTCGCCGACGCGCCGCGACCACGCTTGCGGCCTCGATGATCCTCGGCATGCCCCTCCTCCCCGCCTTCGCGCTCGCCCCCGCCCTCGCGCAGGACGAGCCGCCCGACGACGGCGACGACACCATCGAAATCGTCGGCTGGGATCTCTCCGATCCCGTGAACCACGCGGAGTCGCGCGAGTTCTTCGCCGGTCTCTGGGCCGCCCAAGACGCGGGAATTCCACCGCCGGAGTTCGAGTTCACGAACATGCCGCCGGGCCTGATCCTCGCGATGCTGCTTCCCGAGCTCGAGGTCTTCACAGAGATCTACCGCCACCGACTCCAGCTCGACTTCGACGCAGGCGAGCGCTACCTCGTCACCGACCTCATCGCCGACGACGCCGAGGTGCGCGCGGAGTTCCGAGCGTTCGTGCTGACGGGGAAACTCGCGCCGAGGCCGGAGATTGACCCCGACGCCTACCTCGCGCACCTCGAGCTCGTGATAGACGCGATGACCGTGCAGCAGCGCGCGTCCATCGAGCGCGTCGAGGCGCTCGGCATGCTCGTCGAGAGCGAGGGGATGAGCGTGGAGGGTGCGGAACCAACACGCGATGACGAAGTCGGATCGCCGACTCCCCCGTGGATTCCCACGGATGAGATCGAGAGTCGACGGTGCGCGCTGAGATGGCTGGCCGAACGGTCGGCGCTTCGATGCATGTACAGTCGACTCTACTTGAGAGACAAGTCAGACTACCCGGACCCCGACTTCGACTGCGACGACTTTGCAGACGCGATGCTTCGATACCTCCTTCGTCATCTTCACGGCTGGTCTGGGAGAGTCGGAACCATCTTTTGGTCGTGTCCCGATGGCCGATCGGACGGACACGCGGTCCCAGTCCTGATTGACCCGACTGGCGCTTACTGGTGGATCGAACCGAAGACTGGCCTGCTGTACGGACCGTTCGCAACCGAAGCCGCGCTGATTGCGAGCATCCGAGCCGAGCATCCCACCGCTCGCAACTGTGGCTCCGGCATAGGTGTCGACCAACTCTTCGAGATGAGTCCATGGAACTTGAGTGGCCAGTACGGAGAGCGCGATCCGTGGCATACGTCGCTCAAGATGCGAGAGCGCTTCTGTAGATGGCTGGAGCGTTGCTGCACCCATTGGACCGGACTCTTCCCGCCCTGTGTTCCGCCCGACTTCGTCCCAACCGGCGAACGGTTCAATTGCTCGTTGGAGGACTTCCTCCCAGCTTCGGTTCCACCCCCTCCGTTCGGGCCCGCGCCGGTCTATCCGTCCCCCTGTAGCCCACCCGCGCACTGAGCGCCGAACCGGAGGTCGCTACGCTGATGTCGATGCATCGACCTCATTGGAAGCGCTGCGCGTTGATCATCGGTTTGGTCGTCTGCAGCGGGTCGGCGGCTTCTGCCGCAGTTTGCTGGCTTGTGGCCTGGGATGTGTCGGTCCCAGCTGGGAAGCCCGCCGGGTTGATCGGACGAGGACCATACTTCGATGAGCCGGCAGCGCTTCGCTGGTTCCGATCGCTCATGCCTGATTGGGCTGCTGCGCAGTACGCGTACGACGCGACGCGACTTGAGTCGCTGAGTTCGGCTCCAAAGACTGAAGATGGTGCGTCCAGCTCCAAACCCTCCGAGACCGGTCGGCCCAGCCAACGGGTTTCGGCTGGGTACTTTGTCGCGGGCGGTGTTCTTGTTCGGTTTGAGATTGGCGAGGGACTCTACGACCGAGTCGTCCTGACGCAGATTGGAGTTGGGGCGCTCGACGAGGGCTCATCCAACCCTCGCGAGATCGAGTCATGGCGGGACTTCCTCGGCGACGAACTTCTTCGCGAGTGTTCGACGCCAACTGAGTTCGAGCTCCAACTGCCGACCCTGGATGCTCTTGGCTCATTCGGCGTCGGAGACGAGCCCCACGACTGGGGCAAGCAAGCAATGTGGCAACTTCAGCCCCTCCCTGCGATTTCGCACCAACCGTCATCTGCTCCGAGGGCCCCCGAGCTCCTCGAACCCGACAGCCAGATCACGCGCCTCAACGATGATGGCACGACGAGGCGCAAGGTCTCCGAGATACGACTGTACGGCTGGCCGCTGCGGTGTATGACCGTGCACGGCGTTCGTGTGCAACGCTGGGAGTCTGCCGAGGATCTCGGCGATGGCATGGTCACCGTGCTGCAGGACGACCATTGGACCGACGCGCTTCTCGACTTCGAACACCATCCGAACTGGAGCTTCGACGCGGATCGGCCGCCCGCCACCGGTCTTCCCTGGAAGCCACTCTGGCTTCCATTCCTCGGAAACTCGCTGATCCTCGGCGTGCCGCTCACGCTTGCGGGCTTCGGCGTCTTGCGCACGGTGCGTTGGGGCACCGCGCGGATCCGCGGAAAGGGCGACAAGTG
>JBILDS010000213.1:0-5362 GCA_044352505.1 Phycisphaerales bacterium
CGTCGGCGGCGAGACGGTCGGGCCGATCCGCACGGCGTGCGCGCGCCACGACGAGATCCTTGACGCTGCGCACATCAAGCCCGACATGCGCGGCGCGATCGTCCTCGGCGGCGCGCGCGTGACCGCTTCGGCCGTGAAGGCCGCGCAGGCCGCAGGCGTTGCGGGAATCGTGTCGGGCGGGATCGACGACTCCGACCTGCGCGCGATCCTCGGCTACGACCTCGGCGTCGCTATCACGGGTACAGAGAAGATCGGGCTGACGATCCTCGTGACGGAGGGCTTCGGCGACATCGCCATGGCGGAGCGCACCTTCGCGCTCCTCAAGGGTTTCGAGGGCCGCGAGGCGAGCGTGAACGGCGCGACGCAGATCCGCGCGGGCGTCATGCGCCCCGAGGTCGTGGTGGCGCGCAAGGCGGGCGACCCCGAGCCCGCGCAGGGCGCGCGGCCCGAGGAGGGTGCGCTTGAACTTGGCACGCAGGTCCGCCTGATCCGCGATCCGTACTTCGGGCTTTTGGGCACGGTGTCGGCGCTTCCAAGCGAGCCTGCCGTGCTTGGCTCGGGATCGAAGGCGCGCGTCCTCGAGGTGAAGCTCGGCGACGGCCGCAGCGTGACGGTGCCGAGAGCGAACATCGAACTGATTGAGACCTGAGCGAGAGGCCTAGACGAGACAGAGTCAAGCGCGGTCGGCCGTGATGCAGGGCGCTAGAGCGCGGCGCTTTCTACCCTGACCAACCGTAACGCCGAGGAGCTTCTGATGCCGAGAATCTGGCGTGTACCTGCGATGATTGCGGCTCTCTTCGCCCTTGTGGCGACAGCGCCGCTTTCGGCGCTTCCTCCCGAGCCCGCCGATGTCTCCGCGGTCGATCGCCCCGGCGACGGCGGCGCGGCGGTTTTCGTGCGGTGGCGTGTTCCGGCGCCCGATGAAACGGCGCGGGTCATCGTGGAGCGTTCCCGCACCGCCTCGGAGGCCACGCGCGAGGGCGCGGCTGAGACGCCGTGGATCCTCGTCGCGGAAGCCGATCCGCTCGCGGGCGCAGGCGACGGCTACCTCGTCACGGGGATTCCGAACAGTAAGGGCGACCGCCACGCGTCCGACGAGATCGTCTTCCGCGTGGCCTTCATCGGCACCGACGGCGAGCGCACGCCCGCGGTCGAGGCTGCACCCGTGGTGGCGCGCGCGAACGCGTTTCTCCTCGACAAGATCCCGCTTGCGATCGTCTGCGTGGTCGTGTCGTCCGCCGTGCTTGCGTGGATCCTCCTCTCGCGCATGGGATGGTCGGTCAAGATCCGCCGCATCGCCGCACTTGAGGCGATCGACGAGGCCGTCGGCCGCGCCACCGAGATGGGCCGCTCCGTGCTCTTCGTTCCCGGCATCCAGGACATGAACGACATTCAGACCGTCGCGGGCGTGACGATCCTCGGCCGCGTGGCGAAGACTGCCGCCGAGTACGACGCCAAGCTCGAGGTCCCGACCGCGCGCTCGATCGTGATGACCGCCGCGCGCGAGACCGTGCAGTCGGCGCACTTCGCCGCGGGCCGCCCCGAGACCTACGACGAGTCGTCGATCCGCTACATCACCGACGAGCAGTTCGGCTATGTCGCCTATGTCGCGGGCCGCATGGTGCGCGAGAAGCCCGCGGCGTGCTTCTATATGGGCGCGTTCTACGCGGAGAGCCTCGTGCTCGCCGAGAACGGCAATGCGATCGGCGCGATCCAGGTCGCGGGCACAGCGGAGGCCTCGCAGCTTCCCTTCTTCGTCGCGGCGTGCGACTACACGCTGATCGGCGAGGAGTTCTACGCCGCGAGCGCCTATCTCTCGGGCGAGCGCGACCAGCTCGGCTCGATCAAGGGCCAGGATCTCGGCAAGCTCTTCGCGGCGGCCGCGATCATCATCGGTGCCGCGCTCGCGACCCTCGCTTCGCTCTCGCCTTCCGGCCCCATGGCCGGCGCCAGCACGGCGTTCCGCGCATTCTTCGGAGGCTGACGCATGCTGCGACGCACGATTCCGATGCTCATCCTCGCCTCGGCGGGACTCCTCCTGATCGTGGCGAAGTTCTCGCCGTTCACGGTCAGCTGGCAGGAGACCGTACTTGGCTGGTTCAACATCCTCGCGGCCGTGGCGTTCGTGCTCGGCGCGGGCAACCTTCTGGCCGTGAACCTCGAGCAGATCTCGTCGCGCCGCCCGGGCTGGGCCTACGCGGCGATCACGCTGTTCGCCTTCGCCGTCACGCTCGTCGTGGGCATGTTGAAGGTGGGCGCGGTGCCGAACGCGATGCACCCCGACATCCACCTCGCGGGCGCCCATGATGTGCCGCAGGCGCCGTTCGGCTGGATCTACGACTACATGCTGGTGCCGCTCACCTCGACGATGTTCGCGATGCTCGCGTTCTATGTCGCGAGCGCGGCGTTCCGCGCGTTCCGCGCCAAGAACATCGAGGCGATCCTCCTCCTCGGCACGGCGTTCATCATCTTGCTCTCGCAGACGGCCGCGGGCATGTTCCTCACGGGATGGATCCCCGAGGACAGCGTCTTCTCGTTCCTCCGGCTCGACGTGATGAAGCGCGGCATCACCGAGCACATCCAGACCGCGGGCATGCGCGCCATCACCATCGGCATCGCCCTCGGCGTGGCTGCAACCAGCCTCCGCCTCATCTTCGGCATCGACAAGAGCTACCTCTCGAAGACCTGACGGGGCCACCATGACCACCAAGAACACAGCACAGACCCCCGACGGCGTCCGCGGTTTCTTTGTCCGCCTTGGTCGCATCGACCGCCGCTGGATCTTCCTTGCGATGGGCCTTTCGATTGCGGTGCCAATCCTTTTCAGGCTGCGCTTTCCGGAAGTGCCCGGCCCGATGGCGCGTGCGACCTTCGACGCGATCGACAAGCTGCCGAACGGTTCGCGCGTGATTCTCAGCTTTGACTTCGACCCCGCCAGCAAGGCTGAGCTCCAGCCGATGGCGAACGCGCTCGTGCATCATTGCGCCTCGAAGGACCACAAGATTGTCTTCATGGCACTCTGGCCCCTCGGCAAGCAGATGGCCGACCAATCGATCAAGGACATTTTGCTCGAGTACCACGGCGACAGGTACAGGGACGCCTACGGCACGAACTATGTGCAACTCGGCTTCAAGGCAGGCAACGAGGGCGTGATCAAGATGCTGACGACGAACATCGCCGAGGCGTATCCGACTGATGCGTTCGGTGCAGCAGTGTCGAGCCTCCCGCTCGTCGCGGACGCGCGCGACCTTGGGTCGTTTGACCTCGTCTCGACTGTGTCTGCGGGTTACCCAGGTGCCAAGGAGTGGGTGCAGTACGGCCGCGAAGCAATGAAGCCAGAAGCTGGCTTGACCTCTGGATCGACGGGCGTACAGGCGAGCCAGCTCTTCCCGTACTACCCCGCGCAGTTGAACGGACTCCTCGTTGCCGTGAAGGGCGCTGCGGAGTACGAAACGCTTGTGACGGAGAAGTACCCAGTCGAGCGCAATACGGAGCGTCTTGAGCAAGGCCGCATCCGCATGGGCCCGCAGTTGGTGGCGCATCTTCTGATGATCGCGCTGATCGTCCTTGGAAACATCGCCATGATCGCCTCGCGTGGAACCCAGGGAGGTGCCCGATGAATGACACGAATCAGGGTGGCGCACAGCAGAGCGGCATACAGCCCGCACAACGTCCGAACACCTTCTTGTGGGTTTCACTGGCGATTTTTGGCGTGGTCGGTTTGTCGCTCAACGCCTTTCTTCGCCCCGAGGGCAGGGCACAGCGCTTCGCCGTGGTGACCACGGTCGAGCGCGTTTTGGTCGAAGAAGTCCTTCCCGCACAAGGCGACGGTTCGACTGGTGAAGCGCAGGGAGCATCGGTCGATGTCGGCACGAGTGCCGATGCATCTGTGAGCGCAGCGACGCGATCAGTCGATGGAGGATCGGCTGGCGAGCTCGGCAACGCCGACGCGACGACTGCCGACGCGACGACAACTCCCCCGACGTCAACCGATACGACGACCGCCGACGCGACAACCGCCGACGCGACAACGACTCCCGCTGCGTCAACCGACGCGACGGGAGACTCCTTGTCATCGGATGCTGTCCTGCCAGCCAAGCCGAAGCGCAAGTGGGTTGCCCCCGATGACGCCGGACTCGCGTCGGGCACCCTGCAACGTGTGAGCGGCGTCGAACCGATCGTGTGGGAGACCCGCGAGTCTGTGAAGCCTGCGGAGGCTGAACTGCGTCAAGCTGATCTCAAGCAGGGCGGCCCTGTTCGCATTGAGGCCAGTCCGATTGACACGCTCGGTGTCTGGGTCGCGGCACTACTCACGCTGTTCATCCTCTCCTTCGTCTATCGCGACAATCCGTTCTACAAGATCGCCGAGAGCATTCTCATTGGCGTCTCTGCCGCATATTGGATGGTGGTTGGTCTCTGGAGCACGATTGTGCCCCAATTGTTCGGCGCACTTGCCCCCGACATGGTGCGCGCCTATGCACTGCCCTCGCTTCCGGTGTCGAGCACACCCGGACTTGACGCGGCACTCGCATTCGTACCGCTGGCCTTGGGGTTCATGCTCCTCTGGCGCCTTGCGCCGAAGGGTGGTTGGATTTCGGTTTGGCCAATCGCCTTTATCATTGGTACGACCGCAGGTATCCGTCTTGTCGGTGCAATCGAGGCGGATCTCATGCGGCAGATTGTTGCTGCCATGAAGCCGCTCGTGATGTTCGAGCATGGGGTTTCGGCTTCAGGCGAGGCGATCCGTGCGTTTGACTTCTGGGCTTCGGTGGGTTCGGTGGTTGGTGTAGTCGGCGTCCTCTCCGTGTTGACGTACTTCTTCTTCTCGGTTGAGCACAAAGGTGCCGTCGGCAAGACAGCCCGCGTTGGCATCTGGTTCCTCATGATCAGCTTCGGTAGCGCCTTCGGACTGACCGTGATGGGTCGAATCACGCTGCTGCTGCAGCGCTTTGAGTTCTTGTTCACAGACTGGCTCGGCATCGGTTGACCCTACGCAGATCGGCTTTCGAGCTGAGTTCTGCGGATCATGCTGCTTGGTGAGCGAGCCGCGAGGAGTGACCTACTCGCAAGCGACTTGCTCCTGAGTCACGCGCACCCGAGCCACGTGCACCCGAGTCACGTGCACCCGAGTCACGTGCACCCGAGCCACGTGCACCCGAGTCACGTGCACCCGAGCCACGTGCTCCCGAGCCACGTACTCCCGAGCCACGTGCACCCGAGTCACGTGCACCCGAGCCACGTGCTCCCGAGCCACGTGCACCCGAGTCACGTACTCCCGAGCCACGTGCTCCTGAGTCACGTGCTCCTGAGTCACGTGCCCCTCATCGACTTACCCCAGACTGTCTCTCTCCTCAGGTGACTC
>JBILDS010000214.1:0-5354 GCA_044352505.1 Phycisphaerales bacterium
CGGCGGGCGCCCCGAGCCGTTCGTCAAGAACCGCGCCATCTTTCTCGTCGCCGACCGCTCGCTCAAGATCTGCGGCGAGGAGGACACGGACTGCTCGAGCGCGGCCGAGCCGTGCTGCGGGTCGACAGAGACGAAGAACCAGAAGCTGCTGACCGTGCAGTTCGTCGGCAAGGACGGGAAGCCCCTCAAGGTCGGCGCAGAGGGCGTGCGCGGGCTCGAGAGCCGCGCCAAGATCGTCGTCGAGGGAACCGTCGCCAAGGTCGACGACAAGGGCAATGTCACCGTGACGGCGACCAGGATCTTCGTCGAGAAGCCTGAGACGAAGTGACGCACCCGCAGTCGGTACAGTGCAGGAATGCCTGCGGCTGAACCGCTCTTTCTCGGTCTCGATGTCGGCACAACGGGCACCAAGTGCGTGGTGATCGACGCGCGCGGCGCGCCGATCGCAGAGGCCACGGTCGAGCATCCTGTGTCGTATCCGAAGCCGGGCTGGGCCGAGCAGGACCCCGAGGACTGGTGGCGTTCGTCGGTGGCGGCGACGCGCGCGGCGCTCGCGAAGGCCGCTGCGAAGTCGCCAGACGCGGCGGCGCGCATCGACGGCATCGGCCTCTCGGGACAGATGCACGGGCTCGTGGCGCTCGACGCCTCGGGCGCCGTCGTGCGGCCCGCGATCCTTTGGAACGACTCGCGCAGCGCAGCGATCTGCGATGCGCTGCACGAGCGCGAGCCCGGCCTGGCGGCGCTCCTGCGCACGACGGGAAACCGCGTGTTTCCAGGCTTCCAAGCGCCGAAACTCCTGTGGATGCGCGAGCACGAGCCCGCTGCGTTCGCGCGCACCGCGAAGGCGCTCCTGCCGAAGGACTGGCTGCGCTATCGGCTGTCGGGCGCGTTCATGGCCGAGCCGAGCGACGCGTCGGGCACGGCCGTCTTCGACTGCGCGCGCCGCCGCTGGAGCGACGACGCGCTTGAGTTCATGCGGCTCCCGCGCGCGCTGTTCCCCGATGTCGCGGAATCGCCGGTGTTGTCGACGACGCTCTGCGCAGCCGCCGCGCGCGAGCTCGGCCTGCGCGAAGGGCTCGGCATCGCCGGCGGCGCGGGCGACCAAGCGGCCGCCGCCGTCGGCTCTGGCGTCGTCGCCGAAGGCACCGTGTCGTGCACGATCGGCACCTCGGGCGTTGTGTTCGCCGCGAGCAACGCGTGGCGCGCGACGCCGAACGGCGAGCTGCACGCGTTCTGCCACGCGGTGCCCGACCGCTGGCACCTGATGGGCGTGATGCTCTCTGCGGGCGGCAGCCTGCGCTGGTTCCGCGACACGCTCGCGCAGGACGCGGTCGCGGAGGCCCGCGCGCGCGGTGTCGATGCCTACGACATCCTCGCAGAGCGCGCGCAGCGCATCGCGATCGGTTGCGACGGCCTCGTGTTCCTCCCCTATCTCACGGGCGAACGCTGTCCGATCCCAGACCCAGCGATTCGCGGCGGCTTCGCGGGAGTCGATATTTCGCACGGCCGCGACCACCTCGCGCGCGCGGTGTTCGAAGGAATCACAGCGGGCCTCGCGGGCAACATCGATCTGATGCGCGCGATCGGCGTGCGCGTCTCGGAGGTGCGGCTGTCGGGCGGCGGTGCCAAGAGCCCGTTCTGGCGCGCGATGTGCGCAGAGATGTTCGACGCACGCGTGTCGCTCCTTGCGTCCGACGCAAGCGGCGCGCTCGGCGTCGCGCTGCTCGCATCGGTCGGCGCGGGCGCGCATGCCTCGGTCGACGCAGCCTGCGCCGCCGCCGTGCGCACGCAGGGCGAGATCGAGCCCGACGCTGCACGCGTCGCCGCGTACACTCGCGTGAAGGTACGCGCGGCAATCGCAGCGCAAGGCGCACTGCGCATCTCGTCGTCACACGCGGCGTTGCCTGAGCCTGGCGTAATTGCGTGATTCTGTCGCTTCGATTCCTGTGCTTGGTTTCTCGCCACGAATCCCTAGATCGAAACCTCTCATCGATGGATCTCCTCTTCGTCATCTTCCGTTACGTCGGCGCCATCGTTGGAATGGCGGCGGTTGCGTGGGTCGTATGGAAAGTCGTGAATCGCCAAGAAGCAAAGGACGCCGAGTTTCAGAAGAAACTTGACGACGACGATGTACGAGCCTCGAAGGGGCGCTTTGGGCCTCCTCCGCGCATGTGACATGACGCAGCGCGATCCAACGCGCCGCGAGCCCGAGATGCATGTGTGTACGTTCGAATCGTTACGCAAGTCGAGCGCGGAGTGCGCCCATGCGTCGCTGCAGGTCTTTCCCTGGGCAGAGCGATGGTGACAACTCCTGATGCGTGAAGATCTGCTTGCGCGCGATCTTGTGTCGCTTCTGGAGATCGCGAAGAAGTCGCTCAAGCGCCGCGAGTTGCGCTGGCGGAACACTCTGCTCTTCGAAGTTTCCAAGACACACCACGCCAAGATTGTTCGAGTGGTTGCGCCGGGTGTGACGCCCTTCCCAGCGAATGTTGCGTCCCTCCCACACGCGCCCCGCAGGGTCAATCACGTAGTGGTACGCAATGTCCCGATGCCCCATACCGCGCTCGCCATTCAGGACATTCACGATGCGCGCTTTACACTCGGCAATCGAGGTCGCCGTGAACGGCCGATTTCCCTCGTGATGCACCGTGATCCGAGTGATGCGACCGATGCGATCCATGTCGCCGTCCTCAGGGAACCATGAGGTCCAGCGTGTACGGGGAATCACCGTACCGTTGTAGGTGGACGGAATGGATGCGCTCGAGAGATCCTTCGGCTTCGCCTCGGGACCGACGACCTTCCCCTTTGCCATCGCAGAGCTCGGGCGCTCTGAGGCCGGACGATGTGGCGCGGAGTTAGGCGATTTGATCGGCGACACTGGCTGCGCGTAGCGCTTTGGCCCAAGATCGCCGCTGGTCCACGGACCATCGGGAACCTCTGCAGGTTCGCCAGGAAGTGCGGATCCTGCTTCACGCGATGGCGACGTTGCACACGCGGCTAGAAATCCGAGTCCTGCAAGTACGAAGCCGCGGCGCGCAAGCGCAGCGGCATCGTGCTTGGCTCGCTCGTGTGCGGCCTCGCCGCGCGAATCTCGTTGCTCGTCCTTCGCCATGCGGTGACTCCGAGGCTCATCGATCGCTCACACGCGCGACACGAACCGGCTCCACGGGACAGCCCGCGATGCCCAGTCGCACTGGGGAAACATCGGCAAAAACCAACCCACAACGCAAAATTCGGCAGCCGTGGGTGCGTCGCACCCGGCCAGGTTCTGTCTGATGGATGCCCGAAGACCAAAGATCCGAGCGGCGCCCGGCTGGCAAGGAGGCGAAACGAAGCTGTATCCCATGATCCGTGTACGCGATACAGCGAGTTGAAGCCGACGCGGCCAGGCGGGATGCCGCGCGGATCGACGTCCGGGGATCCGTCAGACAGAACCTAGATGAGGCGACTCCACAGGGCGACGACACGAGTCCGCTACGCGAGGCGACTTCCGCGACGCAACTCAATCATGCTCGTTTGCAGATTTCGACCGGGGCACGCCGTCTTCGCGCTTGGCCACTCTCGGTGGGTGTACACCGAACCTCTGCGAACGCGATAGGTCGACATCAAATCGACGAGGGTTTTCTCGAGCGTCTTGACTTGCGCCGCAGTTGGCCGCTGCCGCTCGAAGTTCCCCATCACGAGCACCCCGATGTTGCCCTCGTTGTGATCTTTCACGTGCGCACCCTGCCAACGGATCGAACGACCCTGCCAGAGTTCGCCCGCACGGTCGATGACGAGGTGGTAGCCAATATCGCCCCAACCCTTCGCGCGATGCCCGACGCGGTACAGCTCGAGGCGAGCCATCATCGCGCGTTCCGCCGTACTGGTCTCCAAGATGTCGAGTCCGTCGTGGTGCACCGTGATCGCATGCACGGGAAGCATGGGATTGAGCACCGACAACTCGGGCTCGCCCCGCGCCCAGAAGCGGCGCGGCTTCGCGTAGGGCAGTGCCGCTGGTCCGCCGCCCGCCAAGATGGTCGCCACATCGCGACCCGCGGGGTTTGGGACCGGAGGAGCCGGAGCCGGACACTCCTGCATGCCGCCGGGTGGCAGATCGTCGGTACTCGCCCAGCGACCGCCCGGGAGCGCCGTGTTTCGGGTTGGCGTACAACCGACAAGCGCGAGAGCAGCCGCAGCCATACCGCCGGCCGCAAGAAACCCGCGCCGAGTTGTCGCGTGAAACGCTCCGCGCGCAATTGCGTCAGCAAGCATCGCTTCGGGCGCGATGCCTGACTTTTGTGACGATGATGGCACGGGGTCAGGTGGTTCCATGCTGGGTTCCATGCTGGAGTCCATGCTGGAGTCCATGCTGAACGCTGCGCCGAGGCATGATAGATCGGCGAAGCGCGAAGGGAATCATCCGTTTTTCGGGCGAAATCCCGCGACTTTTGACCGCTCCGCGTTGGCAGAAACTTCGGCGAAACCGGTTGATTTCTGCTAGAATCTTGGCTTCCCGGTGGGCAGACTGCGACCAAGCGTGAGCCGTCGCGCGACCACTGGTTGCCAGTCTTGTGAGAGGCCTTCTTTCGGGCATGGTTTGGGTCGCAATTGAGGCCATGACTGAGGCCATGACTGAGGCCATGAATAAGCCCATGAAAGAGCCCATGAAAGAGCCCACGTTTCAGGGTGATCGGCCGCCTCCGATCGGTCGAGTTGCGAGCACGTACGCATGAGTGAGATGCCCTTGAACACCCTCTCCGAAGAACCGGTCGACGCAAGCAAGTACACCTCGGAGTCGATCCAGGTGCTCGAGGGCCTTGAGGCGATCCGCAAGCGTCCTGGCATGTATGTCGGTGGAACGGGGCTGAACGCGCTCCACCACCTCGTCTACGAGTGCGTCGACAACGCGATCGACGAGGTCATGGCGGGCTACGCCACGACCGTCACGGTCCGCATCGGCGTCGACGGCTCTTGTACGGTGATCGACGACGGCCGCGGCATGCCCGTCGACCCGATGAAGCACGAGAACCCGACGATCAACGGGCGCCCCGCCGTCGAGGTCATCCTCACCGAGGTGCACGCGGGCGGCAAGTTCGGCGACAACGCCTACAAGGTCTCGGGCGGCCTCCACGGCGTCGGCGTCAAGTGCGTCAACGCGCTCAGCGAGTGGACCGAGGTCGAGGTCGTCAAGAACGAGAAGACCTATCACATCGGCTTCGCGCGCGGCGAGGTCGTGAAGCCGCTCGAGCTCGTCGAGACGCTGCCGAAGTCGGCCGCCACCGAGAAGCGCAACGGCACGCGCATCTCGTTCCTGCCCGACCCGCAGATCTTCCCCGACACCGAATTCCGCTACGAAACGCTGGAAAACCGAC
>JBILDS010000215.1:0-5314 GCA_044352505.1 Phycisphaerales bacterium
TCGATCGCCGTTCCCGCGCCGCCGCCCGCGCCCGACGCGCTCACCGAGGGTTCGGCCGCACAGTGGGGCGCCGCCGCGCAGGGGAGCACCGCTGGCGTCGCCAACGACACCAGCCGGGTTCGCGTCGGCAGCTCCTCGCTGCGCTTCGACACCGCAGGTGGGTTCGACAGCTGGTTGTGGGCGCCCGTTGCGAAGAACGCTGCGTGGGATCTCTCGGCAGGCGGCGGACTTCGCTTTTGGGTCTTCGCAGAGAACACGAACTCGCCGACATTCCAAGGCAATTCGCCGTGGATCCGGCTCCACAGCTCACCGACGTCGTATATCGAGCTCCACGCGACGAGCGAGGTGCTCGTGGGCGCGCTGAACCAGTGGGTCGAGCTCAGCGTTCCCTACGCGGGCAACGCGGCGTGGACGCGCACCGTCGTCGGCACGCCGAATCTCGCCGCGATCAACTACGTCGAGATCCACGCCGACACCTGGGGCTATGGCTTCACGCTCTGGCTCGACGGCCTCTCGTTTGACCTGCCGCTGCAGCCGCCGCAGGGGCTGCACGCGTTCGCCGGCAACGGATCGGTCGCGCTCGATTGGAAGGCTGCGACCGACGCGAGCGCTGTGCGCGTCTACCGTTCGCTGAATCCGATCGAAAGTGTCGCGGGGCTCACGCCGATCGCGGTACTTCCCGGCACGAGCACCGCCTACACCGACGCGTCGGTTGTGAACGGGCAGCGCTACCACTACGCGGTGACGGCGCAGTACTCCGGTGCCGAGACGGCGCCGGGCGCATCGGTCGGCCCGCGCACACCGCGCAGCGAGACCGACCTTCAAATCGCGACCATCTCGCGCACGCCGCGCTATCCGCGATTCAACGTCACCTACCAGACGCACACCGTCACCGAGCCGGGCGGCTTTGGCCCGTACATCTTCCCGGTCGCGACTGGCCTCGGCGGCGGCCAGACCCCGACCACGAAGCATCTGCCGTCCGTCGGTGAATCGATCACCTACACCGCCACCATCCGGAACCGCGGAACCAACGCGTGGACCGGCGCGATTCCGGTGACGTGGCGTTTCGGCGCCGAGACCGTCGCAGCGACCGTGCCGAACGCGTCGCTTGCGCCCGGGGCGACGCTCACAACGACCCTCGTGCGCCCATGGCCCGCGGCGCCGGTCGAGGTGTCTTGCACGATGAACATCACCGACGCGCGCCCCGCGAACAACGCGCGCTCGATCACAAGCGACTCGGTCGCGTTCCTTTCGTACTTCGACCGGACCTACGAGGAGAACTTCCGCGAGCTCACCACCAGCTATCCGAACGCGGCCACCGACGACTTCGTCGACTGGGTGAACCACCACATGGATCGCTTCAACACCATGTTCGCACAGGCGAACTGCGGTAAGCGCGTGCACTACGACGTCCTTCAGCGCTTGACAGACGGCCAGCCCGACCCGTCGGTGAACGCGATCGACTTCGCGATCTTCCCGTTCCGCTTCTACGAGTCCGAGCAGTCGTACCGCGTTGTGAGCGCCTACTACAGCGCCGCCGACGACATCGACTACGGCTACCTGCATGAGATGGGACACCAACTCGGGCTCGTCGATCTCTACCGCCTCGACATGGCGCCTTCGGCCAATCAGGTGACGGGCACCGGATATCTCGCCGCGGACTGCCTGATGCGAGTCACCTCGCCGTTCATCTCGACGAACTCAGCGGGAGCGATGAACCTCTGGCGCGACAAGGCTCACGGCTACTTCGGCCAGTATCTCTACCGTCTGCCTGCGTCGATCGGCGTGCGCATCATTGGCGCGAACCGCCAGCCGCTCGGAAACGCAACCGTCCGCGTTTACCAGAAGCTCGAGCGTCCCGGCCTCGGCGAGGTCATCACGAACCAGGTGAAGTTCACCGGAACGACGGCGGCGGACGGCACGTTCACGCTTCCGAACGTCGCGGTGAATCCATCGCTCGCGCCGCCCGCGTACACCGGCGATGCGATTCAGCCCAATCCATTCGGCTACATCTCGTGCCTCGGCACCAACGGGCTCTTCCTCATCGAGGTCGAGTACGGAGGGTTCACTGATCACGCATGGCTCGACATCGTCGAGTGCAACAACGCGTGGTATGGCGGCCTCACGAACGCAGCCGTCTTCGACAAGCACGTGTCGCTTGGCGCCGACACGCAGCGCTACCCGCCCGCCGACATGACTGAGACGAACGCCTCCGACTGGGGCTGGTACGCCGACGACGGAACGGTCGCGCTCAGCGATGATCCCGCGATCCGCACGGACGGCACGACGTCGTTGAAGGCGGTCGTGACCGGCGGCTTCGACACGGCGCTTGTCTATCCGCGCAACGGAGGCGTGCTTGCGTCGTGGGATCTCTCGGGTGCAACGGAGATCCGCGGCCGGTTCCGCGCCACGAACTCGAACAAGTTCGGCTTCCAGGAGGGGCCGTGGTTCCGCCTGCGCTGCGCCGACGGCTGGTACGACTACCGATGCTGCACCGCGCTGAACGGGGCGCTCGGGCAGTGGATCGACGTGAGCGTGCCGCTTGCGGGAAGTAGCACCTGGATCCGCACGTCGAGCGGCGCACCGAGCCTCGCCGACGTGCGCGGCCTCGAGATCCACGCCGACACCTGGGGCTACGGCTTCACGCTCTGGGCCGACGGCGTCCACTTCTTCCCGACGCCCACGCCGCCGAGGCCGGGCGACCTCGACGGAAACGGCACCGTCGACGCATCGGATCTCGCGGCGCTTCTCTCAAGCTGGGGCGCCGGTGGCGCCGCCGACATCAATGGCGACGGCATCGTCTCTGGCGCAGACCTTGCGATCCTGCTTGGAAACTGGGGGTAGCGGCCGGGTGGGGTGAATGCGAAGCACAAACACCGGTCTCCGACCGCGCGGATCTTTGCTCTTCGCCAACCTGTCAGACAGACCACGCGGACCGCGGGACTCGCGTCACGGCGCCGTTGCATTCGCCCGTTTCGATTTCGTCAGCACCACGCGTGCGAATGCCGTCGTTGGCTTCACCGCGTCAGGCCATGGCTTTGGGTCCCACGCGCCATTCGACCAGACAGCAGCGAACGCATCTTTGAGGAGATTGATGTTCTTTCCTTGGAGCGCAGAGAGGCCGGTCTCAGTGAGACCCATGATCTGAATCGAATCAGGCGGATCGATGCTGCCGCAGAAGGTTGCCTGCACAGATCGGTCGAGCGGCGACGGAGTCAAGTTCCGCCAAACGTTGCGCGTGCCCGGCGCAACATTCGGTACCGCTTCATAAAGTGCTTTGTCGATCCAATCGACGTTGGTGTTTCCTGGAGTCTGTTTGAGAGTGGTCCAACGACTCTCACCAATAAGCGACTGAACCACCCGGGGAAGATTCGGTCGGGGGAGATTTGAACTTGGATCGAGCGCCTTCATTTCCTTCGACAACTCATCCGCGCTCATGAGTCGCGCATTGAAGCCAAACCCATCGAGCTCTTTCAGCAAGCGCTGGAGTTGTGCAGCGTCGAGTGGCTGCGATCCAGCGGCGCTCGTGAACGCGCCGCTCGAAACACCGATTGACTCTGAGATCCAAACTCCGTTCCGCTCGATCCAACCGTAGTCGGGTACGCCAGCCTCTCGCGGATCGCTCGGCTCCCACCAAACCTTGTACTCCTGGCCATCGATCGTGAGGGTCGTAGCGCGTCCACCTTCGATCGTGAACTCTCCCTCGAAGTCGGCGGCGGTGGCTCCTCGCGCGGATCGGCGGAGCGCTTCTCGGACACCGTTGATCGTGACTTCGGGCGCTTGAATCGGCGAATCCTGGTCACTCGCGGTCACGCGCACTCGAACACGCGCATTCGGAAGTTCTGTTTCCGTGTTCGCGGCGAGGGGTTCGCCACGTGTATTCGTGACAGTGATCTCACGCGTCGGGAGGTCGTCTTCCGCCGTGACCTTGAGCACAATCTGAGAAGGCGGAGACCCCGCTGCGTCGCTGCGAACAAGCTCGAGCACGATCTCGTAGTTGGCGTCGTACTCTGGCGCACGCAGTGCTCCGCTGCGAGTTGCGGTCTTGTTGAGCTCTGCAAGCTGGGCGCGGAGATTCTCGACAAGTTGCGGTGGTGCCGCGAACAAGTTCCAGCGGAGCGTGTCGAGGGGGAACGCGGGATCCCTTTCCTCCGGCAAAATCGTGACGGTATCGCGCTCGCGGATCTCCGTCCGCTCAGCACGCGCGACCGGTGGTTCGGGTTCCGGCGTTGGTTCTGGCTTTGGTTCTGGCTTTGGTTCTGGCTTTGGTTCTGGCGTTGGTTCTGGCGTTGGTTCTGGCGTTGGTGCTGGTTCCGGCTCCGGCTCCGGCTGCTTGACCACCGGTTCGACGGGCGGAGGAGTCGGCTCAGGGCGAGCAACGGGTTCATCCGGTTTTGGCGGAACGACGGGGCTCTCGTTCACCGGCGCGACTGCAACCACGGGCAACGCAGGCACCGCGATGTTCGCGGATCGTGCGAGTACACGATCTGAATCCGCACCGTGTCCCCGAAGCTCAAGCGCGACCTCCTGCGCATTGATCTTGCGCGGAATCTCAACAACGCCAATCCACCGACGCGCACCCTTCTTTCCGGTCTTTGGCGACGGCAGCTCTTCTTTTTGGACGTCGAGTTGCACGCTTTGCGAGCCGATCGAGAGCGACGGAACCTTGCTTGAGATTCGAGCGGAATCCGTATCCCGATCTTCTGCGGTGATCGTTACAGCACATCGCAACGGACCTGCGCTCGCATCATCGGAGGGCGCAGGTACGACGGCTTCGATTGTGTAGACAGCGGGATCGTCGCGGGCACCGACCTGTACATCACGCACCGTGAGATTTGGCACGGCGTTATCCGCGACCGTGAACGAATAGGACGCATCGCTTTCAGGAAGTTCCACGCTCGCCGAGCCGTCTCGAAAGATGACTTCCTTCGTGCCAAACTCACTCCGGCTGAAGGTGAGGTTTGCGCGCTTCTCTCGCGTACCGAGCCCGCGTCCGTTCTTCCGTTCGAGTTTGAGTTCCGCACGCCCACGCTCCTCAAGAAGCGTGGCGTTGACGACCCGAATCTCGTAGGGAACGCTGAGGATCGTTGCGTTGACTTCGCCCTTGCCATCGACCTTGCCATCGACCTCGCCATCGACCTCGCCATCAAACGTGCCATCAAGTCTGACCGAAACCGGCTGGTCGTCCGTTTCCTGCGGCAGCGTGACACTGCCGCGCCACACTTTTTCGGTGCCATCATCAGACCGCGTGGTCTCAGACATGGTTTCGAGGGTGACATCGACGGTGACATCGACACCTCCGACCTGAACCTTG
>JBILDS010000216.1:0-5304 GCA_044352505.1 Phycisphaerales bacterium
CATGAAAAATGGAATATGTACCTTCCAAAATTCATGGTATGCTTCTGGCATGCTCGATCGCTCCGACGCCGTTGCACACGTGACCGCCGCGCTTCGCCGCTCGCAGGTGGTGCTGGTGCTCGGACCCCGCCAGTCGGGCAAGACCACGCTCGCGCGGGGGTTCGTGAAGCCTGACTCGCCGAACTACTTCGACCTCGAGTCGCCTCCCGACGCGGCGCGGCTGGCCGAGCCGATGACCGCGCTCTCGCGGCTGAAGGGCACCGTCGTCATCGACGAGATCCAGCGGCGGCCAGACCTTCACGAGGGACTCTTCCCCGCACTGCGCGTGCTTGCCGACCGCAAGCCGCTTCCTGCGCGGTTCCTCGTCCTCGGAAGCGCCGCGCCCGAGCTTCTGCGGCAGTCGTCAGAGTCGCTCGCGGGGCGGGTCGAGCGGGTCGAGCTCGGGCCTTTCACGCTTGCGGAGTGCGGCGCCGCGAAGCTGGAGTCGCGCTGGCTGCGCGGCGGGTTTCCGCGGTCGTTCTTGGCGCGCTCCGCAGCCGACAGCGCTGCGTGGCGCGAGGACTTCCTCTCCGCGTTGATCGAGCGCGACCTGCCCGCGTACGACACGCGGCTTGCTCCCGCGATGCTCCGCCGCCTTTGGACGATGTTCGCGCACCACCACGGTCAGACGGCGAATCTCTCGCAGATCGCCGCGGGGCTCGGCATCGCGACCGCGACGGTGCGCCATCACCTCGACCTCCTGACGGGGCTGTTCGTGGCGCGCGCGCTTTCGCCGTGGTTTGAGAATGTCGGCAAGCGCCAGGTCAAGTCTCCACGCCTCTACTTCCGCGACAGCGGGCTTCTTCACACGCTGCTCGGTATCGACTCGATGAAGGCGCTGCTTTCGAACCCGCGCTGCGGCGCGTCGTGGGAGGGGCTCGTGATCGAGGAGATCCTCGCGCGGACCCCGCATCAGGACGCCTACTGGTGGTCGACGCATCAGGGCGCCGAGATCGACCTCATCCTCTTCAGCCGCGGCAAGCGCTACGGCGTGGAGGTCAAGCGCGCCGACGCGCCCGGCGTCACGCCGTCGATGCGGATCGCGAAGGAGACGCTCGGGCTCGCGCGGATCTCGGTGGTGACGCCGGGCGAGAAGAGTTACGACCTCGCGAAGGACATGCGCGTCGTCGCGATCGGAGATCTGGTCGCGTCTCCGCGTTGTGTGATCAGCGGGTGATCCACCGCGCTTGTCCGTCATTGCAGCCGGGAGCCGCGGACATTGGTCACGTTGTTGTCGAGCGGTTCGTCGTACAGCATGCACCAGTGCCGCGGGCCGTGCGCCGCGCGTCGCGCACTCGGCCGGCCGAACCCTTGCTCTGTTACATTGTTGGTTCGATGTCGAGCCGCCGCCGCGAGACGCGGTGGGCGCGTGCCGAAGCGGAGCCCCGAGTATGAAGCACGCGTGTGCATGGATTCTGACTCTCTGCGTGTTTCTGATCGCGTGGTGGCTTGCTGGGTTCGCGTTCTTCACAAAGCGACCGCCAGCTGAGCCCCGGACGATTGCAACCATTGTCGATCTTGCGAAGGCTGAGCCGTATGGCGCACTCGGGCTGAAGGTGCGCGCGGTCGACGTTGGCGTGGGTGAGGTTGCCTCTGCCGCCGCAGCCGACGGCTGGTACGTCGCCACCTTCGACAGTATGGACAGCCCACGCAGCAGCCCGCATCGAGTGCTCGTCGATGGTCTGCCGCTTGCGAAGCCTCATGCCATGCACGCGTGGATCGAGTCGAACCCGAGCGGCTACTCGTTTTGGGGCGGATCGCCTGACGACGGCTGGATCTACTTCTCGCTGCCGCCTACCGATTCTGAACCTGCGCCGCGCGCCGCGCCGCGCATCGAAGTCGAGTGGCAGCTTGTAAAGGCCTGGACCACGGGCGAACTCGTGCGCGCCTCGCTTTGCGGTGTCCTTGCGCTGGTGGTCGGCGTGCTCGGATGGCGCGTTGCGCCCGACCGTCGCCTCGCGGGCGTGTCGGCACTCGGCGCACTCTTCGCACTCGGCGCAGCAGCGTGCATCACACCGTCGTTGTTCTTCCTGACAAACGCAGCGGAAGTTCGACAAGCCTCCATGCTGGCACTCCATGTTGCGCATGGAGTGATTGGTGCCCTTGCAATCGTGGCGCTCGCATCCATGCTCTGGCGTCGTCGCGGCTCGGGGCCGAGCGCCGACAATCCGCTCGAGGCTGTGCTGCGACGCTCAACATCTGCGCCGATCGTGTTCGCCCTCACGCTCGCTGCGCTGCTCCTTGTGCTTCTCTCCATGCGTTCGAGCGCTGGCGGAGAGGCCCTCTACGTCACGGGAAACGTGGGCGGTTACGCCGCTGCCGCGCGCTTGCCGTTCGCCGATGCCGGCGGCTGGTTCAACCAATCGCTCGGCCTTGCGATGGGACATGAAATCGACTGGGGTGCGCGCAGACCGCTGCACGCGCTTGAGCGCGCGGGTCAGTTTGCGCTTGTTGGCGGGAGTTTCGACGGCGCAGCGTTTCTCCAAGTACTCATGCTCGCGCTGGCTGTCACGTCGTTCGTGATCTCAGTCGCTCGCGCAATGTCGCCGCTTGCTGCGGTGATCGCATGGATCGTGGTCACGCGCACCGCTGAGGGACTCGCGCCGAGCTTCCTCTCCGAAGCTGTGGGTTTGACGGTTGCCTGCAGCGCAGCCGCGCTACTCATTCGTGGGCTCGCAAACGACACGTTCGCGTCGCGTGCCGCAGGCGGTGGACTCCTCTCGATTGCGCTTGCCATTCGACCGGGCCCAATGTTCTTGCTTGCGGCGCCGGTGATTCTTGAGTTTCTCAGCCGAGGACCGAAGCGTTCATTGCGCGTGGTTGCGGTGATCGCGCTGGCACTCGCAGGGCCGCTTCTCTCGAAGGCTGCGTTCTGGCGCGTGGCAGAGCCGCTCACCATCACCAACGCGAATGCAGCGCACGTGCTGTACGGGCTGGCACACGGAACCAATTGGCTTGAGGGCGAACGTCGCTTCTTTGGTGAAGATCCATCACGCCGCGATCTTGCTGAGAAGGACTTTGCGCCCTTGATGGTGGAACTTGCGTGGAAGAAGTTCCGCGAGGATCCATGGCCGGCGATTTCGAAGTTGCGCGCCAACGCAGAAGCTGGCGTGAAGGCGATGGCAACTGATCTTCCCGGTGCGCTCTTCGCGCCATTCGCGGAGCGGCTTGGAGGCACCACGCGTCTGGCACTCACCATCATGCTGTGTGCGCTCATGGTGGTTGCGGTTGTACAGCAACTGCAGCGCGGAGCACTTCTCGCGGCACTTCCGATCTTGGCGCTTGTTGCAGTTATCGCGTCACTCCCCATGATTTGGGGCGACGCACGCTGGCGCGGTCTGGTGGTTGCGGTGCCGTTTCTCGCGCTGTTGCCGGCATTCGCGGCTGTTGTGCGCAATCCGTGGCGCGCGGCGGTTGAGCGTCTTCCCGCTGCACCTGCAATTCCGCGTGTTGAACGCGCGTTTCTTCTTGCACCGACGATCGCGGTGCTCGGGCTCATGCTGCTTGGTCTTGCCGCGTTTGAATTGCGTCGGACAAACGTGCCCGGCGCGCGCATTGTTTCGTTGAGAGACAGCGCAGCAGTTTTCGTCGTGGACTCTGCGCCACTCGTGTCGCCGTTTGGAGTACCTGCGGTTGCGCGTGCCGATTTCTTGGAGGGAATGAAGCGGACGATCGAGCGGCGTCCCGACGGCTTCGCGTGGCTCCGCGAAACCGACGCGCCGTTTCTCCTGACCGTGCACAGCCCAGCGGAGCCCGCGTTTATGGTTCCGGGCGACTCCGCGTTCTGGACGGTTGTGCCCGGGCTCGTGCCGAGCGAGAAGCGTGCAATTCGGATTCTTGAAACCGAACCGACGCCATCGAACATCATCAAAGTTGCCACGAAGTGGGAGTACGTGGAATGAGCGCTGATCAAGCACCGCGTTCGATGACAGCGGATCTTGACGACCCTGCGACGACCGCGGATCGCGCGCAACTGCTCACGCGCCACGGCTACCTTCGCGCGCTTTACGCGTCGTGGTATGAGTCGCTCATCGCAGAACTCCCACACGTTTCGGGCGATGTGCTCGAACTCGGAAGCGGCGGGGGATTTCTGCGGGATTTACTTCCAACCGTGGTCACGAGCGACGTGATGGAGGTTCCCGGCGTGGACCGAGTGATCGATGCACGGACGCTGCCCTTCGCCGATGGAACGCTCCGCGCGATCGTGGCGACAAACGTGCTCCACCACATTCCCGACATCCGGGCGTTCCTTCGTGAAGCCGCGCGCGCACTCGCGCCCGGTGGGCGCATTGTGGCCATTGAGCCGTGGCCAACGCCGTTCTCGCGCGTCATCTATCGCACGCTTCACCACGAGCCCTTTGACATGTCGCGCGACTGGTCGCTCCCGCCTGGCGGCCCGCTCACCGCTGCGAATGGAGCACTCCCGTGGATCGTGTTCGCGCGCGATCGTCTGGTGTTTGAGCGGGAAAATCCCTTGCTCCGCGTGCGTCGGGTTGCCCCGTGCATGCCGATCTCGTACCTTGCGTGCGGCGGAATCGGACGCGCGTGGGGGCTTCCTGCGGGCATGTTCCGCGCGCTGCGCGCGCTCGAGAGGCCCTTCGACGGCCTCGGGCTCTTTGCGCTCCTCTCGATTGAAAGAACCGCATGACCACGCTTTCTACGCGAACCGACCTCGAGGAGCGCAGGGAACGTTGGCGCGCTGAGATCGCGCGCTCGCGCGACCGCCGCGTGGGAGCCGACTCGGCCAACACCCGATCAATCGTTCGCTTCCTCCGCAAGGTCGTGCTCGAGGGTTCGCGCGTGCTCCAGTACGGCTGCGGATCGGGCGAAGTGCTGGCGGCGCTTCGACCCTCACATGGCGTTGGTGTTGAGATCGCGCCGGAGTGCGTGCAGGCCGCGCGCGCGGCGCACGGTGAAGTGGCTGGGTCAGGCAACACCGCAACGCTTGAGTTCGTCGAGGCAGACCCTGAGCGCTTCGTGCGCGAGGATTCATTCGACTACGTCGTTGTTTCTGATCTTCTCCTCGACTGTTTTGATGTCGATGAACTCCTCGGCAGCGTGCGCGCCTCGTGCGCGCCGTCGACGCGTGTGGTTGTCGCCAACTACAGCCAGGTCTGGCGCCCGATCCTGAAGCTTGCGCGGGCGCTCGGGCTTGCGCACCCGCGCTTCGGCAACACGTGGTTCAGCCCAACCGACTTGCGCGCCGCGCTCGAGCGGTCGGGCTTCGAGATCGTGCACGACTCTCCCGAGACGCTCGTCCCGATC
>JBILDS010000032.1:0-17623 GCA_044352505.1 Phycisphaerales bacterium
CTGTCGAGGTTGCCCGCGTTCACAAAGGGAACATCAACAACCGTGAACGCGCAAAGTCCGACCACCGGGGCACCTTCGATTGCCGTGACGGGTTCCCATGTGTCGCCGCCATCCTCGCTTCGATAAAGCGGTGTTGCGTCGGTGACGCCCGGGAAGTAACCGGGACCGATGTTGCCCATCACCACAACGCGCTCGCCAACCGTCGCGAGGCAGCGCACGAAGGTTCCAGGCTTCTCGAAGACCACCTGCCAACTCTCGCCGCCGTCCCGTGTTCGGAAGATCTTTCCGGAACCGTTTCCATAGAACCCCACCGACGGCGATGAGAACGCGATGTCATCTTGCTTTCCGGCGTAAGGCTCGGTTGGAAGTTTGGTCCACGTGGGAAGGCCGGTTTCGCGCGCAAGTCGCGCAAGCGCCTCGTTCACTGCGGCCTCGATCTCCTCGTCTGTTTCGACCTCAGGTTGCCACGAGGCGCGCACACCTGACTCGATTGCTGTCACCCATTCCAGGATCCGTTTCGGGAGATCCGTGTCCCACGCCCCCTGCCCCATCATCATCTGACTTGCGATCAGCGTCGTGTGTGTTGTGAAGGCGTGGTCCGCCTTCGGCATCGTGAGCACCGTGCCAGCGCCGTTCTCGCGCGTGTTGACAAGTTCTGCAATGCGCTCGTGATCTTCGCGCGAGCAAACCCAGTCAAACTCTCCCCAAAGCGCGAGTACTGCGCCCTTCGACTCGCTCCACGCGCCAGCAATGTCGATGTCCTGCAGCTCGTGGAAGAAACGCATGTGGCGGGTCGACATGTGCGTTTCGTCGAGCATGATTCCCTGCGATGGCTGGCGCAGTTCCGGCCAGCGCTCCCAGACATCGCCAAGCGTCTTCTTGTCGATGAGCACCATCGCGCTTGCATTTGCTTGCGCCTGAACGGCCTGCGTCACTTGCGCAGGTGTCGCACCTGAGAGTTCGGTCTGCCGACGCGTGTTCTCAAGCTCGTACTCGAACCACGTGCGTGCCAGCGTTCCATACACGACGCTTCCGCGCACGAGACCGCTCTTCGCCAGATACGGCGCCATCACTCCGCCCATCGAGTGACCGAATACATAGATGCGACTGGGGTCGACCTCGGGCATCGCCGCGAGTGCACGCAGTGCCGCCTCGTAGCCTTCAAGCTCCTCGTGGAAGCCGATTTCGCTGCAATCGGGCCCTTCGCTGTCGCCGAGGCCCGGCTTATCAACGCGCATCGTCACGAAGCCTTCCTTTGCAAGCGCGTGTACAAGGCGGGTGTCAACAGCGTCCGGTGATCCTGGACGATCAATGGTGTCGCAGATGATGCCCTGCACGTACAGAAACGCTGGGAATCTGCCGTCCTTTGCGCGCTGCGATCCTTCAGGCACGGTCGTAATCGTGCGCAGCCGATAGCCCCGCGGCACCTCGACACGGTCGTAGCGAACGGAGCTGCCATCAACCGTCTCAAAGCGGGCCACAAGAGGAATACGAAGTGCGACGACTTCGCTGCCGCGCTCAACGCGCAGTTCCGCGACGTTTCCTGCGCCAACGTCTCGGACCGCCTTCACGAACGACTCGCGACCGAAGATCGTACGACCTCCGACTTCAATGATGCGATCGCCCGCTTTGAGTCCTGCCTGCGCTGCATCGGAGTCTGGAAGCACGATCGAAACCACGACGCCGCGCTGCTGCGCATCCTCGTTCGGGGCGAGTCCTACGCCAATCGGGCCTGGCCGCCTCGGAAGAAGATCGGCCGCTGCACGCTGCGCCGCGGGGGTTTGAACGTCGGGCAACCAATTGGCGCCGACCTCCGCAGCAACTGTGGTGCGCAACCCGATATTCCAGGTCGTGACGATTGCGAGGATGGACAACGTGACTCGCGTGAAGGGAGACATGATGTGATGCGTCCTAGGTTCTTTCGAGAAATGGTGGATGGGCGTCTCGTCAACTCAACTTCCGCGGCTTTCGCGCAGTCGATGTCGACTTTACCGTTGTGCGCCGGTCTTTCGCCGCGCTCTTGACCCGAGCATTTGCCGTGGATTCCGTGCGCGTGCCAGTTCCCCGACCCTCGGCCACCGCGCGCGCGGAGCGCTTTCGATGTACCGGCACGGCGGCAAACGCCGCGAGATAGAGGCGCCCTTCGCGGCGCGCCTTTCGCGCGTCCATGAAGCGCTTGACGCCGACAAAGAGCTCGCGAAGCTCTGCGAACTCCTCGGGCGTCAGCCACGCGTGCTCAAACTTCACGCTCGCGTTGCGTTTGTCGGTGCTGTAGACGATCTGCTCGGCCGCAGCCGCATCGCGGGTGGTGCGCAGCAAAATCTTCGCGATCGACCGCGTTGAGAGCTCAAACATCTTGTTCGCGGCCCGCGCGCTCGAATCACGGAACTGCGAGCGAAAATCGTCTCCCGCGAGATCGAACACCTGCTCGAAGCGGCGGCCCGAGCGGCGCACACCCGCCTCGACGACCACGCCGACCTTGCGCAACTTCTCGATGTGGCGATAGAGCGTGTCGGCGGGACGATCGGTCGCGGTCGCGAGCTCTGCGATCGTGCACGGCGCGACCATGCGCATGGTCTCAACAATCTCAAGGCGAACAGGCGCGATGTAGACGGCCCAGGCTTTCGGAGTGGTGATGAAGTGGACAGGCGGACGGGGCATGCATCGAAGCATACTCTGCTATTGTCTTTCAAGCAAGAAATACAACAATAGTTTTTGACGGCATTGCGGAACCGCTCCTGCTACCTTCGAGACGTGCCCAATCGCTCCTGCTCGCCCGTCCGCATCTCTGGACTCGACACGCGCTACCTCGGTATCGCGGGCACGGCGTCCGCGTTCGTCGTGCACGGCGACAGCGGCGCAGTCCTTGTCGAATGCGGCTGCGCAGTGGCTTTCGACGGGCTCGTCGCGCAGCTTGAAACGCTCGGCCTCGCGCCCCGCGATCTCGCTGCGCTCTTCGTCACCCACATCCATCTCGACCACGCGGGAAGCGCTGGGCACTTCGCGCGCGAAGGTGTGCCCGTCTTCGTGCATCCGCGCGGTGTGCGGCACCTCGCGGAACCGTCGCGCCTGATCGCAGGGTCGCGCGCGGTGCACGGATCGCGCTACGACCGCTTCTACGGTGACCCATTGCCGATCAGGGCGGACTTGCTCCATGCTGTCGAGCATGGCGGGACCGTCGAGGCAGCAGGGCTGCGCTTCGACGCGATTGAGACGCCCGGGCACGCGCGGCATCACCACGCGTGGCTCGTGGGTCGGGCCGGCGGAGCGGCCGAACTCGTCTTCACGGGCGATGTCCTGGCAATGATTTCACCCGGGTCGACGCACGTCTCGATTCCCGTACCGCCATCCGACATCGACATTCCCGCGTGGCGCGTCTCGGTCGAGCGCCTCCGCGCGCTGCCCCGCGACCTGCGCGCGGTGCTCACGCACGGCGGCGAGCGGCCACTCGGGGCGCATCTCGACGCGTTCGTGGCGCGCATGAACGAGGAGTTGCCGCTTCTCGCCGAGCTGGTCGAGTTGGCGGCGCGAGACCCGATGGAAGCCGACGCCCGCTACCGCGACTTCCTCGTGCCTCGCGCGCGCGATGCGGGCGTACGCGAGGAACTCATCGCGGCGCTCCTCGGCAAGGCATTCCGGGAAATGAACCTCGCCGGAATCGCAGAGGCGATCACGGCAGGCCGGTTCCTTCCGAGCATCTGAAGACGTGCACGGCACGTGCACCTGTTTGGGAGGTACCGGTTGGGGTCAGCCTTGGACGATCTCGAGGAACCGCTCGAGGTGGCGTGAGATGAACCAGTCGAGTGCCGTTCGCGTGGTCTGCGCGTCCGCGCCCCACATTGCCACGCTTGGCTCTACGAACGCGAGGTCGGCCAGCACCTGGAGTTGCCCGTCCACCAGGTATGCCTTCGGAAGCCGGGTGCCGAAGTAGGCGCTCGCCGCATTGAAGCCGGGCTCCCCAATGGCGATCGTCGGTTGCAGCAGCAGTTCGCGATCATTCAGATACCAGAGGTCGGTCATGACCATCGGGATCAGCCGCAGATCGGACTGTTCCGCGTGCTGCCGCTGCCATTGTCGGATCGCCGCGACGAGGCGATTCGCAAGTGGTCGATCAGAAATCTCGCTGCGCGGATGCGCCCCGACCACCACCGGCAGCAGTCGCGTCGTCTCAAGATCCATGTCCGGCGGCATCACGGCCCACGCAGCGTCGATCGCCGAATCGGCAAGCCCTTGCGTGTGCGGAAGATGTGGCTGCTGCGGGAATTGCATGACGTCGTCTATCGGCGCAAACGCACCGACATCCACAACCCGCAGACCCGTCTCCCCGTTTCGCCAGGCGCGGCGCCACAGCGCGCTCACTCCCGCCGCGCGAGATCGGTCCGCGGCTCGGGGTAGGTCCAGCTCGAGAGGAGGAGCCGCAGCGGCTCCTTCACCGTCGGCATCTCGAACTCCGCAACCGACGACGGTGCAGCATCGGCGACGGTCGCGCGATTCGACGACCTCGACCACTTGAAGAATGGCCGCGCGGCGTCGATGTTGATCTCCCGGACGGCCGTCGGCTTCACGATGCGGATCTGCACGGTCGTGACATTCGCGTCGTGGCCATGTTTCTTCCGGACGCGCGCCCAGACGGCGGAGATCACAAGAACGGAGTCGTCGACCGACCAGATCTCGCCCTTCGGGTCGCGCAGCCATCCCGCACCGACAAGGAGGTCGGCCGTCGGCACCCCGCGAGGGCCGAACTCCGCGAACCCGGCGCCGATATCGACGAACTCGGGTTCGGGAAACCTCCCTCGCGGCGCGAGCGGCTTTGCGCAGATGGAGGGATCCATGATGCCGAGCGCCTGCACATCGATCACGAGCGCCGGCCGAGGATTGAGCGTGAAGAGCCCGGCATAGGACGCGGGATCCTCGATCTCCTTCCGCGAGCAGCCGAACGGCGGCAGCAGCCTTCCGATCGGATCGTTCGTCTCCCTCGCCCGCGTCCGCTCCTCGATCTGCCGGCGGGTGACCGAATCGCTCCGCACCGCCTTCACGACGAGCGCGGTCAGCGCGACGAGCACCACGAAGGCCATCGCCCCGAGCCACCACCGTTCAGTGAAGTCGCCGATCGCGAAGCTGACGAGAAGCACCACCGCTCCCCATGTCGTGGCGAGGAGGTAGGTCTCCAGCAACGCGATGTGCGGCGGAGTCGCCGTCGACTTCCGAGCGATCTCGACGAACGCGATATTGCGGTCGGCAAAGAACTCCCGCCAAATCGCGGGAACCTGCGCCGCCGAATCGGACACGCCGGTGGTTTCGGTACTCATCCGTGGAAGAGCGGGAACTTCCCGCAGAAGGCGCGGATCTCGCCGCGCACGGTTTGAATCGTCGCCGCATCGCCCGACGAGCCGAGCACGCGGTCGATCCACGCCGCGACGAGCTCCATCTCGGGTTCCTTGAGGCCACGGGTCGTCAGCGCAGGCGTGCCAAGGCGCAGGCCGCTCGTCACCATCGGCGGGCGCGGGTCGTTCGGAATGCCGTTCTTGTTGACGATGATCCCGGCCTTCTCGAGCCACTTCTCTGCGTCGGCGCCCGTCAGGTCGGCCGAGCGGGCGCGCAGGTCGACGAGCATCAGGTGGTTGTCGGTGCCGCCCGAGCAAAGTCGGTATCCGCGCTTCACGAGCGCAGCCGCGAGCGCCTGCGCGTTCTTCACCACCTGCTGGCAGTACGTCGTGAACTCGGGCTTGAGCGCCTCGCCGAAGGCGATCGCCTTCGCGCCGATCACATGCATGAGGGGCCCTCCCTGCGAACCGGGGAACACCTTGCGGTCGAGCTTCTTCGCGATTTCCTCATCGTTCGAGAGGATGAGGCCTCCGCGCGGGCCGCGTAGCGTCTTGTGCGTGGTCGTCGTCACCACATGCGCATGCGGGAAGGGCGACGGATGGACACCCGCCGCGACGAGACCCGCGATGTGCGCGATGTCGGCCATCAGCACCGCACCGACCTCGTCCGCGATCGCGCGGAAGCGCGCGAAGTCGATCACGCGCGGATACGCGGAGTAGCCGCAGATGATCATCTTCGGCTTGGTTTCTCGGGCAATCCGCGCAATCGCGTCGTAGTCGAGAAGCTCTGTCGCGGCGTCGAGGTCGTACTCTGCGATCTTGTAAAATGTGCCAGAAAAGTTCGGCTTGAGACCATGCGAGAGGTGGCCGCCCGACTTGATCGGGAGCGACAGGATCGTGTCGCCCGGGTCGCACATCGCCATGAAGGTCGCGGTGTTCGCGTTCGCGCCGCAGTGCGGCTGCACGTTCGCGAACTTGCAGTTGAAGAGCTGCTTGGCGCGGTCGCGCGCAAGGTCCTCGATACCGTCGTGGAACTCGCAGCCGCCGTAGTAGCGCTTGCCCGGGTAGCCCTCGGCGTACTTGTTTGTCAGCCACGAGCCGACCGCGTGCATGACCTCGGTCGACACATGGTTCTCGCTTGCGATCAGCTCGAGCGTGGTTGCTTGACGCTCGGCCTCCTGCGCCATCAGCCGCGCGGCGGCAGGGTCGTAGCGCTCAAGCATGGCGAGCAACTGCGCGCTCATGGCATCGAGCGGGATGTCAGCGGGAAACCCAGCAGGCGTGGCGCGGGACGCAGACGAAACGGCAGTCGCGGAGGTCGCGGAGGTCATGGCGGAGATGGTAGTCAACTCGCTACGCTTCGCCTATGCGACCGCGAGCCCGCGACGGCATCATCGAGTCGGAGATTGGCGCACTCGCAGTCGGTCGCCGAGGCGTCCTTCTCGCTGCAGAGTGGCTTGTCGGACGCGCCCGCCCACCCGAGTTCGACCCGCACGACGACATGGCGACGGCGTTCCTCGCCGCCTACCTGCGCTACTTCCGTGGACACGACTGGCGCGAGTCGTTTCGCAAGCTGCCCATCGGCGACGGAACGCCATTCCAGTGCGACGTCTGGCGCGCCTGCCGCGCAATCGAACCAGGCGAAACCCGCACGTACGGATGGATCGCGAAAGAACTGCGCCTTCAACCGATCCACTGCCGCGCCGTCGGCAATGCCCTCCGCTCGAACCCGCTCCCGATCGCGGTGCCCTGCCACCGCGTCGTGGCGGCATCGGGCCTCGGCGGATACGCAGGTGCACGAACGGGCGCGCTCGCCGACATCAAGTGCCGCCTCATCGCCTTCGAGGCCGCGATGCGCGCCAAGCCGTGATAGAGTCCGCGCCCCGCGCGTGACGCGGAAAACGCGGAGGTTGCGCGCATGAAGCTGACGATGGTGGGCACAGGCTATGTCGGACTCGTGACGGGAGCCTGCTTCGCCGAGACGGGCCAGCAGGTCGTCTGTCTCGATGTCGACGAGCGCAAAATCGCCATGCTCCGCCGCGGCGAGAGCCCGATCTATGAGCCGGGCCTCTCCGAGATGATCACGCGCAACGCAGCGGCCGGTCGCCTTGCCTTCACAACCGACAAGCTCGAGGCCTATCGCGACGCGGATGTCATCTTCATCTGCGTCGGCACGCCGAGCGACGAGGACGGCAGCGCAGACCTCCAGTATGTCCTCCGCGTCGCAGGCGACATCGCCGACGCCTTGAACACGCTCGGCCGTAGCCAGCGCACGAAGACCATCGTCGTGAAGAGCACCGTACCCGTCGGCACGAGCCACAAGGTGCGCGACCTCATCGCCTCGCGGACGACGATTCCCTTCCACATCGCCGACAACCCCGAGTTCCTCAAGGAAGGCGATGCGATCAACGACTTCATGAAGCCCGACCGCGTGGTGTGCGGCGTCGAGAGCGAGCATGCGGCAGCCGTGATGCGCGAGCTCTACGAGCCGTTCGTGCGCCAAGGCAACCCGATCTACATCATGGATGTCCGCTCTGCGGAGATGGTGAAGTACGCCTCGAACGCCATGCTCGCGTGCAAGATCTCGTTCATCAACGAGATCGCGAACCTGTGCGAGCGCTACGGCGCGAGCGTGACGAGCGTGCGCGAGGGAATGTGCGCCGACAAGCGCATCGGCAACCAGTTCCTCTACCCGGGCCTCGGCTACGGCGGCTCGTGCTTCCCGAAGGACACGCTCGCGGTCGTCTCGATGGGCCGCGCGGCCGGGTTCGAATGCGAGCTGAACGCAGCCGTCCACCGCGTGAACCAGGCGCAGCGCCGCCACTTCTGGGCGAAGATCGAGGGCGCGCTCGGCGGAGATCTCCGAGGCAAGACGCTCGCCTTCTGGGGCGTCGCCTTCAAGCCGCGCACCGACGACATCCGCGAGGCGCCGTCGATGACCCTCATGCGGCTCGCCCTCGCGGCGGGGGCGCGGGTGCGCGCATTCGACCCCGTTGCGCTCGAGAACCTCGCGAAGGAGCTCCCCGAGGCGGAGCGCGCAGCCGATATGTACGACGCGCTCCAAGGGGCCGACGCGCTCGTGATCGCCACCGAGTGGAACGAGTTCCGCGCCCCCGACTTCGAGCGGATGGCGTCGCTGATGCCCTCGCGCCTCGTGTTCGACGGCCGAAATCTCTACAAGTGCGAGTCGATGGCCGCCCGCGGTTTTGCGTACTACTCCGTAGGACGGTCTCCCGTCCTGCCGTCGCAGCGGGCGGAGTGAATCGTTGGCGCCTCGCGGTCGGTTGAATAGGCGCGCAGTCAGGGTGCAATCAGGGTGCAATCAGGGTGCAATCAGGGTGCAATCAGGGTGCAGCAAACACCCCGCGTGGGCGCAGTCTTGTCACACCGTGCCCCGACCTCGACCCCGACCCCGACCACGATTCACCGAACCGAACCCCGCTGGGTCGCAAATCCCGGAAGGCGTTCATGACTCAACTTGCGTATTCTCCCCGCGTCGTGGCAGAGCTTCTGATCTCAACCCCGGAAGGCAAGGTTCTTGCGAATCTTCGCCTCGATCCCGTTCGCGCCTACTGGGTTGGACGCGACTCGCACTGCGAGGTCGCGGTCGACAATTCCACCGTGAGTCGTCGGCATGCGCTCATTTTTCACGTCAATGGACGATGGCTCATCGCCGACGCAGGCTCCGTTGGTGGGCTGGAGACAGAACACGGCCCGGTTCGCTGTGCACGCCTCTCGGCCGACACATGGATTCGCGTCGGAACCGTCTATCTCTGGATCACTGCGGCCGGCGCGGCACCTCCGGATTGGGTCGATGCCTCGCCAGAACCACTTGTGGCCGGGCGCCCCGATCAGTTGATTCGCTTGACCAATGAATCGCTCTCTTCAGAATCGCCAACCCAAGGCACAGAGGCTCTTGTGGTCACAGATTCGCGGGGAATCGTGCATCTTTGTGCGGATCTGAGCGGACTTGCGGCGTCAGAAGGCAGCGGAACGCCGCGATTGACGGTGGGACGCTCGACCGCCGCCGATCTTCAAATCTGCGACCCATCCATCGATCCAATCCACTGCGTGCTCGCGCTCGGGAGTGAGCACTGGTCGATCATCGACGCTGGTAGTTCGTCCGGGCTGATGTACGAAGGGAAGCGTTGGTATCGCAAGCGTCTGGAAGACGGCATCACCATGCCGGTGGGGCGATTTCGGCTGTCTGCACAGCGAATTCTTCGCACAACCGCGCCAGTTCCCACGGTCGTGGATCCGGTGCGCGGCAATGCTGGAGCCGATCAAACGGCTCGCAAACCATCTGCGTTCCTTGACGACGACGATGAAGAGGCGATTCGTCTTTGAGTGCGACACCTCTCGCGAAAGGCCATTTTGGACGGGGAAAACCGCACTTTTTGGCGGAATTGCGAAAAACACCGTGATTTTGGCGGTTTTCAGCGCCGGATGGCCTTGCAACGAACGTCCAATCCCTTTATTTTCCGTAAATCCGACAGGCATGGAGCCTGTCAACTCCGGCACGAAAGGATTCCTTCATGGCCAGCAAGATCAAGATTACGCCCGCTTCCAAGATTCGCACCAAGGGTTCTATCTACAAGGACATCGCCACCATCAGCGGCCTCTCGCGCAAGCAGGTCGTGACTGTGTTCGACACCCTCACCGAGATGCTCAAGGCAGACCTCGGCAAGAAGGGCTGCGGCACGTTCAACCTCTTCGGTCTCGCGAAGATGCGCACGGTCATCAAGCCCGCCACCAAGGCGCGCAAGGGCAAGAACCCCTTCACCGGCGAAGAGATCACCATCAAGGCGAAGCCAGCGAGCCGCAAGGTTCGTATTCGCGCGATGAAGGGTCTGAACGAGAGCGTCTAACGCGACTTTGGGCGGTCGCCGCTGCGGCGGCTCCCTCTGGCGCGCATGGCGCGTGTTTGGGCGGTCGCCGCTGTGGCGGCTCCCTCTGGCGCGCATAACGATGTTCGCTCGCTTTGGCGATACGAACGAGACACACGCGTGTTTGGGCGGTCGCCGCTGCGGCGGCTCCCTCTGGTGTGTATGACGCGTGTTTGAGTGATTGCAACTGGCGGCGGGTCGCGGCAAATCCGCGAGTCCGCCGCCTTTGCTTTTGAGCGTGATCGATAGAGCAGCACGCGCCGCGAGTTTCGCGGCGCGTGTTTTTGTGGGCGCTTACATCATGCGCGCGAGCTCGGCAACGTTTCGATCAAAGCGTGTCACGCGTGGATGCGACGCATGCAGCCCGAGATTGATCGATGCGTGCGCAAACGTCTGAAGTCCACACGCCAAGGCCCACAGCGCTGGCTGCGCCGACACAGAGTCCCCCGCTTCCATCTCGGTGCGTGGCAGCGACTCGGCGCATCGCCAACCTCTACAGATATCGGGGCGCTCAAGTGCGCCATCACGATCAAGAATGCAGCCATCAAGCGCCGGAAGAAGTTCCCACGGTCGCTCTGCGCGAGGATCGACGATTGTTCCTTTGCATTGCGCGGCAGTGCGGAGAAACGCATCAACTTCTTGCCAACGCGGCGTTACAGGTGACACCACGAGCCGCAGCGGCGCCCCGCCGACAATCGCCATTCCCACTGCGCGCGAGATGAACGTGAGGTCGACCGTTTCGGGTCGCTCGCAGCCGACGAGCACCGCGCGCTCATGCGGCGCAAGTCCGAGTTCGCGACGAATACGCGCCCGGCGACCTTCGGGCCAACACGGTGGGTTCGGCAAGTCCGACGGAAATGGCGCGCGCACCGCAGCACCGCCAGCAATGCGCCAGGCCTGCAACCCGTAGGCAATGGTAGAAACGTTGTGAGACTGCTCAGCGCGCCGCTCGTCGAACCGCCAAACACCCGCAACACGTGCGCGGCGATCGACTGCCACGCCGGTCGCCAGTCCAAACTCGCGCAGTGCTTCAACCCAGGCGCTCGGCCCAAACACCAACACAGCATCGCCTTCCCGCGCCTCCCGAGCGATCCGCTCCAGCGTGCAATCGCCCGACTCTTCGAAGCAGACAACGTGGCGCGACGCCAACGCAGGCGCGCGAACGTCACGGGCGTCCGATGACGACCCTTCGACAGTCACTGCTTGCGGGTACCCAAGTTCTCGCCAAGATCAAGGCGATCATGCTTGTAGAAGAGGCGCGCGACATCCTTCGCGATGCGCGCAACCAGCGCATCCTCCACTTGCACGCGACCCGCGCGCGAGCGGAGCGAGTCCGACGACGTCTCGCGGATGGTCGACGTGACCTCACGGCCGGCAGGGCTTGTGTCGGCGTCGGGATAGACGCGCGACTTCGTATCGATGTCGACCACCTTCACGCGCACGATGGCCGTTGGGCGAATGCCTTGCATATCACTTCGCCCCGCGAGATCGAACACGATTGGTCGCACGTAGATCACCTGCGAACAGTCGAGTGCACGTCCGATCGCTTCGATCGACGCCAAACGGCTTGAGTCGCCGCCGCTCCGTTGGCGCGACATCGCGATCGCGTCGCGCGTCGACATGGTCGACGTGAGAATCTCACGCTCCATCAAGTCGAAACTGATCGCGTCTCCGAGCGCCGTGCGCAGCGCTGTGCGTGGGAACTTGTTTGTGGGATCGTCGACGAACACCACGGTCTTTCGATTCGCGAGTGTGTGTTCCGCCTCGATCTGCCCTGGCCCCTCGATTGCGTAGGCAATCGGAGTCACGATGTTGCAGCCTGAAAGTGCGGCCGCGGCGCCAAGGGTTGCTGCGGAGAGCGCAGCAAAGATCGCGCGAGATGTGTTGAAGCGGATGCGCATGGTGATGGCTCGCTGTCTCGTGGGGTGCGTGTGCGCGCAGCGCATTCAATCGCTCGCGCATCGTGACGTCATCCCTGATCCGGATACTTGTCCTCGATGTGTCGGTAGAAGAGCCAAGACGCACGTTGGATGAAGAGCGTCAGCAACCCTTGCTCGATCTGGTCGCGCCGTGCCGACTCGCGCCCGACGCCCTCTTTGATGGGGAATCGCGCAAGGACGTTCTTCTGATAGACAAACTCGTCGGGCGCAAGGCCATCGGTTTCGATCACACCAAGGTTCGCGCCCGCTGCGCCGTCCCAGAGGTAACTGTTGCCGACCGGATTGAGTCTGTACTCGTAGAGATCGATCCACACGAGCCGCTCAACGCCGAGTTCGCGCGCGACCTCGCCGTACGGGAGCGCGCGCCACTGCGGCGTGCGGTATTGCCATTCAAGCACTTGCACCGGTGCAAGTACGGAGGCGCCCGGAACGTTGCGCGCAATGCGCGCGGCCACGTTCTTCGTGACAGCCTCAACGACCAGCGGATGCTCGACAAGCGTGGCGTAGTCTGCTTGCACGATGACGGCGACCGTCTTGCCCTCAAGCCCGTCGTACTCTGCTGGCACGTCGAGCTTCTTCCCGCGCTCGATTTGCTGCCCGAGTGCACCAACGGCTCCCGCAATGCACCCTGTCGACATCGTCGACAAACCGACGAGCGCTGCGAGCGCGACGCAACGGAGGATGCTCCGGGTGCGACGTGAGTCGAGGTTGGAAACGTTGTCGGTGGTCATATGAGCATCATCCCATCCAACCGCGCATGAGCGCGATCTTGTAACCCCACGAAAGGAGCGCGGCGAGTCCAAAGACCCATGCTGAACGCGCCGTCCAAAGCCGCTCGTACACCGGCCAGACGGTTCGGCCGGTCACAAGCGTCCAAATCGACGAGACGAACGCCATGCCCGCCAGAAGCGCCAAGACGCAGCCCATCGGTTGCGTCGCAAAGCTCGCCACAAGGTTGCCCTTCGATGCATACGCGAAGGAGGTCGTCATGCCGCAGGATGGGCATGGTAGCCCAAATCGCGGCGGCCACGAACATTCTGGCAATCCGAGTGCGCGGTGCGTCCCAAAACCCTCGGCGGCCGGCGTGAGCATCCACGCGATCCCAAGCAGCCCTCCCGTTGCCGCCGCAACCACCAAGGCCACCACGCGCCGACGCCGGACTTCGCTTGGATCCGTAGCGAACGCGCGCGCCGCAGATCGGGCGCTTGTGTCGGGCAATGGCTGGGTCGGAGGACGATCCGAAAGCGCCGTCATGGCGGCAAGCGTAGCCGCAAACTGGACGCGACGCGGCGCGACGTACCATCTCGCCCCATGCAGCGCGACCTTCACGAGCCGAGCAATTTCTGGGCCGATGGCCACCTTGACCTCGCGTATCTCGCTGTGTTGGGTCGCGAGATGCGCGCACCGGTGCCCCCCGATGCGCCGCACGCCCTCACGCTTGCCTCCATGCGTGACGGCGGTGTGCGCGTCGCCCTCGGAACGATCTTCACAGAACACGGGGGCGACCCCTCGAAGGATCGCGCCGCATACGTTGATTCAAACGATGTCGAGGGCGCACATCGCGCGGGTGTACTGCAACTTGAGTGGTACGAGGCGATGGAGCGCGCGGGCGAGATTGCGATCATCCGCACGCGCAACGACCTTGCACGCGCGGCTGCAGGCGACGGGCCGCCCGGAATCGTGATTCTCATGGAGTGCGCCGATCCGATTCGCTCACCGGACGAAGTGGCGTGGTGGTATGCCCGCGGCCTGCGAGTGGTGGGCATGAGTTGGGGCTACGGCAGCCGTTACTCCGGTGGCAATGCGCGCGCGGGCGGCCTCACCGACATTGGGAAGAGACTTGTCGAAGCACTTGATGCGTGCGCCATGCTGCACGACGTGTCGCACCTCTCGCGGGCCGCGTTCGATGACCTTCTTGCTGCGACAGATGCGCGCGTGATTGCGTCGCACTCCAATGCGCAATGCTTGCTCCCGGCAAGCGAGCGTCACCTGACCGATGCGCAGATGACCGCCATTCGCGATCGCGACGGTTGGATTGGCCTCAATTTGTACGGCAAGTTTCTCGCCGCCGATCGCCGTGCCACCATTCATGACGCCGTCGCGCACACGATGCACGCTGCACGACTCGTCGGCGCAACGCGCGTCGGACTCGGCAGCGACCTCGATGGTGGGTTCGGGCGCGAGTCGCTGCCGATCGAGATCCAAACAACGCAAGACTACGCGCGAATCCTCGATGCGCTTGAACACGCTGGATTTGCTCTACTCGGCGGAACCCGTGCCGGCTTCGCGCACGCGAACTTGCTGCGCGTACTCACTCTTTCGCTGCCGTCGTAGCCGCTCAGTCGCGCGGCGCAATCTGCGCCAGATATCCGCGACGGCCCGCGATTTCGACGAGCGTGAGCACATGCACCGTTGCGCCATCGATCGCGCGCGCGTCGCGCAGATCGGACACCACGAGATCAATGATCGGCTCTGCCCGTGCGATGCGCGGGTCGGCCATTGACAGAAGTTCACCGTGATCGCGCGCCCAACCGCGAACACGCAAGATCGCGGTGGCGTCGGTTGCGCGTCCCACAATGTGCAGCCGACCATCGGCGTCGATCGCAAGCTCTACCCCGCTGTCGCGCGGCGCGCGGATCGCAATCGGCTCAAGCCCAACAAGCTCTGGCACGAGCGCGTCCGGAAGCGTTTGCGACACGGCGCGCGCACGCGTTGGTGCAATGATTTCCGGCGGAAGCGCAGCAGAGGTCGACGCAGGCTGCGTCGATGGTGGCCGCAGCGCTTCCTTTCGTGCAGACGTCGGCGTTGGGATCGATGCGGCGTGAGACGCACCGTTCGGCACCGATACCACGGGTTTCACCGCACTCGGAAGCGAGGCAGGCGCGACCGGGAAAGCAGTTGAAACCGCAGATGTCGGCGCGACAAACGCGCGGACGGGCTCGGTCGACGCAACGCGACCCGCGCGCGCCGATGGCGCCGTCAACGCTTCGGTTGGTGCCGACGCAGCGAGCGGCGGCAACACACCGCTGCGGGTGAACGGAATCGAACCCGTGCGAAATGCGCTCGGTTCGAATGAGTTTCGCCTTGGCGCAACGCGCTCAGGACGCGCGCTGAAGCGCTCCGCGCGCGCTGCGATGGGGGGTGCCTCGTCTTCGGTCGATGTCGCTCCCGCATCGAGCGATGCAGCGGCTTCTGCGGTTCGAATCATCGCAAAGAGATCCGCAACGATGGGCGCATGCGCGTCGAACGTCCCCCGGAACGCACTCTCCGTGGGCGCAACGCGCTGCAATCCACCTCGCACGGGAAGATCAACCTTGAGGAACGCGCGTGTGGTCTTGTCAAGTTTGTCGCGCACCGCTGCCACATCGTCGTCACTCGCACCAAGCACGGTGACGCTGATTCGTGGCGCTGTCCGCCGGAGGGTGCGCCCGGACTCGCGGCGATCAAGGCTTTCAACGCAGCGCTTCACGAGCCCGTAGGCCGCAACCACAGCTGCGTCATCGGCACCGGTGAGAATCACCACTTCACCTGTTTCTCCCGGGATTTCCAGCGAATCGAGACCCGGCGGCACCACAAGCCACTCTGCTGCAATTGGCGCAATCGCGCGCAGCGCTTCCGCGAGCGTTGCTTGCGGGCGAATCGCAGGACGCGCGCCGTGCGCCACGAAGAGCTCAAGTTGCACCGAGTCGCGATCCACGCGCAGCAGACACACGGCGCCGCGCTCGCGCGCCTCGCGATCTGCGAACTGCGAAAGCCAAAGCCCGCTGAGAACCGGCAGATTTCCAACAACGACAAGACTTCGAACCGCGCTCGGAACCGTCGCGCGTGCGCGTGTGGCGGGCGTGGCCGCTGGCGCAAGCGCAGCGGGTGCCGGGCCAAGAAACGCATCGAGGTTCTGCTCGAAGGGATTGAGCGAATGCGGAGATCCGTCGTGCGCGACGCTCATCGAGCGCCTCCGTCGAATGAGGTCGTAACCGCGCCGTCAAATGACCGGCGGCTCGCGGGCCCAAGCGTGCTCGCGTCGGGAACTTCTACCAAGTTCACGGCCAGTTCGCCCACGCGCTCGTGCCGATGCATGTTGAATTCGTCGAGCTGCTCCTCGCCATCAACCACGATGCGGTAGGCGTGGCGACCCGGGGGCAGGTCGATCACGACCTCAAGGCGCGTGCCGTCGGCGCTTGGGCGCATTGGCGTTTCGCGCGCGTTCCAGCCGTTGAAGTCGCCGATGACGCTCGTTTCGCGCGCCGAAAGCGGCTGCATGAAGGTGACGACGCCGTCGCGCGTGCAGCGAACGCCGAATCCACCGCCGGCTGCGCTGGCGGAACGGCTTCGTTCGCTGGCGCCGCGTAGCCGCGATGCGAGCTCGCCTGCGCGATCAGACGTTGTCTCTGATCGAGCGAGCCACGCTGCGCCATCGGTGAATCGAGACGCGGGTTCGCGCGCAGCGCCTCCATCCGACGCGAACGTCTCGATGAGTGGAGCCTCCACGCTGAACGGTGCACCGCGCAGGTCGCCGTCGAAGTCGGCGAGCGCACGCGCCTCGCGCACAAACTCGCCAAGCCACGCAGCGAGTGCGTTGAAGTCGCGCGCGGCTTCGGATTCGGGCGCGAACTCGGTAATCGCTTGCCCGTAACTCGCGGCATCGCGCAGTTCGTCGTGCTCGCGCACGCCCAACGGGACAAGCGCGTCGGGGTAACGCCGCGCCAGTTGCGCCACGACATCGCGCGAGAGGGCGCGCGCGTCGTTCACCAGCGTCGGAAGCAGGCGGAAGGGAATGTCCCGCCCGAATCGACGCACGACCGCTTGGATGGTTTCAATCTGCCGCTCAGCGCCCTTCAAGCTGAAGTAGCCGGTTTCGACCGGCACCAAGACGAGATCCGCAGCACGCAGCGCGTTAAACGTGAGAAGGCCGATTGTGGGCGGACAATCGACGATGCACCAGTCGAAGCCATCTCGCCACGCGGCGAGGACGCGCGCGAGTCGACGGTCGCGATCGTGCCGAGTGGCGAGCGGTCCGTTCGGCGCTTCAAGCGCGGCAAGGGCAACACTCGACGGCAGCAACTGGAGATTGCGCGCCACGCTCCACAGAAACTCATCGGGCGCTGGCAGCTCCGCCGGGTCGGCCAAAATGGCGTCGGCCACCGTGCGCTCGAGCGTCTGCTCGGGTACTCCGAGACCGGCCGCGCAGTGCGACTGCGGATCCATGTCGACAAGGAGCGTGCGAGCCCCGTCGCGGGCAAGAACCGCGGCGAGGTTGACGGCGGTTGTGGTCTTGCCACAGCCGCCCTTCTGGTTCACAATCGCAACGACGCGCATCAGCGGTGATATCGGTCGGTGCGGCACGAGTTCCCGACTTTTACCGAGCAGTGCGCCTCCCTGCAGCCCACGCGCATCGCGTCATCAACGGGCGCCGATCGATGCGAGGCCGGCTGTGATCGCGTCTTCATCAACCCCTTGCACGACCTCAACCTGT
>JBILDS010000217.1:0-5278 GCA_044352505.1 Phycisphaerales bacterium
GCCCGCCCTGGGCCCGGAGCAGGACGCCCACGTTGCAGAGTGAGACGAGCGTCTGCGGGTGCTCCTCCCCGAGCGTGCGGCGGCGCTTCTCGAGCGCCTCGCGATAGTACGGCTCCGCCTCTGCGAGCCTGCCCTGGGACGAGAGCAGGAAGCCCATGTTGTTGATCGAGACGAGCGTGTCCGGGTGCTCCTCCCCGAGCGTGCGGCGGCGCTTCTCGAGGGCCTCGCGGAGGTAGGGCTCCGCCTCGGCGAGCCTGCCCTGGGCCTGGAGCAGGGAGCCCATGTTGTTGATGGAGACGAGCGTGTCCGGGTGCTCCTCCCCGAGCGTGCGGCGGCGGGTGGCGAGAGCGGAATCCTGCAGCGGAAGCGCGGCGTCGAAGAGCCCGATCGCGCGGTAGAGATTCGCAAGCGACTGCCGGAGCTGCGCATCGACGGCGGGCTGGTTCTTGAAGCGCTCGTCGATCGTTGCGATCGCGGGCCTGAGTATCTCGCGGTCGATCAGCGCCGCGGCGGTGTCGGTGGCGTTGGCACGGTAGAGCTCCTGCTCGAACAGGTCGACGCGCGCCGCGCGATCGGCCTCCGGCACGCCGGCCTTCTCGAGCGCGGCCACGAAGCGCGCGCGCACATCCTTGAAGAGATCGGCGCCCGCCTTGGTCGTGTCGACGCCGTTGAGCATCTGCGACTGGAAGTCGCTCACCTCCGACAGCTCGTCCGCACGCGCCCGTTCCGCCTGCTGCGCCTTCTCCGTCTCGGCGAGCTGGGTCTTGAGCCCGGCCTCCGCGACGAGCGCGCGCTGCAGCGCAAGCCCCGTGCCGACCACGCCCGCGACAAGCGCGAGCGCAACCGCGCCGGCCGCCGTCACCGACGCGCGGTTCCGGCGCACGAACTTCCGCAGGAGATACGCGCGGCTCTCTGGAGCCGCCTCGAGCGGCCGCCCCTCGAGATAACGCCGCACATCCGCGCCGAGCGATTCCGCGCTCGCGTAGCGGCGCGTGCGGTCCTTCCGGAGCGCCTTCATCGGGATCCACTCGAGCTCGCGGCGCAGTTCGCCTGCGATCCGCTCGCGATCCGTCTGCCGCGCCTTCGCGATCTCGGCACCCGTCTCGTTGTCGGCTGTGCTCAGGCGGATGCTCGGCTTCGGCGGATCGACCTCGCGGATGATCCGCTGGATCTCGGCGTAGCCTGCGCTCCGCAGCGTCTTCGGATCGAACGGCAGCGTGCCGCTGAGAAGTTCGTAGAGGACGACGCCGAGCGAGTAGACGTCGGTTCGCGTGTCGATGTCGTTCGCGCCCATCTCCGCCTGCTCGGGCGACATGTACTCGGGCGTGCCGATGATCTGCCCGCGCTCGGTGAATAGCGTCTTGTCAGTCAGCGTCTGCGAGATCGCCTTGGCGACGCCGAAGTCGATCACCTTCACGAGATGCGCGTGCCCCTCGCCGCCGTGCGCGACGAGGATGTTCGACGGCTTGATATCGCGATGAATAATGCCCTTCATGTGCGCGTGCTGCACGGCGTCGCACACGGTGGCGAAGAGCTCGAGCCGCTCGCGGATGGTGAGGCGGTCGCGGTCTGCGAACCGAGTGATCGACTCGCCCTTCACATACTCCATCGCGAAGAAGGGCTGTCCCGCCGCGGTGACGCCACCGTCAAGGACGCGCGCGACGTTCGGGTGGTCCATCATCGCGAGCGCCTGGCGCTCCTGCTCGAAGCGCGCGATGACGGCGCGAGAATCCATGCCTGGCTTGATGATCTTGATGGCGACCCGCTGCACCATCGGCTCGCGGCGCTCGGCGAGCCACACCTCGCCGAAGCCGCCTTCGCCGATCACCTCAAGCAGCTTGTACGGACCAGCCATCTCTCCGGACCTCGCGCCGGGTGCGACGTAGTTGTCAACAGGCGGATTCGCCGGCGCGGCGCGGTCGGCGGAACCTGGACTCATGGAGCGCGTGGAGTCGTCAGTTGGTTCGCCTGTTGTTGACATCCGTGCATTGTGCGGTGCGGCAGATGGCGATGCAAGACGAAACCTGACCGGCTACAGCGTGCGGCCGCTCAAACAATGAGTGCCCGCAGACGTGAGTCTGCGGAACCGTTCGTGCGGGAGTCGACGGCTGACATCATCCGTTCCGCGGACTTCGTCTGAGTTTCGTTCGGGCTCCGTCTGACGGGCACCCATGACCTCGGCCTCCGTTGGCGTGGAACACGACCGTCGGAGTCGGCAGACTTGGTGTCCCAAGTACCAGTGGGAGCGGCCGCAGCCGCGACCGCTCAGGAACCGGCGCGCCGCATGATGAAGCAGTAGTTGAACCCGCGCAGGAAGAAGTTTCCTTCCTCGGCCGCCTTCCGCCAGTTGCCGAATGAGAGCTTCTTGTTGTGGCGCACCACGCAGATGATGTCGACAGGTGTGAGGTACTTGCGCATGATCGCGAAGAGCTCGAAGCCGATCGGCATGAACTCAGCGCCCTTCACGTTCTTCCCATCGGGTCCCTTCTTCTTCCGCCACGAATCGCTCACGTAGAGCCCCATATAGCGGCCGGGCTTCAGCACGCGGTGGATCTCGCGGATCACGTCCTCCATCGCACGGTAGTAGGCGCGCCCACCATCGTCGCCGCCCGAATCGAGTTTGCCGATGCAGCGTGCGTCGTCCGAATAGTCGACGTGCGTCGAGTACGGCGGATCGATGAACACGAAGTCGACACTCTCGGCGTCAAGCGGAAGTTTGCGCGAGTCGTTTCGCTTGATCTCGGGTCGCTGCGGGTTCAGGTCGAAGCCGAGGCCGCGGCGCTTCAGGTCGCGGCAGACATCAAGCGTCGTGCCCGAGCCGCACATCGGGTCGACGACAACGTCATTCTCGCGCGTGTAGCGCGAGAGGAGCTGCCAGATCACCCACGACGGCGTCGCACCGACGTAGTCCTTATCGCCCTGCATCGAGCCAGATCCGACGATCGAGTCGCCTTCGATTTCGACGGGCCGCGGTTCCTCGCCGCGCGACAATCGCTGCTTCTTCTGCGCCTCACGCATCGCGGGGCTGTCGTAGTGCTGGCTCGGGTACTCCCAGAGCGTCGTTGGAAAAATGCGCAGCGGCGGACGTTCTTCGCGGCGGCGTTGCGGCGGATGATCAGATGAATCGCGGAAAGACTTCGGCACGCGCGGAGTGTACGGCTCAACGAAGGAGACCGACGAGGGCACCGCCCGCACCGGCCGAGAGCACGATCACCGGAACCGCGAAGCGCCCCTTGGAAACCCATACGGCGTAGAGGAACACTGCAAACAACAGCGGAGTGGTTGCATCGAAGGGCGTGGGGCGTCGCGTCCAGCCGATGGCTGCGTCGGAGACGATATGAAACGCGGCACCAACAATCACGCCTACAGCGACTGCGCCGGCGACATCAAGGACGCGCCGTGCCGGTCTCCATGACACGAGGCGCTCGATGGCACCAAAGCCAAAGACCGTGCATGCGAAGGCCGGCAGAAAGATGCCAGCGGTGAACGCGAGTGCGCCGACAAGGCCAGCGCCTTGGTATCCGACAAACGTTCCGAAGATGACAAGTGGCGCCGGAAGAACGCTCGCGATCGCGACACCATCGAGGAATGTGCTGTGTGTCATCCAACCATCAGCGCCAGTGGCGACGGCATGCACATAGGGAATCGCTGTGTAGGCGCCACCAAAGGTCACGATTCCAGCGGTGAAGCCGTGTGCAAACAGGGCGGGTGCTGCGACGTCACCAACGTGCCCGCTCCCCGCAGCTTGAAGCGCGTGGTTGGGCGCAAACCACCACATCGCAAGCGCACACGCCGTGAGTGCCGCAAGAAGTGCCGTGCGCGCGCCGTCGCCTTGCCAACGTACAAGCGGTTGCATGAGCCGCCATGCCGCGCGCACAATGAGTGCGGCGGCGACGAGTTGCATGGCGCTGAGCGCGTGGCTTGCGGCTGGTGACGAGAGATCGAGTAACGCATACAGCCCGCAAGCCAGAAGCATGAGTAGGAGCCCAGGCAACATGAAGCCAAGCCCCGCCATCACCGCGCCCAGTGCGCCACCTCGGACGGCACCGATGTAGCAGCACATCTCATGCGCCTCTGGACCCGGCAACAGTTGGTAGACCGCGAGCGCGCGACGGAAGCGATCGCGTTCAAGCCAACCGCGCTCGATAACGAACTCGCGCTCGAGTTCCGCAATTTGCGCAATTGGCCCGCCAAAGGCACGCAGGCCGAACCCAAGGAATGACAGAAAGATAGATGCTGCGCTGCGAGACTCAGACACGCGTGAAAACGTACCAAACCCGCGATTTGCTGGTGTTTCCGTGGAGCACCCAGTTGTGTGCTCCGTATATTGCGCGATCCGGCTTCGAAGCCGCAACAACCCATGCTCAATCGCTTGCACGTTTGTCGTTTGCCCGCAGTTCGCGCGCTTCTCGTTTCTGTGTTCGGCCCCTTGGCTGCGGCGCTTCCGGCCCATGCCCTTGATCTCACGATTTCCGGCGTCGAGGTCACGCAGGGGTTTCAGACCGCATCAAACACCAATACTTTGGTCGCCCGAAACGCAACCGTGGTGCGCGTCCGTGTATCGCTCAATGGCCAAACCACGGCACAGGCCGGCGTTGATGCGGTGCTTCGCATCTATGCAAACGGTGTGGAGATTCCATCATCACCTGTGTACAGCACCAACGGGCCGATTCTGGCGCCTGTGACGCCGAGTACCGCAAACATCGATCACACCATCAACTTCCTGTGTGTGCCGCCGCAGTCGACCGACGTCGATTTTGTGGTCACGGTGAATCCGTTCCGCACGCTTGCGGAAACGAACTACAACAACAACACCTTCACGGTGGCGAACAAGCCGTTCGTGTGCCGCAAGTTTGTGGATCTTGCCTATGTGCCGGTGAACTACACGCCGGGCGGCGGTTTGCCACCGGCGGCGTTGATCGAGCCAGGTACGGGTGACAGTTTCGTCCGCGGTATCTTCAAGACTGGTGACTGGAACTACCACCGCTCGCCACTGCCGACGTTCACATGGTCACAGAGCATCAATGGATCAAGCACGGCGCTGCTCACGGCGCTCAACGACGTTCGCCAGAGCCAGATTCCGGCCGCCGGGTATGCGCGACCTGAGTTCATCTACGGATGGCTGCCAGGGAATCCCTTCAGCGGCAATGGACAAGCGATTGGTGTACCCGGCGCGGCTGCGTTCGGAAACAGCGAGAATTCTCGATTCCAGCGCACGTTTGCGCATGAGCTCGGACATTTGTGGGGACAGCAGCACAACTCGCAGACGATTGGCGTT
>JBILDS010000218.1:0-5270 GCA_044352505.1 Phycisphaerales bacterium
AAGCGGCGCGGAGTCCACTTCGCGCTCTCCACGCCAAAGGCCGCCGCCGCAAGCGGCGGCCGCTCAGATCACGTCCCGCAGAAGGTTCGGTAGCACTGCGCGAAATCGCTCGGCGGCGGCTCGGTCAGGTGCGCGTGGTTCGCGGCGAGGTCGAATGGCCTCGACACGGCCGCGAGAAGTTCGTGGAACAACGCGAGATCCCCCCGCTCCTCGGCGGCCGCGAGCGCCGCCTCGACGCGGTGGTTGCGCGGGATCACGGCGGGGTTCACCGTGCGCATCGCGGCAAACGCCTCGCTGCGCGGCCGTGTCTCGCGGTCAAGCCGTGCGTTCCACTGTTCAGCCCACGCGTCGAGCCCGGCGGGCGTCTCGCCGCTCGACAGCGCGCGGAAGGTGTTCGTGAAGTCTGCGCGCTGCGCGGCCATCGCGGCAAGAAGCGACTGTGCCAGCGCGAGGTCCTCGGATTCCTCTCGCACGAGCCCGAGCTTCGCGCGCATGCCCGCGAGCCACGCAGCGCGGTAGAGCGGCGCGAACGCGTCGAGCGCCTCGTTCGCACGCGCGATCGCAACCGGTTCGTCATCCGAAAGAAGCGGCACCATCGCCTCCGCGAGGCGCGCGAGGTTCCACTGAATGATCGCAGGCTGGTGCGCATAGCGGTAGCGCCCATGATGGTCGATCGAACTGAATACCGTGTCGGGGTTGTAGGCGTCCATGAACGCGCACGGGCCGTAGTCGATCGTCTCGCCTGAGACGAGCGTGTTGTCGGTGTTCAGCACGCCATGCACGAACCCAACGCACTGCCAGCGCGCGACGAGCGCGGCCTGCCGCGCGATCACGGCTGCGAGGAATGCCGCATACGTGTCGGGCGAGCCGGCGAGTACCGCGTCGTGCCGGTGAATCGCATGATCCGCCAGCGCCCGCAGCACCGCGAGATCGTCGAGCCCAGCCGCGAACTGGAAGGTGCCGACGCGAATGTGGCTCGCCGCCACGCGCGTGAGCACGGCGCCGGGCTTCTCGCCGCCGCGCGCGACCATCTCGCCCGTGGCAACGACCGCGAGGCTGCGCGTCGTGGGAACGCCGAGCGCGTGCATCGCCTCACTCACGATGTACTCGCGCAGCATCGGCCCGAGCGCAGCGCGCCCGTCGCCGCGGCGCGAGTAGCGCGTCTCGCCCGAGCCCTTGAACTGGATGTCGACGCGCGCCCCGCTTGGCGTGATCTGCTCGCCGAGCACGATCGCGCGCCCGTCGCCGAGCATGGTGAAGTGCCCGTACTGATGCCCCGCGTATGCCTGCGCGATCGGCGTCGCGCCCGCCGGCACCGCCTGCCCGCTCAAGATCGCGGCGAGCTCGTTGGCACTCGCGCGCGAGAGATCAAGCCCGAGTTCCCGCGCGAGCGCCTCGTTCGCGATCACGAGCCTCGGCGCGGGAAAGCGCGCGGCCTCGCTCGGGTCGAAGAGCACGGCGGGGAGCCGCGTGTACGAGTTGTCGAAGTTCCAGTGCAGTTCGATCGGCATCGGGGCCGTGAGCATAATCGGGCTGCAGCGGAACTCTCCAACGGGGCGCGGAGGGCACCCACGCCGACCAAGCGAGCGGCCGAGACCGCGGCACGGGGCGGGCACCCCAGTTCTGTCCAACTCCCGCCGGGAGGCTTGAGTGTGCGTGGCCGAGTCCGTACCGTCGACCCACGGCGTAGTCCCGCCTCCTTCCCTGAAGCCCCCTGGAGTTCCCATGTCTAGACGCACCCTCACGACCGCCGTCGCCCTCGCCACCTTGTCCGGCGGCGCGTTCTGTCACGCGAATCTGATCACCGACAACACTTTCAACCTCACCGACTGGTCGCTGAGCGAGGCGACCTACGGAGGTTCGGGAAGCTGGGCCCGCGCCAGCGTCGACGGTCTTCCGGGCTACGAAGGCAACGCCCGCGTGATCGAGCTGAACGTCGCGGGCAGCGGCAGCGGCATCAACGGAATCAGCATCTTCTCGCTCGAGGCTTGGGACGGGACTGCGCCTCTCGAGCAGCTGACCATGAGCATCCGCGCGAGGGCGCTCTACTCAGGTCAGAAGCTCGGCTTCGCGATCGAGCAGGGCGGCAAGTATTGGATCGCCGGGCTCTTCTCCAACACCTCTGACTGGGACCTCTACACCATGAATCTCACCGCCGCGGACTTTACCCGTCCCTTCGGCGTCGATCCGTCATCACAGCCGGCCATGCCCGACTTCTCCGAAGGCGCCGCTCCGATTCGTTTCGGCTTCCACGCGACCACCATCTCGCTCCCGGGATGGGGCGAGCAGTACAACATCGGGCGCTACAGCGCGTTCTCCGTCAGTTTCGTGCCTGCGCCCCCCGCGGCCGCCATCATTGCGTTGGGCGCGATTTGCTCGCGCCGCCGTCGCTCAGCGTGAGGTCACCCGCGCCGCATCACACGCCCGCCGTGCCCCAGGCCGCGAGTAGCCTCGCAAGATCCGACGATCCGACCGAGCCGTTTCCATCGAGGTCGGCGCTGCACGCGCCGCATGAACCCCACTGCGACAGAAGGATTGAGAGATCGGCGCTGTTCACCATGCCGTCGCGGTTGATGTCGGGCGACGGAACAAGCGCAAGCACCGCTGCAGACGCAGCGACGAGGTTCGGAAACGAACCGATCGATCCGCCTGCTCCCTGCTGTGGCCAGCCCGTCGTCGTCAGGATCGTGCGCATCTCAAGCGGCGACAGCCGTCGGCCGATGTTCGCGACGGCGAAACTCTGAAGCGTGGCGCACGACGCGGCGATGAACGGGCTTGCAGAGCTTGTCCCGTTGAACCCCGAGGTGTAGCTCTGGCGCACATCGCCGCCGAGTTGCGAGTAGCTCCCGTATCCGAGCGTGAACACTGACGTTCCCCAGCCCTGCACGTTCACCCGCGAGCCGAAGGTGCTGAAGCTCAGTTTGCTGTGCTGCACCGTCGCGCTGCCCGCGCCGACAATGAGCGCGCCGCTGTCGCCACGCGCGCGGTAGGACGCGTACGACGCGCCGTCGAGATCCTGATTGCCGTTTCCGGCCGCGCCGACCACAATGATCCCCGCGGCGGTTGCGTTCTTCGCAATCGTCCACACCGAAAGATCAAGCTCGGCCGGGCCGTAGTTCGAGCCGCCCGTGATTGAGGTCTGCATCTCGAGAAGGATCACGTCGCCGGCGGCGAGCGTCGCCGAGGCCTGCGCGATCGCCGTTGCGCGCCGCGAACCCCCTTGCACGGTCCACTCGGGGAAGAAGTAGGCCGTGGCATCGGGCGCAAGCCCCTTCACGCCGTACGCGTTGTCCGTGCCCACGAGTTCACCGAGCACGGCCGTGCCGTGGTGGTGCCATCCGTTCGTGATGACGGTCGAGTTCGGCGTCTGTCCCGGCTCGGGAATGACGCCGCAGAGATCCTCGTGATCGGGTTCGTACCAGTACTCGCAGTCCGCGATCTTGATCCCGGCGCCTCTCGCGTTCCCAAGCAGCCAGAACGCATCCATGTTGAGTCCGGGGTTTGCTCCGCGGTATCCCTGCAGCGCGACATAGTTCGGCGTTGCGGGCGCGAAGTCGGTGCAGCCGCCGAGAACGGGCGGCGGCGGGGTAAGCATCTCGTACTGCACCCACTCGACGATTGGCGACGCGTGCAAGAGCGCGACCGCAGCGGGCATCGCCTCGCGCGGGCCGCGCAGCTCGATCATCGACGCGAGGTCGGGCTGGGGGCGGCCCGATGCCTTCCGCGCACGCTCCTCGAGGAACTCGATCGTCTCCTGCGGAAGTTGCAGCAGTTGCACGAACTCAATCGATGGATCAAGCTCTGGGAAACGTGCAGGAACCGCCTGCTCTCCGGCCAACTTCAACCCATCGGCAACGCGCCCTCTCTTCGTCGGCTCACTCGCGTCCGCATCGTCGGATCGCGCACCCCCGCTGCGCCCAGCATCGACGAGCCGACCACCGACCACGCGAACCTTGAGATCGTTCTTGAACTTCACGACCACGCGATACGGGAAGTCTGGCTCTGCGGGCGGCTTGACCTCGACCTCGACCGCCGGCGCTGGTGCCGCGATGCCTTGGACGGCTGAAGCGGCGACGTCGGCCGTTGATGCGTTCGGCGGAATGGCCGCTGAGAGCGAGAGGATGAGTGCTGCGAGTGGTGCTGGGATTGGCATGGCGAGAACCGATCGAAGAGGGCGGCGCCCAAGCGCACGCTGCCGCGGGGAAGGATCGCATGAATACGCACCGAACGGATCATCGAACGTCGGGAATTGGTCTCGAACTCGGACGATTTGTCCCCGGGACTACATTGCCGGACGCTGCGGCGTCGTCAGCGAGCCCGCACGAGCCGCACGGCGCGGATGTTGGCGACCGCCTCGCCCGGCTTTGAGAGGGCGCGCAGGACGGCGCGGTGCGAGCCGAACGGCAACTCGACGTGGCCGATCTCGACCGTGCGATACGACTGCCAGCCGCCCGTCGCTGGCACGGTGAACTCGGGCACGCCCGCGCCGCCTTCGACCTCGAAACGCATGCGGGCTCCCGCCGCTTGGTCGGCGCACGCGAGGTCGACTTCGACTCGGAACTCGCCGCCCTGCGTCGCGCCGACGCCGACGGGCCACGACACGGTCGCAGCGGGATCAAGCCAGTATCCGATGTTGTGCGTGACGTCGCCGATCACGCCGACGCGCTCGACTCGGATCGAGGGGCCTTCGAGCGTCGCGTCGTGCGGCGAAAGCGTGATGGCGCCGTCGGCCGCTGGGAACACGAGGAACGACATCGGCATGGCTTCGCCCGCGAGGTCGAGGCGCACGACAGACACGGCCGCGTCGACGGCCTTCGCGGGTAGCTCGACGACGAGCCGCCCCGCCTCCTGCTCGTTGGCGCCCCACTTCAGCGTCGCATCGCTGCCAAGAAGGCGCGCGCCGCGCACCTCGCCCTGCATCGGCACGACGAGTCGCCCATCGCTCGGCCAGTCGAAGACATGGAGGTAGAGCACGCCCGCCTTCTGCGTGGCGCGGCCCCACGGAAGACGCTGGAACGGACTCGCGGTCGTACCATAGATCGCCTCGCCGTTGATCTTCATCCACTCGCCGACGCCGCGCAGCGCGCGCTCGGCCTCTCCTGGCACGCGGCCGTTCGCGTCGGGACCGATGTTCAGCAGCAGATTGCCGCCCTTCGACACGATGTCGGAGAGAAGCCGCACGACCGTCGCCGTGTCCTTCCAGTTCATGTCGTGCGCGCTGAAGCCGTAGCTCTCGTTCAGCGTGTGGTTGACCTCCCAGTCCATGCCGG
>JBILDS010000219.1:0-5264 GCA_044352505.1 Phycisphaerales bacterium
CGCTGCCGAAGGAGCTCACGGAAGTCGTTCGGGCGTGGGTGGAGTTGCCGGCCGAGATCCGCGCGGCGATCACGGCGGTGGTCCGCGCGAGTCGGGGCGGGTAGGCGGGCGGCTGCGAATGAGGGCTCGCTGTCCCGCAAACTGAAGCCGTCCAATGCAGCCTCAACGATCTGCCATCGCCACCGAACCTCCAACAGGCTCCCGACGAGGGGCTGGATCGGATGTGGCGTTGCCCGGCGGACCAAACCCCCGCTTCACGATGTACCGGAGCTCGGTCGGCGTGATGGAAACCAGTTCGATCAGAGCGCCACGCACCGCGATCTCGCCGCGCCCGCCATCCGGCACATCAAATCGAAACTCGGTCGAGTCTCGCTCAACAAGCACGCCCTCCCAATCAGAGAACTCATACCGCGTGAAGGTGAATCGCACCTCGCCCGACGAGCTGCCTGAATAGCGAAGCGCTGCACTTCTTGGCAACCAGAACAGCCGCTCGCATGAGGTCAATCGAAACGCCGCGCGCTCCTGCGGTGTCGCCGACCGCTTCCAAACTGCGAATCCGGGGATCGTGTTGTTGAATCGCGAGTTGTCGCAGTAGAGCAGCATCGCGGAGGTCTTCCGGTCAACTCGGATCCCAAGTTCATCATCAGGAACGAACACGGAGCGGCCGTTGAAGTCCGCGGCCGCCGCACCCGCCGGCGCGGCAAACAGAACTTGGTTCCCGACCATGCCGCGCGGCTCGAGTACGCAGGGGTCAATCGCGCAGCTGAAGGAGATCCCCATGGTCCCCGGGAGCGTGAAGTTCAACGGCTGCAAGAGCTCATACGCGGGTCCTGAGCGGATTTCCGCGCCCTCGGCGAGAACCAAATCGCCGACCGTCGCAGACGTCTCCTCCCCGATCGTCCACACCGGGCGAGGATTCGAAAATATTGGCTCGACCGTTCCACGGCTCTCGTACGTGATGCATCCAGAGAGCAAGGCGCCAAGCGTGCCAATCAACGCAACGAGAACTGTTCGGTTCATATCTCCTCCTGAAGCGCGAGCGACCGACCGACTGCAGCATACATCGATGTTTCGCGGCGAGCGCGGCGGCGCTCCTCCCCGACCCTCATCACAGAGGCGCTGGAGTTCATCGACCAGCACTTCTATCGATCGCGCGTCGCTTCGCGCACCGCCTTCGCTCGCGCCTTCGCCTCCATGCCGACCCGCACCAGCGTCTTCTTCCGTAGGGCGTCGAGGAACGCTGCGTAGCCTGCGTCGTACTCGCTCTCGAGATCCACGCTCCACTGGTCGAAGGTCGCCAGCACAAGCGCCAGCGCGGCCTCCTTTGGGTCGCTGACTCCCGACAGCTGCGCACCGTCGAGCCACTGGTCGAAGCACTCGTTGTCGTCCCAGCTGATGCGCAGGAGCCCCCAGCGCGAGTCCCCGCCACGGAGCGGCACGAGGTAGAGGTGCTCCTCCATCCGCCAGGTGTAGCCCGGTCGGTCGGCGAGGGTGTGCCCGAGCACCCCGAGCGAGTACGCGCGCTTCGGCACGCGCCCCTGCATCTTCGCAAGCGCCGCCGCGTGGTCGCGCTCTTCCTCTTCGTCCTCATCGCAATCCGCCCGCCGCCGCGGGTACGGATCCGTCATGCAGGAGAGGGTGAAGCCGGTGTGCAGGTCGACTGGGATTGGGGGCATGGTTTCCACGGGGTGGATGGCGCGAAAGGCCGAGTGAATCACTGCGGCGTCACGGATTCGCCGCCTGGATTGGAAGCCTCTCCGCCCGTGCCGGGCGCCGTGCGCGCCACGATGGATTGCAGCCGCAGGCCCTGTGAGGTGCGCGGATCAGCGTAGAGCATAATCTCAACGTCCCTTCGCTCCTTCGGCTTCAGTGGTCGCTCGATCTCCACGCGACCGAGCGACTTTCCGGTCGAGTCGATCAGATCGAAGTACCCGACAAAGGGTGCTTGCTGATCGCTCTCGAACGACAGCACCGTCGCCCATCGGGCGGGAGCGCCTCCAGTGGTGAAGGACCCGACGGCCGTGCTTGAGGAGGTCCCCGCCGATGCAGGGAGGAATCTCGTCGAAGTGAGCTCCGCAGCCAGGGAGAAGCTAATCGCACGGGAGGAGGGCTGTTGCAGCCACGGATGAACTCGGTACCTCGCTTCGATCGAAGCAACGGAGTCCACGACCTCCCAGCCCTTTCGAGGCATCGAGGAGAGTGGTGTGTCCAAGACCTTGGAGCCACCTTTCACGGGCGGGATACGATCAAATCGGATACCGCTCGGGCGACGGGTCGCGCTCCAACCTACGGCGTCGGCGTCGGATCGCTGCACCTCGATGACGCGCGGGGCAGTGCCGAAGTAGCCGAACAACAGCAGTGCCTGACCCCTCTGCGCTTGCGACCTTCGTTTCTCGGCCTGCTCGGCGGTCATCTTTCCTGTCGCCAGAGACTCCTCGATCTCGGCCAGTTTCTTCTTGAGTTGCGGGGTCGGCTCCTCGAGCCTCGCCTCCACAACCGCGAACTCCGTCGAGGCCCGGCCGGGTTCAGCGCCGCGCTGCTCCGAGGCGCCGAAGCTCAGCAGCGCGCACAGCAGGAGACCGTGGATCAGATTCATGTATCACCTCCGAACATGTTCATGAAGCGCTCTCGGCCCTGCACCCCCGACCCACGGTCGCCACGGGAGCGATCCTGGGATGCCCCATGGCGGTCACGGGTTGCGGGCGACGCGGAAGCCGATGCTGTCGTCATACGCCGCACCGATGTGGAGCGTCCGGTTTGAGGCACGCACATCGATGACGATGCTGGCCCAACACCCTCCACGCCGAACACGCTCGCCACCACTGGGCGGCCCCACAGGGTTCACCGAGGGGCTATCGGCGTAGTAGCCCGACCCGTACCAGTCGTTCACCCACTCCCAAACGTTGCCCGCCATGTCGTGCAGCCCGAATCCGTTGGGCGCCAACTGACCTACCTGCCGGGTCTGCGCTCCGGAAGAGTTGTAGTGCCATGCGATGGGAGATATCCAACCATCAGCGTTTGTCCCTTCAGAGAACTGCCACCACCCATGGTAGGCCGTGGTCGTTCCCGCGCGATAGGAGTATTCCCACTCCGCTTCCGTCGGAAGCCGCAAGCCTGTCCCGACTAGAAAGTCCTGTGTCATACCCCAAGAGACCTGCTCGACAGGTCGGCTCGGAACCTGCTCAGCCGGAACCGAGTAGCTCGGCCCCTGAAACCTCGAGGGGTTTGTACCCATCCGCGCAGTCCAATGTGCCTGTGTGACCTCGTAGCGGCCCATGTAAAATGCGTTCGTGAGCGTCACGGTGTGGATCGGGTACTCTTCTTCAAAGCATGTGTACACGTTCGATGCCGAGCATCCCATGTTGAAGGTCCCCGGCGGTATCAGCACCATCTCGATCTGCGTGAGGTTGTCGCGCACGCGCCACGCGTAGCCTGTCGCCATAATCGCTGCGCGCAGCGATGCGCTCGTCACGATCGCGGGGTCAGGGGACGCCTCAAGTAGAGTGGCCCATGACGGAACGAAGGCGGTGGCGTAGCGGAAGCCCCCGACCGCCGACGCGCTGCCGCCCGCGGCTTGCACCACCACATCTCGGAAACCTACCTGCCCTGGAGGCGTGGTCACAGTCAGCGTCGTCGGGTTCGGGTTCGCCACCACGGTCGCCGCAGCGCCACCGATCGTCACGGTCGTCGAGGCGTCAAAGCCTGATCCGCGGATCGTGGCAGTCGTGCCGCCGACGGTCCCACCGACGGCCGGCGTCACCGACGCGATCGATGGCTGCCAAGCGATGACGCCCCAGTTCGCGAGGATCATGGCCAGATTTTCGCCCGAGACCACGCCATCGCCACTGAGGTCGCCGAGATGAGCTACTTCGATCTCGACAACGACGGCTACGGCGTCCATCTCTGGGATGTCGGCGCTGCGGGCGATGGTCTTCGCGGCGTCGAGGATGCCGTCGGACAGACGGCGGCGGCGATCACGAATTGGCGCGCAAACCCGCTGAATACCGAGGGCGCGGCGTGGAACCCGAATCCGTACCACCGCTGGTGCGCCGACCAGAGCGAGCCTGAGAACTGGAACGGCAACCAGCTGATCGGCGGCGGCAAGCACTACGGCTTCCTCGAGTTCGACATCGAGCGCCTGAAGAACGGCGAGTACCGCGTCAGCTTCCAGAACTGGCACACCTTCCCGCTCAACTCGGGCGATGCGAACTTCACGGTGACCGGCTACGAGCTTCGCCCGTACCGCAACCGCGTCGTGCTCGAGGGACCCGTCGACAACCTGCGTCCGATCGCGCTTGCGCCGTCGTGCGCCGACATCGACCTCGACCAGGATCAGGTGATCACCGCCGCCGATCTCTCGATCGTGCTCGGCGCGTGGGGCACCGCCGCCGGCGACATCACCGGCGACGGCACGACGAACGGCGAGGACCTCGGCGCGCTGCTCGGCGGTTTCGGCAGCGACTGCCGCGACTGAGCGCCGGATGGCGTCGGGCTCGCAAAGCCCGCCTCGACAGATTCTTGCGCGCGGCGTCCGGAGTTGTTCCGGGCGCCGCGCTTTCTTTGGTGACCAGCGAAGCGCGCGACACGCTTGCAGGAACCCCACACGATGCTGAAGCAGACGACACGGACTCGAAATCGTTTCTGATCGCGCGGGCAGTCTTCTGCCTCGGTCGACTCGCTCCACGAACCCCGAGGATCTCACATGCTCGCGAAGTCTCCCGTTCTCGCCGCCACCGTGCTCGCCACTCTCGCCTTCACCGCCCTGCCCTGCCACGCACAGGAGTCGCTTCCGCGCGTCGGCGTCGGCGATGTGATCGACGGTAACGCCGTCGTCCTGGTGCGGCCGGCCGCAGGCACTGGTGCGCTCACGGTCGATGTCGCGCGCGACGAGGCCTTCTCGAAGATCGTCTTCTCGCAGTCGCTCAGCGTGACGAATCCGCTGGTGCCGGGCAAGGTCTACCTCTCCGATCTCATGGCCGGCAGCAGGTACTTCGTCCGCGTCACCGACGGCGCCCTCACGCGCACCGCGACCTTCCTCGTCGGCGCGAGCAGCATCGGCACCAACGCGGCCCCTGCGGGCCTGCGCTTCGGCGTCACCGGCGACTGGCGCGGCGATGTCGGCATCTACAACGCGATTCTCAACGCTGACGAGCGCGAGCTCGACTTCTTCGTGAAGCTCGGCGACACGGTCTATGCCGATGTCGCGAGCCCTGCCGTGCCCGCTCCGCAGGCAACCACCCTCGACGAGTTCCGCGCCAAGCATG
>JBILDS010000220.1:0-5258 GCA_044352505.1 Phycisphaerales bacterium
CGCGGTGCCCGCGAAGTACCAGCATCGTGTGCTCTTCTGGGGCATCATCGGCGCGCTGCTCATGCGCGGTGGCATGATCGGCTTGGGTGCCGGGCTGATCATGAAGTATCAGTGGATCCTGATCGTGTTTGGTGGGTTCTTGATCTTTACAGCGCTGAAGATGGCGCTTATCAAGGGTAACGACGATCCGTCGCAGAACATCGTGGTGAAGCTCGTCAAGAAGTTCGTTCCGATGGTCGAGTTCTATGACGGGCAGCGGTTCTTCACGAAGCGCACCCTGAAGCCAACCTACAGCAAGGATCCCGCGACAGGGAAGGAGACGATGGATCCGCCGCCGCCTGGGTCGCTCTCAGCGAAGTGGGCGATCACGCCGCTCTTCCTTGCGTTGATCCTTGTTGAGATCACAGATCTTGTGTTCGCGGTCGACTCAATTCCCGCGATCTTCGCGATCACGCCCGATCCATTCATCGTCTTCACAAGCAACATCTTCGCGATCCTCGGCCTGCGCGCGCTCTACTTCTGCCTGGCCGCCCTGATTGCCAAGTTCCGCTTCCTCAAGCCCGCGCTGATCCTGATCCTCGCGTTCGTCGGCGTGAAGCTCCTGCTTCTCAGCGTGCCGCCATACCTCGATGTGATCGGCATGGCGCCGCAGAAGCCGATCAAGATCGACACGACGGTGTCGCTCGTGGTGGTGCTTGTCACGCTCGTACTCGCGACGATCTTGAGTGTCGTCATGCCCGCGAAGTCAAACGACGCGCACGCGTGATGCTGCTGCGCGCGCTGCGTGACGCTACTGCGCGCGCTGCGCGACGCTGCTGCGCGCGCTGCGTGATGCTGCTGCGTGACGCGTCGAGCGTGTGCGTTGTTCAAGCGATCTCACGCTGGGCGGCGTGTGCGCAGGCCGTCGATGCTGTAGTGCCCGGCGCCCGTGAAGAGGAGCACCGCGAAGCCCACGAGGTAGACGAGCGCGAGTTCCTTCTTGTCGAACGAGTCGCTCCAGTGGACGACGAACGCAGCGACCGCCATGGTCGCCGCCGCGGGTATCGCGGCAAGCCGCGTGAAGAGCCCGAGGATGATGAATGCGGGCGCTACGACCTCGCCCAACACGGCGAGCGCAAGCGATGCAGTCGGGCCGACGCCGATTGGGTCGGGGAACTGGATCTCGCCGCCGGCGACGAGCTTCTGCAACTTGGGGATGCCGTGCGTAAGCATGAGCCCCGACATGCCGACGCGCAGGATGAGGACACCAAGGTCGTGGATGTTGCGCGTGACGTTTTCGATGAGTGCGGACATAGTTCGCATCGTACGCGGACTGGGCAGAGGGATTGGGCGGTTGCACAGCGGGGCGCGGCAGCATTTCGTGGAAGCGGCCGCAAAAAGAGCAAAATCATTTCTCTCAAAGAATCCGCAGCGACGGTGTGGCGAATCCACCGGCACGTGCAGGGATTCTGGCTGCCCCGGTACGTCACCTCTTCCTCAGCCAGCGCAGCTCCCCGTTTTGGAGTGAACCAATGTCTCGTGTGATGCGCATCCTCGTCGCGGCCGCTGTTGCCGCAACCTCTTCGTCGGCTCTTGCCGACATTCCGTTCACGCCCCTCGCTGACTTCGGTCTCGGCGGCTCGCCCTTTGACGTGAACGCCGCAGGCGTCATCGTCGGCGGCGTGCGCGTCGAGACGGGTCCCGGGCCGTACCTTCCTGTCTTCTGGCCGACCTCTGCGTCGGCACCGGTCGAACTTCCCACCGTCAACGGCGGCTATGCGGTTGCCATCAACTCGATCGGCGACATCGTCGGCACCGAGTTCCAACCCGCAGGCGTCTACGGCATCGCGATTCTGTGGTCGAACGGCACGCGCACTGAACTGCCCGATCTTGGCGAGGGCGCGTTCGCGGTCGACATTAACGAGGCTGGCGTGATTGCTGGAAATGTGATCGTGAACGGCGAGTATCGCGCCGCGCGCTGGGTCGACGGCGAGCTCGAGGTGCTTCCGCTTCCGCCGTTTGACGTCGGTGGTGGTGAACTCTGGAGCGTTGCCAACAGCATCAACTCTGCGGGCGTGATCACGGGCACGATCCAGGCTCCGGCCGGCACGCCGTCGGCAGCGCTCCGCTGGGACTTCGAGGGCGTGTCGTTTGTCCAGAGCGACGGCCTCGAGACCAAGGGCATTTCGGTCAACAACCAGGGCGGAGTGCTCATCAACGGCTACTTTGATGGTGGTTTCAATCGCGCGCCGGGAATCGTGGATGCCGACGGCACTGTGACTGTCCTTCCGATCCCAGACGGCCTCTTCGGCGGCGCCGCCACCGCAATGGGTCGTAATGGAATTGCGGCGGGCTACTACTACGGCTCCGGACCATCTGGCGTGTTCCAAATCAAAGCCGCCGCGTGGCCAAACGGCGAGTTCACGCCGCTCGCGATGCCTGAAGGACAGCGCTTCGCATTCCCGGGCGCGGTCGGCATGAACGGTATGGTCTTCGGCGGCGCAACCGATGGCGTCACCGGTGTTTCGATCGGTGGCTTCTGGCAGCTTGAGATCGAAGAGAACTTCCTGCAATCCTCGTCGGTCAGCGGCACGCCTGGCGAAACCGTGGAGTTGTCCGCCGCGAGCCTCCGCAAGTCTGGTGCAAACGTCGGCTACAGCGTGACAGCCCGCGTCGACGGGGAGAGCATCGGCCAATCGATCACCGACGCGCAGGGTGTTGCTCGTCTTGCGTTCACCATTCCGGCCAACTTCGAGGGCAGCTCGCTGACCGTCGAGTTCGTCGACGAGGCGGGTGCCAGCATCGAGACAATCGTCGGTGTCGCACGCACCTGCGCCACAGCGGATCTCAACTGCGATGGCAGCGTGAATGCGCAGGATCTCGCGGCGCTTCTTTCGGCGTGGGGACAAAAGGGTGCAGCCGATCTGACGGGTGATGGCATCGTGAACGGTGCGGATCTTGCCGCGCTGCTCGCGGGCTGGACGGGTTGATCTCTGCGCGCGGTGCAGCACGAAACGCCGCCTGCTCAATCAATCTCCTCTTTGAAGGCGCCCCGGCGTGCACCCGGGGCGCCTTCGTCTTGTTTCACGCATCACTGCAGAACCGAGCGGCATCGCCGCTTCGCGCAAGACTCAGTCCAGCGTGAAGTGATGCAGTTCGGCGACACGACGAATGCCGAGTTTTTGGTAGATCCGTTTGCACAGGGTGCCGACAGTCAGCGCCGAGATACCAAGGTGCGCGGCGACTTCCCCTCGGCTCTTCCCGTCTCGGAGTCCGCGCGCAACCTGCTGCTCGCGGTGGGTGAGCTGCGCTGGCTTGAGTCCTCGTGTCGTCGCGCGATCGTCCAACGAGTTTCGTGAGATGAATTCAACGTGTGGCTGGGGCAACACCCCGGTACAGATCGGCTCGACCCGAATCACCATGCCGTGGTTGCAGGAGGGGATCTCTGTGCCTGTTTCGCCGAGGTGACGATCGCCGAGAAGCCGCACGAACTCCTCAACGCGCGCGATGCGGCGCTTCAGTTCCGCGAGATCTTCGCCGCGAACCGAGAGCGGGCTGCAATGATGGAAATGCCATGAGTCTGGACCGCCACGACCAAGCGGCAGTCGCTGCGAGAAGATCTCGTCGGAGAGTTCGCGGTTGATGTATTCCGCGATCTCGTGCACTTGCTGCACATGGTGCGGATCGTGGCTGTTGATCACGATCGAGAGTTCGTCCACCGTTGTCTCGTATCCAACCGCCCGCCGACGCCCACGCGCATTGAGCCTTCGCACGAGGCCGACCCGTTCGAGTCGCTCGAGTGCGCGATGCACCACGTTGAGATCGCGTCTGGCAAGATGCGCGAGCTCGGCGGCGCTGCGCGAACCGCGCGCGCGACGCAGACATTCCCACATGCCCATGACTTCGGTGTCTTTGATCGTGTCAACGAGGTCGGGTTGAGAGAGTTCGAAGGTGGAAGTCGGCATGGTTGAACTCAGGCACTTCGGAGCCCGGAAGTGACAGTGACTTGAACAGTACGCAAGTGAGGGACAGAATGCATGGCCCGGAGCGGTCGTGCGGTGAGAAGCCGAACCATTCAGCGGCATGGGGTCCGTGCCGTGCCCTTTCCGGGGCACGCCGCGAGTTGCGCTACGGGTGGAGTGAAGATTGAGCTGTCGAGTCGTTGCACGTTGGCTTGTGAGCCGAGCCGTGTGAGCCGAGCCGTGTGAGCCACGCCGTGTGCAACTCGCCGCGTGAAACTCGCCGCGTGCACATCGATGTCGAGGACTGCGAGGACTGCGCGTGCATCCGCGCGTGCGCGTGTGTGACCCACGTGCCCCACGCGACCCTCGCGTTCGCGCGTGTGTGACCCACGTGCCCAACGCGACCCTCGCGTTCGCGCGTGCAGCGTGCGGCGCGTGTGACAAAGCCCCGACGCGCGGAGGCGACCTGTTCAGATACCGTGAAAACCACGGCGCAATCAACAGATTGCACAGGTGCTTGTTTGATCCCTACACTGCGACCCCCGCTGCGGGGCTGCGACGGATCGCGGCCAAGCAGCGTGGGCGACTCCGACCGATGGCAGGAACGCACGACCATTCCTGAGGCGGGCACGGTGGCCACCACGGTGATGGGCATGGCGTCGCCCTACGCGGGCGTCCGATGGGAATCGCGTCGCGCGCTGCGTTCACGCTGCTTCCCGCCGCCGCGCTTGCGCTTCTCCTCTGGGCGCTGGGAACCTTCGAGCTTCCGCAGGTCTGGCGCACGCCGTGGGTGCCGTCGCTCGGCATCGACCTCGCCTTCCGCTTCGACGGGCTCTCCGCGCTCATGCTCCTCCTCATCACGGGGGTCGGCACGGGCGTCTTCATCTACGCGGGCGGATATCTCGCGGGGCACCCGCACCAGCGGCGGCTCTACGGCGCGCTGACGGCGTTCATGCTGGCGATGATCGGCTGCGTCACGGCCGACGACCTCTTCGTCCTCTTCCTCTTCTGGGAGATGACGAGCCTGACATCGTTCCTCCTCGTCGGCTTCAACCACCACGACCAGCAGAGCAGGAAGTCTGCGCAGCAGGCGCTGCTTGTGACGGGAAGCGGCGGGCTCGCGATGTTCGCCGGGTTCGTGCTGCTCGCGCAGGCGTTCGGGACCTCGTCGATCTCCGTGATCATCGCCGCGGCGCCCGCGGCGGAGGCGACGCCCGCACTCACGGCCGCGGTCGCGCTCGTCCTCGTCGGCGCGTTCACGAAGAGCGCGCAGGTGCCGTTCCACTTCTGGCTTCCGAACGCGATGGCGGCGCCGAC
>JBILDS010000221.1:0-5160 GCA_044352505.1 Phycisphaerales bacterium
GTGATGACGCCGAACATCACGACAGGAACCGCGATCGCGCCGAAGATGAAGCCCTTCGTGAGCGCGGTGTGGCGGAACTCGCGCCACGCGATGAGCGCGACCTTGCCGAGGTACGACTGTTGTGGGCGATTAGGCATCGATCTTCGCTCCCTTACGTGCTGCGCCGCCCGAATCGGGGCCGGAGACGAGCTCGACGAAGAGGTCGTCGAGGTTCATGCGACGTAGGCCGAGCGAGCGCATGGGCGCAAGCTCCAACACCGCACGCATCGCGTCGGCGGCTGCGAAGCCTGGTGCCAAATCGAGGTCCACGGTGCCGTTGTCGTGTGTGCGCGCGTGGGCGGCGAGGCCAGAGCGGAGGGCGTTCGCCACAAACTCCTCGCTGGACCCGATCGGTTCGCAGACGAGACCGCGATCATCGTAGCGGGCGCGCAGTTCGGCGAGGGACGCGTCAAGCACCTTCTCGCCCTTGTTGATGAGGATGACCTTGTCGCAGAGCGCTTCTGCAGTGTGCATTTGGTGCGTGGAGAAGATGATCGTGGCGCCGCGCGCTTGTTCGCTGCGAATCAGTTCGAGCACCAAGCGACCGTTGACCGGGTCGAGGCCGGAGAATGGTTCGTCGAGAATGAGGAGATCGGGCGCGTGGATGATCGACGCAAGCAGTTGAATCTTCTGCTGCTGTCCCTTTGAGAGCTCCTCACAACGTCGCTTGATCACCCCGGGAAGTTCCAGTCGTTCAAGCCAATCTTCGATGCGACGTGACATGCCCTGCGGATGCACGCCCTTCAGTCGAGCCATGTATCCGACAAACTCGCCGACCCGCATCTTGCGATAGAGCCCGCGCTCTTCGGGCAGGTATCCGATGCGGTCTTTCATAGCCAACGCAGATGAACCCATGACCTCAACGTGACCGGAGTCGGGCGCGATGATCGACATGATCATGCGGATCGTGGTGCTCTTTCCCGCGCCGTTTGGGCCGAGAAATCCGCACAGCGAGCGCTCGGGGATATCGAGCGAGACGCTCTGAACCGCCCGCACGCTGCCGAAGTTCTTCGACACCGCTTCAAGAAGTACAGCCGGACGCGCGCCCGCACGTTGGGTGCGTTGCGTGGTGGTGGACGGGATTGCTGCAGACGATGGAACCAACATTGTTGAATTCTACAGCGAGAAACACAGGGTGCGTTGTTTTTCGATTTGAAAACACAACTTATACACCGACCGCCACGCCGGATCATGGCGGTGCGCAGCTGCGCTCGCCCGCGCGATCGACCCAAAAAAGCGGCGCCCCGACCGTGTGGTCGGGGCGCCGTGTTTACGTTCGGTATTGCTCGCCCGACGGTAACGCGGAACGCGCGCGCACCGAACCGAACGAGACAGTGCTCAGCTGTTTGACTTCGGCGACGCAGGTGTAGCGGGGGCCGCTGGCGTAGTCGGAGCCGCGGGCGTAGCGGGGGCCGCAGGCGCAGCGGGCTCCGCATCGGTGTCGAGGTCGTCCGAGGGTTCTGGCTCGAGCAATGCCTTGATCTCAGTTGGGAGTTCAAATGCGTTCGAAGCCGCAGCATCGAATACAGCGCTCTCGATCGTGGTCACCATCTTCTGGCCCATTTGTGTGGCCTCGGTGCGCACCGGGAACTTCACAGTGCCAAACGCGCCGTTGAACTCCTTGTACTCGCGCATCGTTGTCGACACAGGAATCTTGCCCATCTGCGTGTCGATTGACATCTCAAGGCCGCGCTGCAGGCCCGATTCCTTCTCGAACCACAAGGTCGACGTGCTCTCGCCGCGCTGCCCAACCAGTTTCCAGCACGCGAAGCCGTTGAAATCACCTTCGCCAACAGTCTCGATCTTGTCCCACGTCTTCATGGGATCTGCGTAGCGCATCAAGTCAGCTTCGCGCTTGATCGTCTCAAGCTCGCCTTCGGTCAGGAGACGCGGCCCGGAGATGCTGTCGATCGACCAGCCCACGGTTCCATCGAAACCGGTGCGGAACGAGCCGATTCCCGCGAAGGTCATCGATGTGACGTTGCGGTTTGGCTTCGCCATCAGCGACACCATCGGCCCCTTGAGTCCCTGCCCCGGCACTTCGAGTTCACCCTTCGTCTCGACCGAGTTGATCTTTGACCACGCTTCTTTGCCGCCGATCGCGACAACGCTGCGCTCGAGAATTGAGGCCGCGGACGGGAACGCCGAGGCCGCTGCGCTTGCATCGCCAGCTGGGGTTTGCGCTGCCGTCTCTGCGGCGGGCTGCGCGGTTGGCTTGACCGGCGCCTCTGTGGGCTTGTCTTGGGCGGAAAGGGTGGCGGTCACGGCAAGCGCGCCGACGAAGAGGACAGGGGCGAGGAGTGCAAATGATCGTTGCATAGGAGTGCTTTGGAGGGAATGAATTCTGTTGATACGAACGGCAGTATGCCTACAAATCGATGCTGTCATCGGTCGCACACGCGCGCGGGCGTGAGCCGAAGGGTCGCCCCGGACGCTGGCCGCGGGGCGGTCATTCCGTAGGAGCGTGCGTGGATTGCAAGATTTTTTGACTCGAAGATGGCCAAACGCGGGTTCCGTGACGAGCTTGGTTACGACCCGCCCGCAGACTTTGCCGATGCCTCGGCCTTCTCGGCTCGGGATGCGATCGTGCGCTCGACAATCCACGCGGCGGCGCTCTCAAAGACCTCGTCCTTCCCGGCGAGCAACCCGCTTCGGGTCAACTTGGCTTCGGTATCGGGAATCACGCCGACTCCCTCCACGCGTGTGCCGGTCGAGGTCACGAAATCCGCAACGGCGTGAAGCAGCACGTCGCCATTGGGTAACTCAAGCGCGCGCGACGGAAGTGCCATTCCGGCGCTGGTTTCGCCGAAGATGCGCGCCCGACCAACCGCTTGCAACCCGCCGGCGAAGACCTCGCTGGTACTTGCGCTGCGAACGTCCTGCAGAATGGCAAGCGGCCGCGAGATCGGACGTACCCGCTTGCCCGCGGCCGAAACTTTGCGCGGCACGGAGTTGAAGGCCAGAGTGCTGTCGCGCAGAATCATCGATCCGAGGCTCGTTGGCTCCGAGACGAAATGCCCTGCGAGACCCATCGACATCGCGCCGATTCCGCCGGGATTTCCGCGGAGATCAATCACCACACCATCGCAGCCGCGAACCTGGTCGATGCCTTGGTTGATGGCGTCGGTTGCGCCTGTCATCCAGATGTTGAACGAGAGATAGCCCACCTTGACCGGCTTTCCGCCTTCAACGGGGAACTCTGCCACGCGGCTTTCAACCTCGACCGGGAAGGGACGCAGATTGCCGAAGCGGCTGCTACCGAGGGGAGAGGGCTCGTACGTGATCGAAACTTCCTGCTCTGCGCCCGATGCGTCGCGGAACACCGCGCGCCGACTTGTTCCAGAGCGCCCCGACGTCATGCTTGACGCAAGAGACGACAGAATCATGCGCAATTGTCGGGCATGCGGCGAGTTCGGGTCCTCTTCCGCCGCCAGCGACGTTCGGAACGGCTCAAGCGTTTCCTCCACCGATTCGCCGTCGATGGCCACAAACTCCCAGCCGACCAGCACGCCCGCCCGCGCCGCTGCCAAGCCCGGCGTCACACGCGTCACCGTCGGGACACCTTCGACGAGCGCGATGTCGAGACCGGCGATACCCGCGTCGTCGCTGACAGCGTCGTTCGCGTCGGCTGCGTCGCCTGCGTCGGTGCGCGATCCGTCGACTCCGACATTCGCGGGGGCGCGGCCACCCTCGTCGGCCAATTCATCAGCGGTGGCAACGGCGGGCGAAGCGTCCGCCTCCTCAGCGGGAATAATGCCGAAATGGCTCTGCCCCAATCGCGAGAGCATTTCGTCGAGCAGCGCGCGCAGCGCACGTTGCGATGCTGCGTTCTCGATGCGCGGCAGGAACTCTTCGCGTGTGGCATTCCAGTCGACGCCGTTGAGTGACGGGTCGAAGTGTTGGTCGCGCACAGTGGTCCAGACAACTTCGAACGTTTCGAGCGGTCGAATCGCAGGCGCAGGCGCAGGCGCAGGCGCAGGCGCAGGCGCAGGCGCTGGCTCAGGCACAGGCGCGGGCACAGGCGCAGGTTCCGCGGCTGTCGCAACCGTCGCGCCCGGTGCTGCAGCAACAGTGGTCTCCGGCGCCGAGGCTGTTCGCGCAGTTGCGCAGCCAGCGCCCGCGAGAAGCGCCGCAATCGTGAGTGCAGCGCAGTGGTGGAGCGCACGGCGGGTTGACGATGAACTGGATTCGGGATCCGCAGACGTGCTGCGGTCGGAGAGGGAGGTGTGCATGGGGTGTCCGGAGGGTGGTCGCGATGGTAGACCGCACAACGGCGTTTGCGAGGGGGCAATATGCGGGCCTGTTCTATCCGTTCATCCGGATGAATGGTTGAAGGAACGGATCGTTCGACGTACCCTTTCGCCATGCCCGCCCCCGTTCGTTCGCTCCTGAAGGCTCTCGAATCCCGCACCCTCGTTTTTGACGGCGGTATGGGCACGCAGATCCACGCCTGCGCCGACTGCATGCCGAGCGACTACCTCGGCCGCGACAACTGCACCGACATCCTCGTCAAGAGCCGCCCCGACATCATCCAAAGGATCCACGAGAACTACTTCGCGGCGGGCGCCGACGTGGTCGAGACAGACACCTTCGGCGCGAACATCCTCGTCGGCCGCGAGTTCGACGAGGAGCTCGCTGCGTGGACGTTCGAACTGAACAAGCGCGCCGCAGAGGTCGCGCGCGCCGCTGCCGCGAAGTTCGAGACCGCCGACCGCCCGCGCTTCGCGATCGGCTCGATGGGCCCCGGCACGAAGCTCGTGTCGCTTGGCCAAGTGTCGTGGGAGGAGATGCACGCGAGTTACCTCGAGCAGGCGCGCGGCCTGATCGCGGGCGGCATCGACGGCTTCATGATCGAGACCTCGCAGGACCTTCTCCAGCAGAAGATTGCGATCAACGCCGTGATCGACGCGCTGAAGGAAGCGGGCCTCTCGCCCGACGACCGCGCGATCTTCTCGAGCGTGACGATCGAGACGACCGGCACGATGCTCCTCGGCTCGGACATCGCCGCGGTTGTGAACGCGCTCAAGCCGTTCCCGATCCACTCGCTCGGCCTCAACTGCGCGACGGGCCCGGTCGAGATGGCAGAGCATGTCGCCTACATCTCGAAGCACTGGGACCGCG
>JBILDS010000223.1:0-5147 GCA_044352505.1 Phycisphaerales bacterium
GCGCGCCCCGTGGGCTTTGTCCGTGGGCTTTTTCCGTGGGCTTTTTCCGGGGGCTTTTTCCGGGGGCTTTTGCGAGGCAGGCCCTTCCGTTCGGCCTGAGTGGTCGCGTGCCGTACCCGCACGAAATCGAGAATTCGCATCGCATGTCGTTGAATTCGATGCGGGTGATCCGCGATACTCGGCACATGTCGTCACGCACCCCCTTCATGCGCAGCATCGCAAGCTTACTCGTCATGCTCGCGATCTCTCCCGCGGCACTTGCGGACCGTTCGCAGCCCGGGCCGTTCGCTGTGTCGCAGCGAACGGTTACCGTCACGCGGCCGAACAACTCAACCTTCAGCGCGCAGATCCGCTACCCAGCGACATCGAGTGCCTCGAGCGCGCCGTTCGCCACAGCCGCGGGCCCAGCGCCAGCGGTTAGCTTCGGGCACGGGTTCCTCAGCGCGGTCGACCTCTACGACTCAACAATGGATCACCTCGCGAGCCACGGCTACATCGTGATCGCGACGACAAGTGAAGGCGGGTTCTTCCCGAACCACGGGAACTTCGCGCTCGACATCCGCCATTGCCTCACCTGGCTCGAACAACAGGACGCACTCAAGTCGAGTTGGCTCTTCGACGCCGTAAACCAGGACGCGTTCGCGGTGTCGGGTCACTCGATGGGCGGCGGCGCAGCGGCGCTCGCGGCGGCGGCGGATGTGCGCATCAAGTGCCTGGCCACGCTCGCGGCTGCGGAGACGAATCCATCGGCCGCAGCGGCGGCGGGCAGTGTGCAGCGCCCCGCGCGCTTCATCGTCGGCTCGCAGGATTCGATCGTCGCGCCCGCAACCACGCAGAACCAGTACACCGCGTGCGACGCACCGCGGCAGTTCGTGTCGATCACGGGTGGATCGCACTGCGGCTTCATCGACAGCGCGATCATCGCCTGCGACTCGGGCTCGATCTCCCGCGCCGAGCAGCTGGCGAAGACGCGCGCGCTGCTCCTCGAGTTCTTCGACACGCACCTGCGCGGCGACGCGGCCGACTACGCGGTGGTGTGGGGCGCAGCGACACCCGTCGCCGGCACGACCACGACGCGCGACTCGCGAACGATCGCGTCGCTTGCAAGCACTTCGCTCAAGGGCGCGGCTGGTACGGTGCTCACGACCACACTCACCGTCACGAACGTAGGCCCCGACGCGACGGCGATCCGCCCGCGCGCGGGCACGGCCGCGTTCGCCGTGTTGTTCGATCCCGAGGAGAGCGCAGAGCTCGCCGCCGGCGCCAGCGCGGTCTTCACGGTGCGCGTCGCCTCCGCCGCGGCCGTCACGGACACCGCCACCATCGACGCCGTGCGCGTGCGCGACGGCGCAGGCACGACGCTCTCGCTGAACGCGACCTTCACGGCCGCGGAGAACCCCGCGGATCTCGACGGCAGCGGATCGGTCGATGGCGGCGACCTCGCGATCCTGCTGAACGCGTGGGGCGCGTGCGCGGGCTGCGCGGCCGACATCGACGGCAACGGCTCCGTCGACGGCGCGGACCTCGCGACGCTCCTCTCAAGCTGGGGCTGAGATCACTGCAGACGATATTCGCCGGGCTTGCGCACGAACGGCGCCGGCGCATCGCCGGGAATCGCGACGAGCTTCGGCATCAGATCAAGCTTCGACTGCTTCGTCATGAAGTCCCACGTCGCGACCTGGCCTGAGTACGCGGCCTCGCGGCCCATCACGGCCATCAGCGAGCTCTCCGCGGTCTGGCGCAACTCGACGATCGGCTTGCCCGCGAGGACCGACTCGACGAGCTCCTTGTGCTCTTGGCGGTACGCGGCGCCGATCGAGCCCTTCGTCGTCCACAGTTCCTTGCCGTCGCGGTCTGTGATCGTGCTGCCGCCGTCGAAGGCGCGCAGGTAGGCGATGCCCTTCGAGCCATAGACGACATTGTCGAACTGGTTGTCGGAATTCGCCCAGTGGCGCGCGTCGAACGAGCAGATCTTCCCGCCCGCGAACTCGAAGTCGACCGACATCGAGTCCCACATCTCGCTGTCCGCGGGGCGGTTCCAGCGGCTGCCCGACGCGAACGCGCGCACCGGCGGGCCGCCCATCACCCAGTGGATGACATCGATGTTGTGCACGGCCTGCTCGGTGATCTGGTCGCCCGACAGCCAGATGAAGTGCATCCAGTTCCAGATCTGGTACTCCATGTCGCTCATGCCGGGCTTGCGGTCGCGGTACCAGATGCCGTTCGAGCAGTAGCGCGCGGTCATGCCGACGACCTCGCCGATCATGCCTTCGCGAATCCGCCGGATTCCCTCGATGAAGCTCGTCTGGCGGCGGTACTGCGTGCCCGTCACGATCGCGGTGCCCTGCTTCGCGGCCTGGTCATGCGCAGCGCAGCACGCGTGGTAGCCCGCAACATCGACGCACACGGGCTTCTCGGCGAAAATGTGCTTCTTCGCGGCAACAGCGGCCGCGATGTGCGACGGGCGGAAGCCTGGCGCGGTCGCGAGAATCACGAGGTCAACATCGGGAAGCGCGAGGAGCTTCTGGTAGCCGTCGATCCCGCCGAAGATGCGGTCGTCGGCCACATTCGCGCGTTCGGAGTGCGCTTCCTTGAGCGCGTCGCGCACGCCGCGAGCCTTCTCGACATCGATATCACACATGGCCACAAGCTTCACATTCGGATTCACCGTGAGCGAGTCGTTCGCAGCACCCGAGCCGCGCCCGCCGCAACCGACGAGGCCGATGTTGACCGTGCGCCCCGCCGCGCCGCCTTCCCGCTGCCAGCTCGCAAAACCAAGCGGCGCGACGAATCCCGTTGCGCCGATCGTGGCAGTCGTCTGAAGGAAGGAACGACGGGTGAAGTTCGCCATGGGTGTCTCCTCAAAGTGCGACAATCTTCTGGAGTGTTTCGTACATCAACTCAAACGCCTGTCATGATACTTCCGCGGCTCGATCGCACGAGCCGCTTCGTCAGTGTCCCCGTTTCCTCAACACAGGAGCTCCATGTGATCGACTTACAATCGACGAGTTGTACTATTGCTGCAGTGCTCGCATCAATCGCAACAGCGATTCCGGCGCACGCGCAGGACTTGTTCTTCCCGCACGAGCAGATCTTGACGGATGAGTTGGGCCGGACCGCATGGGTCGGCGCATGCCCGGAGAACACTCCGATTTCAACCGCAGATTCGATCGGAAGCGCAGGATACGCAACACCTCTCCTGCAGTTCGCAACGAATCGAGACGGCGACATCGCGGGTTGGCGCTTCGATCTTCTTCCCGATGGAAGCGCGTTGAGCGACGTGCGCCTCCCGATGCTCTGGATTCGCCGAGCACCGACGTCGCACGTGTGGGATCCGATCTTGCTGCCCGTGGATACCGGGGCGAGAAGCGCGGCGGCGACGGGCGTGATCCGAGTTCGTGACTGTGAACATGGCGTCTCGAAGGGCATCTTCGTAAGCGGCTGGCGAGAGGTGCCTCGCGGGATTGACCCACTCGGAAAACTTCCTCCCTGGCGTTACGAAGCGACTCTTTGGTATCTCCCCCCCGTGCCGGGCGGCTTTGGAGCCGCAGAAATCGTGCCCATCGCGCCGCATCACTTCATCGCGCAAGACGATGGTTTCCCAGACCAGTTCCTCGCCGGCGAGAACACCGGCGATGCATGGGGTACTGGTGCGATCGAAGTGATCTACCGAGAGCGTTGCGAGGACACGCAACCGGGACCACAGATCATCGTGCATGCGACGCAGGCGTATCGGTGTGTCTGTCCGAACGGTCAGCTGCCGAGTTTTCCGACCATCACGGCCCATACACCCCTTCGGATCGTGTTCGATGTAGAAGACTGGCTTGAGCGTCGCGCGAACGACACCGACGACTGTGGCTCGCTCAGCGGCTGTCTGTTTGCGCCTTTCCTTTGGAGACTCACAGATGGCTACCCGGCACCTTCGTTTCCAGTGGACGGTCCCTGGCTCCTTGTGAACCGAGAGGCGCGATCGGTGGTGCACCTTGACCACGCGCGGCTCGGAGTCAGCCGAACCGGGGTTCTCGACAGCAGGCCGTTTGGTTGTGCTCAAGGATTTGGGCAGTGCGGGCTGAGTCCAGTCGATGAGTTGGCCATCGGCCCCGCGTTCGGCTCACTTATCTTCGACTCGTTTGATCCGACCCGTCGTGACCCAATCCACCTGCCGTTCGACCGCTATCTCATCGGCGCGGTCGGTGAAGAGATCACTTTCCCCGGCTCGCGCACGACGCCGCGTACGGTCATTTGGGACCCGCGTGGCGGGGAACTCAGGCGCCCCGATGGCGCCGATCTAGACATGCCATTCATGTCGATGCAGTATGAGTCTGCATCGAGGATCGGATCGGCAGGCTTCGAGCAGATCGTCGCTGGATGGCGGCGATACACCGAGGACATCCCGGGGACCGAGTGGGAGAAGCACCCAATCGCCTGGTTCCCCATGGAGACGAGGGAACCGGCGTCCGAGTGCGCCGTTCCACCGTGCGAACCCATCGCGATGGTCGCTTCCACGCCCGATGAGATTCGCGGTGCGGCGTACGAACTTCCGCTTCTCAACGTGAACCCGACCGCCTTCGAGGAAGCCGCCTGGGCGCTTGGCTGCGAGTTCGTCGGCCGATCAGCTCAGTGCAGCAAACCCCAGTTTGTCGGCGGTGGGTCGCTCGGGGCTCGGGTCTGGCACTTGAGGAACGGATCGTGGCAGGTCCAACTGCTTCCGCAAAGTGATGCGAAGACCGAAGCGCATTCGGTGATGCCCGATGGTGCGATCGTGGTGCTTGGAATCGCGGGGTGCAATCCGAATAATCGACCCTGCTGCGTCGCGGACTGCGGTTCCGAGGCTGCGTCGTGGTGCTGGCAACCAGTCCGCGTGATCCTGCCCCCGCGCGCTGCGGACTTCAATGGCGATGGGGTCATCAACGGCTTCGACCTCACGCGTCTCCTCGCGGCGTGGGGAACAACCGGCGAGTGCCTTCCCGAGGATCTGAATGGCGACGGCCGAGTCGACGCATTCGACTTCGGCATGCTCCTCGCGTCATGGGAGTGACGCAGCCTCGTGAGAGTCACGGAGCCTCTCGACCGAATGACCGCGGCCGTCGCTGGTCAATGATCTGCGACGGCCGCGCGCTTCGGCCGGCCGAACAGCTTCTCGCGCA
>JBILDS010000222.1:0-5147 GCA_044352505.1 Phycisphaerales bacterium
TACATGTCGGGCGGCCAGCTCGGCTGCCCGATCGTGTTCCGCGGCAACGACGGCGCGGGCGGCCAGCTCGGCTCGACCCACAGCTGGTGCGTCGAAGGCCTCTACTCGAATGTCCCCGGCGTCAAGATCGTGATCCCGTCGTGCCCCGCCGATGCGAAGGGCCTGATGAAGACCGCGATCCGCGACGACGACCCCGTCTTCTTCCTCGAGAGCGAGCGCATGCTCGGCAGCAAGGGCCATGTGCCCGAGGGCGAATACCTGATCCCGTTCGGCCACGCGGCCGTGCGGCGCGCGGGCACGCACTGCACGCTTGCGTCGTGGGGCCGTCCGGTCAACTTCTGCCTCGAGGCGGCCGAGATCCTGGCGAAGGAAGGCATCGACTGCGAGGTCATCGACCTCCGCACGATCCGTCCGCTCGACCTGCCGACCGTTGTGAAGAGCGTCAAGAAGACGAACTGCGCGGTCGTCGTCGACCAGTCGTGGAGCTTCTCGTCGCCGGGTGGCGAGCTTGCGGCGTTGATCCACAAGCACTGCTTCGACGACCTCGACAACTTCGTGCACCGCGTCCACTCGGACGATGTGCCGACGCCGTACTCGGCGAAGCTCGAGCAGGAGTACCTGCCGAATGTCCGCAAGATCTGCGAAGCGGTGCGAAGCGCGACATACAGGGCGTGATGGAATCGAACGCGCGAGCGATCGCCTTGAGGGAACCAGCGAATGCCAATTGAACTCACCATGCCTCGTCTTTCCGACACGATGGAGGCGGGCACCGTCATCAAGTGGAATGTCAAGGAAGGCGACTCCGTGAAGTCGGGCGCCGTCGTCGCCGACATCGAGACAGACAAGGCGACGATGGAGATGCCGTGCTTCGACGACGGCCGCATCGCCGCGCTGCTCGTCGAGCCGGGCAAGCAGGTCAAGGTCGGTACGACCATCGCGCTTCTCGCGCTTGAAGGCGAGGATGTGGCGACCGTGAAGGCTGGTGGCGCGAAGAGCGGCGGGGCTGCTGCCGCGCCCGCGTCGAAGCCCGCTGCTGCGGCGCCGAGCCCGGCGCCTGCAGCGAAGCCCGCGCCCGCGCCCACGCCCGTCTCGCAGACCGAAACGCGCCACGGCATGGAGGAGTTCGCCGCCGACGGCCCGCGCATGCGCGTGAGCCCGGTTGCCCGCCGCATGGCCGAGGAGCATGGAGTCGACATCCGCACCGTTGCCGGCACAGGCCCGGGCGGCCGCGTCATCAAGCGCGATGTCGAGATGGCGATCGAGAACAAGTCCGCGCGCGCATCCGCCACGATCGCGCCCGCGCAGGCGCTCGCCGTGTCGACCGGTGGCGTCCAGACCCCAAGCGCGCCGCTCGCGCTGTCGCTGCCGGGGCGCGATGTCGCGCTCACGGGCATGCGCCAGACGATCGCGCGCCGCCTCGTCGAGTCGAAGACCACGATTCCGCACTACCAGGTCACGATGAAGTTCGACATGGATCGGCTCATCGACCTTCGCCAGAGCTACAACGAGAAGCTGAAGGCGTCGGGCGTCAAGCTCAGCGTGAACGACTTCCTCGTACGCGCGTGCGCGCTCGCGATGGCCGAGCACCCGTACTTCAACGCGAGCTTCGCCGGCGACCATGTGCGCATCCACGAGGTCGTGAACATCGGCGTGGCGATCTCGCTGCCGGAGGAGAAGGGCGGCGGCCTCGTCGTCGGCGTCATCAAGGACGCGGACCACAAGAGCCTGCGCCAGATCTCTGCCGACACGAAGACGCTCGCCGAGAAGGCGCGCACGAAGGGCCTGTCCGTCCAGGACATGTCGGACGCGACCTTCACGATCTCGAACCTCGGCATGTTCGGCGTGGAGCACTTCACGGCGATCATCAACCCGCCGAACTCCGCGATCCTCGCCTGCGGCGCCGCCGTGCAGCAGCCTGTCGTGCGCGACGGCCGCCTCGTGGTCGGCACGCAGATGCAGGCGACGCTGTCGCTCGATCACCGAGTGATCGACGGCGCGATGGCCGCGCAGTACCTCGCGAGCCTCAAGGAGTTCATCGAGGAGCCGGAGACCTTGGTGGTGTGACCTTGGTGGTGTAGGCCGTGGTGGTGTAGGCCGCAGCCGCGACCGCTGAAACACGACCGCCCGCCTTCGGCGGGCGCGCTGTCGTCGGCTGGCGGGGTTCTGCGAGCACTGCTTCCTCGCTGCGCGAGGAAACACGTGGCACCCGCCGCTTCGCGGCGGCGCTCCCCGTCGGAATGTCACAAACCGCCGCCGACCAAAGGCCGGCGGGTGCCACGTGCTTGCGAAACAAGCAGTGCTCGCAGAACCATCCGAAGCCTCGACAACGCGGCGCGCAGCGCCGGTCCCGTCCCAGCACCAAAGGGAGCGCTCAAATCACGCGCGGCGCCGGTACCGTCGCACCCACTCACCCCGCAGCCAGGCGCATGACGAGCGGGGCGAGGACTGGTGCGACGATGGCGCAGGCGAGCGTGATCGCGAGCGCGGCGCCGAGCAGGATCGCAGCCTCCGTCGCGAGGAAAGCCGCCACGCGGCCGCGGCTGGCGCCGAGGCGACGCATGAGCGCGAGTTCGTCCGCGCGCAGGCGGATAGAGAGCGCGAAGGCAAGCGCAGCGACGAGGAGGACGAGCGCCGCCGTCGCCACGGCCACAGCGCCGAGCACGCGGCCGACGCCGAAGATCCGCTCGAGCACGCGGTCGATGAACTGATCGGGTCGCGCGAGCTGCAGCGTCTCGCTCTTTCCCGTGAAGCGCCCCAGAAGGATCGCCTGTGCTTTCGAGTCGGTGGGAAAGACGAGTGCTGCGTCGATCGGGAAGGTCGACGGGTCGCCGTGGAAGTGGAAGTCTGCGGCGATGCCGTCGGCGGACTTGCGCTCGATCGGCAGTGCTTCGCCTGCGATGGCGCGCTCGCCGTCCTTCCCGATCAGAGCGCCCGGCGTTGCGCTCGCCGCCGGGTCGTCGTGCCGATGCCCGAGCCCGCGGATCGACCACATCGTGCGAAGGTCGACGAAGAGGACGCCGTCATCGGGCGTGCCCGTCGGAGGCAGGACGCCCGTCACGGTGAGCTCAAGCGGATACACGCCGGCGAGGTCGGAGAGCGACGCTGGATCTGTGAAGAGCCGCGAACCTGGCGCGAGACCGAGCGCGCGCGCCGCCTCCGCGCCCGCCACACACTCGCCGATCGTTGCGAACATCGCGCCCGATGCGGGGCGCAGGCCGCGCCGGTCGAAGTGGTCGACCGTGGTGCCGACCACCGGCGTCTTCTGCGCAGTTGCGCCGAGTGCAATCGGCTCGGCTTGCCCGAGACCGTCGCTCTCGATGCGATCAAGGTCCTGCATCGCAAGCCCACCTGGCGGCGTGGCTGCGAAGAAGAGCGCGCCAAACACGAGATCCGATTCGCTGCCCTTCGCGCCGAAGACAAGCGGCGCAAGCGCGGCACGTGCGCGCATGTCGGTTGACGCACGTTCAAGGAGCGATGCGAGTGCGAGCGGTACGCCGAGCGAAAGCCCGAGGACGAGCGCAAGCAGCAGACTGCGGCGCCACGAATGGCGCAGCGAGCGAACCGCGAGGAACGCAGCATGGCGGAGGAGCGCGGTCACGCGTCACCTCCGATCGCAAGCACGCCGCCGAACGCGCGAAGGATCGACTCATCGTGCGTGGCGACGACGAGCGCTGCGTTGGCCGCGCGTGCTTCCTCGATGAGGAGCGCTGCAATCTCGCGCTTGAGCGCAGGGTCGAGGTTTCCCGTCGGCTCATCGGCGAGGACAAGCATCGGCCGCGTGACGAGCGCGCGCGCGATCGCCACGCGCTGGCGTTCGCCGTGCGAGAGGCGATCGATCGAGCGACGCATCTTGTCGCCAAGCCCGACGCGCGCGAGAAGTTCGCGCGCCCGCGCGCGCGCGGCGTCGTCGAGCGACAGCGCAGCGTGCAGGCGAAACGGCAGCAGCACATTCTCGAGCACGTCGAGCGACGCCACGAGTTCGAAGGTCTGGAAGACCTGGCCGACCGAGCGCGCGCGGTAGCCGCGGCGCGCTGCGTCGCTCATCGTCGAAAGCGAGCGCCCCGCGACGCGCACGTCGCCCGCAAGCGGCAGCAGTTCGCCTGAAAGAAGCGCAAGCAGTGTGCTTTTGCCCGACCCCGACGGCCCGCGTACCGCAAGCGACGCGCCCGCTGCAATTGCGATCGGTGGCACGCGCAGTTCGAACGCAGTCGCCACGCCGGTCGATGCACGGCAGAAGACGAGCGCCGTCGTCTCGAGCAGTATTGCGTGGGGTGCGGTTGTTTCAGCCGTCTGCACTCGCTCAGCGTAGCGGGGCGGGGCTATCCTGCGGCCATGAACCGATTTCCAAGTTTGGAGGTTGCCGGCGTGTGGTTTGCTGGCAGATGGTTTGCCGGCGCGTGGTTTGATCGCGCGTGGTTTGATCTCGCATGGTTCGCGCGCGCCCAGCATGCGTTCGCCCGGCGCACTCCCGCGGGGTTTACTCTTCTCGCGACGCTGCTGTTTGCAACCAACCTCGTGGCTGCTGTCGGCTGCGGGCCTGCCGCCGGGCAGGCTCCTGCTCGGGCGCCGGGCGCGAAACCCCGCGTTTTTGCGCCGAATCCAGCGCTCGCCTCGATCATCGTCGAGCTTGCGGGCGACGCTGTTGAACTCCTCACGCCGTGGGAAGGCGCGTCGGATCCCGCGTATTGGCGGCCATCCAAGGAGGCGATTCGAGCGATCCAATCGTGCGATCTGATCGTGCTCAACGGCGCGGCCTACGAGCCCTGGGCCGCGCAGGCCGCGCTTCCACGGGCGCGCACCGTGCACACCACCAGCGGCGTTCGGGCTCGGCTGATCAAGGTCGAGGGCGAAACCCACTCGCACGGACCAGAGGGTGAGCACACCCATTCGACCACAGCATCGACGACCTGGCTCTCTCCCGAGATCGCGCTGGCGCAAACCGACGCGATCGCGGCTCGTTTGTCGCAACTGCTGCCGCAGCGCGCGCCACAAATCACAGAGCGCCGCGCCGAGCTCAAGGCGGTGTTTGGTCGAATTGCGCTGCGGCTTGACGAATTGCAGTCGCTCGAACCGAAATGGCTCGCGTCGCACCCCGTGTACCAGTATCTCGGACAGTCAGCTGGAATCGAACTCGAGAGCGTCCATTG
>JBILDS010000224.1:0-5136 GCA_044352505.1 Phycisphaerales bacterium
GCCCATTGCCCACTCGAACACACGCGACGCGTTCGAACTTGTGCAGCACGCGCCGCCGCGCGAACCGACGAATGCTTTGATTGCGGCGCTCGAATTCACGTACGTGATTGGAATGACGCGTTGGTTCGTGCCCGCGATCGCTTCGTGAATCGTGTCCCACGCATCGACCGTGTCGTCGTAGGCGGCCATGTCAGCCATCGAACAACCTGCGGAAAGATCGGGCAGGATCACAGCGACATCGTCGGCGGTCAGGATGTCAGCAGTCTCGGCCATGAAGTGGACGCCGCAGAAGATGATGAACTTCGCGCCACGCTTCGGCGCCTCTGAGGCCGCCAACTGCGAGAGCTTCAAGCTGTCGCCGATGAGATCAGCGTGACGAATGACGTCGTCTTGCTGGTAGTGGTGTCCGAGGATGAGAAGCTTCGAACCGAGCTCTGCACGCCGTGCCGCGATCTGCGCACCGAGTTCGTCTTCGGTTGCATTCAGGTAGCGTTCAGGGAGGGACGGCTGCCAAAGCATGAGGCGCGGATTGTAGGCGATCGGGGCTTGAAGGCAGCGGGAACAGCGCGATGTGCGCGATCAGTCCTCGTCGTCGAGGACGGACGTTGGCGCGCCAATCTCGCGCGGTTCGCCGTCGACTTCCTCGAGCGGCGTTCCCGCCGTGACCGTTGCAATCGCTGGCACGCCCACTTGCATCTCAATTGCGCCCGCGAGAGCCTCGGCGTGGATTGGCGAATCGCACACGATGAAGAGGGTCGAACCTGAGCCGCTCACATGCACCGACGACTGGGCGACGCGTTCGACCCGCGCGCGAAGCTCGCCGAGTGCGGGCGCAACTTCGATCGCTGCGTCTGCGAGATCGTTGAACGGCATCTCCGCGCGGAATCCACCGCGTTCCGCCGTGTCGACGAGCGCGCGTACGCGCGGCGCATCGAGCCTCGCATCGGGCCGAAGGCGATCGAACGCGTGATAGACCGGACCCGTCGGACACGCGACCGATGGGAACACCAGCACGAGATACACAACAGGCATCGCCACGCGCGTGAGGCGCTCTCCTGTTCCCTCAACCAGTGCGCTACCACCGCGCACGAGAAACGGCACGTCGCTGCCGAGTTCGCGCGAGATCGCCTCGAGATACTCTGCGCGGAGGCGCAGGTCGAAGAGCGCATCGAGCGCGCGCAGCATTGCCGCCGCGTTCGACGAGCCGCCGCCGAGTCCGCCGCCCACGGGAATGCGCTTGCGCATGCGTAGTTGAATCGGGAGCGCGCAGCCGATCTTTGCTTCAAGCAGCGCATGTGCCCGCACGGCGAGATCCTTGCGGATTGGCCAGTCGATGTCGCTGCGGCGCCGCGCGTCTTCGTGCCAGTCAATCGAAAAGCGGCTCAGACGATCGGCGGGCAGCCGCTTCACCTCAAGTTCGTCTGCAAACGCAGTTGTCACCATCCAACTTGCGATCTCGTGCATGCCGCCCTCACCGGGAGGTGACACGGACAGCGCGAGATTCACCTTCGCGGGCGAAATGCTGAGGACAACAGAGGACATCGTGGGAGAATAACCAGCAGAGAGCGGTGTGTTTCAACGCGGCGGAACCGTGCAACGGTATTCTCTCCCCATGGCACACGCCCGCGCATACGCCCCCGTTTCGCTCGATGCCGCAAGCTTCTCCGCGCTTGAGCCCCACTACCGCGAACTTCTCTCGCGCCCGCTCGGATCTGCGGACGAGTTGGAGCAACTGATCCTCGACCGGAGCGACCTCGACGCGCTCGTCGCCGAGAAGGCGGCGAACCTCTACATCGCCACCACGCGCAACACCGAGGACAAGAACGCAGAGGGCGCGTTCCTCGCATTCGTGCGCGATGTCGAGCCGAAACTGAAGCCGATCGCGAGCGAGCTCGACAAGAAGATCGCAACGAGCGCGTTCGCATATGCGCTTCCCAAGGTGCGCTACGAGGTGCTCCTGCGCGGGATGCGCGTCGACATCGAGCTCTTCCGCGAGGCGAACATTCCGCTCGAGACGGAGCTTGCGGAGCTCGACCAGAAGTACAACCAGACCATCGGCCGCATGACCGTCGAGTTCGAGGGCTCGACGCGGACCATGCCGCAGATGGCGCGCTTTCTTGAGGAAACCGATCGCGGCCTGCGCGAGCGCGCGTGGAAGGCGATCGCCGAGCGCCGCCTCGCGGACCGCGACGCGATCGACGACATCTACGACCAGATGCTCGCGCTGCGCCAGCAGATCGCGCGCAACGCGGGCTTCGACAACTTCCGCGACTTTCAGCACCGCCGCATGAAGCGCTTCGACTACACGCCCGCCGATTGCATGTCGATGCACGCGGCGATCGAGACGCACCTCGTGCCGATCCAGCGCCGCCTCGACCGCGAACGCGCGCAGGCGCTCGGCGTCGCGCCGCTCTGCCCGTGGGATCTCTCGGTCGATGTGAAGGGCCGCAAGCCGCTGCGTCCGTTCGACGGCGCCGAGCAGCTCATCGACGGCTGCTCGCGCATGTTCCACGCAATGGACGCGGAGCTCGGGCAGATGTTCGACTCGATGAAGGACGGCGACTGCCTCGACCTCGAGTCACGCCCCGGCAAGGCGCCCGGCGGCTACCAGTACCAGCGCCAGCACTCGCGCAAGCCGTTCATTTTCATGAACGCGGCGGGCATGCACCGCGACCTCGTGACGATGGTGCACGAGGCGGGCCACGCGTTCCACTCGCTCCTCTCGAAGGAGGATCCGCTCGTCGAGTACCGCGGCGCGCCGACCGAGTTCGCCGAGGTCGCGTCGATGTCAATGGAACTCCTCACGCTCCCCTACCACGGCGAGTTCTACGGCGAGGACGAGTGCCGCCGCGCACTGCGTGAGAGGCTCGAGAAGTTCCCGACGATCATGACGTGGATCGCCACGATTGACGCGTTCCAGCACTGGATCTACACGAACCCAGGGCACACGCGCGCGCAGCGCACCGACGCGTGGCGTGCGCTCATGAAGCGCTTCGGGAACGACATCTCGTGGGACGGCTGCGAGGCCGCGCGCGACGCGCAGTGGCAGCGGCAACTGCACCTCTTCGGAATGCCGTTCTATTACATCGAATACGGCATCGCGGAGACAGGCGCGATCCAGATGTGGCTCAACGCGCGGCGCGACGCGAAGCGCGCGCTCGCGGATTACCGCAAGGGCCTCGCGCTCGGCGGGTCGCGTCCGCTTCCCGAACTGTTCAGCGCGGCGGGCCTGCGGCTTGACCTTGGCAGCGGCCTGATGGCCGAGCTTGCGCGCGAGGTGGACGGCGAGCTGTCGCGGGAGATGGTGGCAAGCTGAAGGGCGCCGGCACTTACCTGCGTCCGTGTCGACACGAGCGCGAAGCGCGAGCACAGAACCATGCGAGTCGACAGCCGAAATGGGTGCCACTGCTTCGAGCAGTGCGGAGTCGACGAGCGTCGGAACATGCACGGGCGGCGATTTGCGCGCGAGACCACTACTGGAAGTAGTGGCACCCATGAAGGGCTGTAGACTCGGGCGTCATCCGTTCAGCAGACTGAAGTCTGCTGGCACCCGAGCCTTTCGTATCGCACGCGCGTCACGCCGTCGCTGTCGACGGCTGAGGCCTTCTCGACGAACCCGAGCCGCGTGAGCATGCGGCGCGACGCGGTGTTGTCGGGTGCGACACGCGCCGACAAGCGAGTGAACCGCGGCGTGCACTCCTCAGTCGCATAGCGCACCACGCGCGCAAGCGCCTCGCCGCCGTATCCTTCGCCCCACTGTGGTCGCGCGATCCAGTAGCCGAGCTCAGCCGCAGGCTCGACGCGCGACGGCGTGAGCGCGATTCCGCCTATGAGCGCACCGCCAACGGCAAGCGTGATCGCGAAATCCTGCATGAATCCTGCGTCGCGCTCGCGCGCCGAACGCACAATCCAGTCGCGGGCATGCGCAAGGGTGTACGGATGCGGCACCGTCTCAAGCCACCGCTGAACGTCGGCATCACCAAGGCCAGCAACCAGCGCCGCCTCATCGCCCGGGGCACTTGGACGCAGCACCAACCGAGCCGTCAAGAGAGAAGTCGCCGCGAAACGCACGCGACGATCGTAGCCGAAAGGGCTACGCTTCCTTCCCATGACCGCGACGGAGCCAGATCGCGTGACTTCCGCCTTGCGCCCTATGCGTGCGCCGCTTGATGCCGCATCGTTTCGCGCAGCGGGTCACGCGCTCATCGACTGGATCGCCGACTATCGCGAGAAGATCGGCGATCGCCCGGTTGCGCATCTTCCTGAACCTGGCGCAATCCGCGCCATGCTTCCACCGCGCGCACCGGAGTACGGCGAACCGATTGCGCGCATCCTCGGCGATCTCGATGACATCGTCATGAAGGGTGTTGTCCACTGGCAGCACCCCGGATGGTTCGCGTACTTCCCCGCGAATTCCAGTTACGAGTCCATTCTTGGTGAACTTGCAAGTGCGGGGCTCGGCGTCCAAGGCATGCTCTGGTCGACAAGTCCGGCATGCACTGAGATTGAGACGCACATGCTCGACTGGCTTGTGCACGCGATGGGGTTGCCCGGGCGCTTTCTTTCAACGTCGTCCGGAGGCGGATGCCTGCAAGACACCGCGAGTTCCGCGGCGCTCGTTGCCATCGTCGCCGCACGTGAGCGAGCCACCAACTTCGCAAGCGATGCACACGGGCTCGCGTCAACCGGTCGTGCCGTGGTGTGTTACACCAGCGATCAAGCCCACTCATCCATCGAGAAATCTGCGCGCATTGCTGGAATTGGTCGCGAGTTTGTACGCCTCATTCCAGTCGATTCGCAGGGTCGCATGCGCGTGGATCTCCTCGCTGCAGAGGTCGAGCGCGATCGCGCGCTCGGGCACCTACCGGCGTTTGTGTCTGCAACCGTCGGCACAACAGGTGTCAACGCGATCGACTCGGTTCCAGAGATCGCGGAAGTCTGTCGCACGAATCGGCTCTGGCTCCACGTCGACGCCGCGATGAGCGGCACCGCTGCACTCTGCGAAGAGCTCCGGTTTGTGAACGCGGGCGCGGAGCATGCTGACAGTTGGTGCTTCAATCCGCACAAGTGGATGCCGGTCAATTTCGATTGCGATGTGCTTTGGGTTGCGGATCGCGCTGCGCTCGTGCGTGCGCT
>JBILDS010000225.1:0-5135 GCA_044352505.1 Phycisphaerales bacterium
CGATTGAACCCGTCGTGATCGCAGCACGGTTCGATGGTGTGTCGCGCGGGCTACTGCTTTCGGCGCCCGGCGAACCAGCTGATGGAAGCCTTGCAACGCATCCTTGCGTTGATGCCACTGGTGGCCGTGCGGAGCGCTTCGCGCTTGTCGTGCTCCGTATGGGAACACAACCGAGCGTTGATGCGCTTCGTGAAGTTGCAATCGCGTCGAACCAACATCCGGAGATTCCGTTCGTGTTCGTCGATCAGGAGCTCGATGCTGCGGCGATCGAGCAAGTCGCGCTCCGTGATGGTGGCGCGATGCGGCAGCGCGATTGGTTTGTGGGTCGTGAAGGAAAGCTGCCGCCGCCTCTCGATGTGATCGCAGCGACTCCAACGATTGTGGTTGTTGACATGCATGGGCGTATCGAAGCTGCACTTGTGGGGGGCTATCCGGCATCCGATCTTGAGAAGCTCTTTCGCGGCGACGCTCGACTTGGAAACACCGAGACGGAGGTTCAAGTGGACAGCGGAAATGAGACCCGTCTACCGAGGATTCGCTGAGATGGCACGGGTGCCGCGCGTACCGAGTTCGGTACACGGTGCGCGAACGCCGATTGTGGGAATCGACGTTGAAACCGCGAATCCGCAGCACGGAGCGGTCTGCGCAATCGGCGTGAGCGTCGTGCAACGCGGGAGCGTTCTGCGCGAGCGGCATTGGTACATCAACCCCGTCACGCGCTTCGACCCGCGCTTCGTCGCAATCCACGGCATCACCCCCGAGAGGGTGCGCGGCGCGCCAACCCTTCGCGACGCATGGAGCGATGTCCATCGGTTCATTTCGGCAACGCTTGCAGAGACCCGTTCTCCGAACCTCTTCGAATCAGCCGAGCAAATCACGACTTCATATGCGTCCGATGCATTCGGCCTGACAGGCGAGATTCCCCCTCTCTTCGTTGCACACAACGCTCAATTCGATCGAATGCAGATTGAACGTGCGCTCGGGAGTCCCCTTCCGTTCCGACTCGCGTGCACGGTCGCGATGTCGCGCCGCGCGTTTCCGCAGTTGGACCGACACAATCTTGCGGCGGTGTCTGCGCATTTGCGAATTACCCTGCAACACCACGACGCGCTGAGCGATGCACGTGCCTGCGCGCTTATCGCGTACCGTTGCATCGCGGGTCCATCCAAATGAGCGCTCAACGCGCCACGATCGCGGGGGTCAAAAACGCAACGACCCCCTTGCGGGGGTCGGGCGGCCGATCAGTGGACCATACTGGACTTGAACCAGTGACCTTCTCCGTGTCATGGAGACGCGCTAGCCAACTGCGCCAATGGTCCGGAACGCGAGAGTATATCCCCGAATCGCCGATTCGCAAGTGCTTTCACGCAGCGTGTTTCAGGCAAGCGTGCCGGCCCATGCGATACAACGGTCTATGCGCGCCAACGCAGAACCGCGGCCAACAAGGACAAGTGTGTCCCAAATCGGGGGGCTGACGGTGCCTCCCGAGACAGCAATCCGGAGGGGTTGCGCGACGGCACCGATCTTTCCCTGCGCGTGCGTCGCTGCGTAGGAGTTCGCTGCGCCCTCAAGCGAGGTCTGCGTCCACTCTGCGAGCGCGCCGAGCGTTTCGCGCATGGCGCGGAGATGATCGAGGCCTGTCCGTGCACCATCGGTTGCCGCTGCACCGATCCCAAGTGCTTTGCGCACGTTCTTGTCGTCGCTGAACGCGAGCGCGTCGTCTGCAACGAGCAAGAATCCATTGGATCGGAACGGATCATCAAGCGTCTTCGATCGCTCCTGACACGCCTTCATGAGCAACGCAAAATTCGCATCGCCAAGTTTCGCGAGGTATTCAGGGCGGAACTGCACCGCATGCAGATGGCAACGCCGAGCAAACACGTCAGGGTCCATCCCCGTGATCGCGTCGGTGTTGAAGGCCAGCAGTTTCACTCGGTCGAACTTGGCCGGGGTCTTCATCACGCGATCAAGACCAAAGCGCTGCTTCAAGAACTCGTTGTCGAACTTTTCGATGTCATGGCCGGGGCTCCAACCGTTCAGGGCAAGGAAGTTGCAGACCACCTCAGGCAGATATCCAGAGCGCCGGAAATCGTCGACGTTGATCTCAGGCAACTGCACTTTGAGCGCATCCGCCAGACGAATCGCGCCGTCGAGATCGAGTTGCACATTGTCATCGCCAATCCACTTCGCCCACTCTTCCGAGGAAATCGTGTTTGCTGGTGGTGTCGTGAGTGCCCGCTCTTTCACCGCCTTTCGAAGCACTTTGTCCTTGTCGCGCTTCGACATCTTGGAATCATCGGGATTCTTGATGATGGACAGATGGCCATACGTCGGACGTCGGAAGCCCAGCGCATCCTGGAGGACAATGTGCTTCGCAGTGTTGGTGAAGTGCTCTTGCGCACGCATAACATGCGTCACACCCATCAACTCGTCGTCGACAACCACCGCAAAGTGATACGTTGGAAAGCCATCTTTCTTACGAATCACAAAGTCATCGACCTCACCAGCCGGAAGCGTGGCGTCACCGAGGACTTCGTCGTGAATGGTGATGGCAACTTGGGGCGTGCGGAATCGCACAACAGGAACACGCCCTTCGGCGAGATAGCGCGCGCGATTCTCCGCCGACACCTCACCTCGGGCGCGGTAGCGGAAAGCCTCTTTGCGAGCGGTCGCGTCTTTCCGCATCGCCTCAAGTTCTTCAGGCGTGTCCCACGCCTCATACGCCTTGCCCTCCGCAAGCAATCGCTCTGTGTAACGCGCGTAGATCGCCAGACGTTCGCTTTGGAAGTAACTCCCGTTTGATCCCCCGCCCACGACCGTCCCGTCCGGAGCCGTGTACGCAGGTCCCTCGTCCCAACGGATGCCGAGCCAGTCGAGATCTCTCAGAAATCCAACGCTCGCGGCATCGGAGGAGCGCTTCTGGTCGGTGTCCTCGATTCGAATCAGGAACTTGCCGCCGCGCCCCTTCGCAAAAGCCCAGCAAAAGAGCGCAGTCCGCGCCCCTCCCACGTGAAGGTGTCCCGAGGGGGATGGGGCGAATCGGGTGACGGGCGGGGTAGTCGAATCGGTTGACATAGCGTTTCGCCGGATGAGCTAGCAGGGGGCAGCAGGGTACCGCAAGCGAGAACCACCGTTCTTTTCGGGAATCTCATTGACTTCGCCGCGCGAGCGGTCACCATGGAGCAGCCGCCGCAGAGTGTCGATTTCTCTGTGCCCCGCTCGGATCGCTCCGCCACCGAGATTTCACGTCTACCCGTGCCAACGCGCCTCGGCATTCTTTCTGACACCCACGGTGACGCCGCGCGCGCTCGCCGCGCTGTGGAACTCCTCTGTGCTCGTGGCGCAACGCAGATCATTCACCTCGGTGATGTTGGATGCGCTTCGGTGCTCGATCATCTCGCCGGAATACACGCCACCGTTGTCTTCGGCAACTGCGACGACGCGCGGAGCTTGTGGCGATACGCGGAGTCGCTCGGCATCGCGGTCGCCCACCCGGCGACGATTCTTGAGGTGAAGTCCGGTGAGGCCGAGTCTCGCTCGAGTGTGCGTGTCGGCATCACGCATGGGCACCTCCTTGACGAAGTCGACCGGCTCTTTCAGGCGGAGGTCAACATCTTGCTTCACGGCCACACCCACGCCATTCGTGATGACATCGTCGGCGCAACGCGCGTCTTGAATCCAGGAGCTCTGCACAGGGCGACACGCCGAACCGCGTTGCTCCTTGAGTTGCCTTCCGGCGAGGCAGAGTGGATCGACGTCGACGCGTGAACTCCACCTGCATCCCGCGGATGCGAAACCGCGCGCCGTCTACAGACGAACCCGCACGTCATGATCGGGATCCTCCTTGCGAACGCTGTCGCGACGCTCTTCATGACCGGGCTGATTTGGTTCGTGCAGGTGGTGCACTATCCCCTCTTCGCAGCGGTTGGTTCACCCGAGTTTCCTGCCTATTCGCGGCTTCACCAGTCGTTCACCACCATGGTGGTTGGACCACCAATGCTGATTGAGGCCATCACGGCAGGCCTGCTCGTGTTCAGCCGCCCTGCGGGGGTTTCAGCTTGGATTCCTTGGCTTGGGCTCGCGTTGGTCGGAGTGATCTGGATCAGCACTGCGCTCTTGCAGATTCCAGCGCATGGCCGTCTTGCGTCTGGTTTCATTCCGGAAACTGGCGCTTTTCTCGTGTCGACCAACTGGATTCGCACCGCAGCCTGGACTGCGCGCGCGGGGCTGGTGGTGCTCATGCTTTGGCAGGTGGCGGCGGCTCGACCGGACGTGGGCTGACCGGACGTGGGCTGAAGCCGCGTGGGCTGCGCAGATACAAGCCACACTGGGATCGACCGGGTGGAACGGCCTGAAGCGTCGGCCGCTCTCCTTCGGGCGCATACCGGTCTACTCCCCCGCCCGGGTCGCCGATCCGACCGCTTCCACGACCACTCCGCCAAAGTTCAGCGGTGAATCACCCGAAACTCCGCTTGCGGATGCCCTTGCGTCCCGGGCGATGCCGTCCGATACTTCCCGCTTCGCCCGCCTTGCACCCTGCCAGTTTCGCTTCGCCGCCGAGCACATCCATGTCCACCCCCATCGACCCACGCCTGCACGACGCCCGTTCTCGAGACTCTCTTATGCCGCATCGCGCCTCCGACTCCTTCGGTTCCCTTGTGTTTGCTGGCGACGTCATGTTGAAGCGTCTGCCGCCCGATGTCTTCATGAATCTGCAGCGAACCGTCAACAACGGCTCGCCGCTCGATCCGAAGATCGCGAACACGGTGGCAAGCGCCATGAAGGACTGGGCGCTCGAGCACGGCGCGACCCACTACTGCCACTGGTTTCAGCCGCTTACAGGCTTGACGGCGGAGAAGCATGACGCCTTCCTTTCGACAACATCGGACGGCGGCGCAATCGAGAAGTTCAGCGGCTCGCAGCTGATTCAAGGTGAACCCGATGCGTCGAGTTTCCCGCACGGGGGCATCCGAGATACGTACGAGGCGCGTGGCTACACCGCCTGGGATGCGACGAGCCCAGCGTTCATCTACCGCTCTGGCGACGAGTCGACGCTCTGCATTCCCACGGCGTTCGTGAGTTACACAGGTGAGGCACTCGACAAGAAGACCCCGCTTCTCCGCTCAATTCAAGCG
>JBILDS010000033.1:0-17130 GCA_044352505.1 Phycisphaerales bacterium
AGGTGCGCAAGCTCTGCGCAGATCGAGCAGTCGTCGTGTTGGTGAGGGGGCTGCTGCTCTGAGGGCTCAGACGTTGGCGAAGCTGGTGCGCTTCGGTCTGCGCTTCGGTCTGGGCTTCGGTCTGGGATTTGATCTGGGCTCGGGCAGTTCGCCAGCGCAACCCGACCACCGCAGGGCATGCGCAGTTTCTCGATCACGCACGTTCCACCGCGCGCAACGTGCGCGCCGCTGCCGCACGCAGTTCCGTGCGAGTGCGCCGACCAAAGGTGCGCGTGCTTCGCAAATCCGCCGCTTGACAACAACGCCGCGACGACCATGAGGGCCATCACGAGGCGCGAAAGTGAACGGGCAAGCAAGCGGGACATACGACTGAGGCGCGCAGCGTAGGCCACGCCCGGTTCGAAGGCAAGGCTCAGCGTATTGGTCGCGGGCGCACCGGTGTGGGGCGCATTGGTCGCGCCGTCAGACCGCACCAACGACAGCGGCAGGCGAGATCCGATCGTTCGCCGGCATTGGCTCAATCGCGAGCATCGCGCCTCGCTCTGAGTCAAGGAAGGCCCGATTCGAGTCGCTTGTTTCCCGATCGAGCAATCGCATCAAACGTAGTTCGCCGTCGGAACGGCAGACGAGCCGCTCCGTTTTCCCTCGGCTTCCGAGCGTGTCGGTGACAACGCGGACGTAGGGCGCAGAGTTCTTCACGGGCGCAGCGCCGGGCGCAGTGGCCAAGAACGCGAACAGTGCCCGCTCGTCGCGGCGCCCGACGATGCGGTCGATGGCGGCCACGCGCGGCGTTGGATCAACGCGGCGCGCTTCGTGGCACCAGTCACCGGCGCGCGCAAGCATCGGGCAGCGCCCCTGATGAGGGCACGGCGCGACGATGTGAAACCCGCGCGGCGGGTGCATCTCGAGCGGTGCAAGCACGTCATCACGCAGCGCCATCAGCGCACGCGTGGTCGTCCGTAGCGCAGGTTCGATCACAAGAAGCGGTGCGCGCAGCGCCCAGTCGGCCACGAGTGCAACGGTTGTGGCTGCGTGCCGTTCGCTCGCGACGCCATCGCCGAGGAGCTCGTTGAGTGCCGTTTGGCAAAGGATCAGGTCGACCTCACCGAGTGTCGCGCTGCGGAAGTCGCGCGCTTCGATCGTGATCGTGACGTCCACACCGATCGCAGCCGCCGCTGTGCGCACAGCATCTTCGTAGACGCGCGCAGCTGGGGCACCGAGTTCAACCGCGTGAAACGCAACGCGCATCTGCGTTTCGGTGCCGCGTGCCGCGCGCGCTCCCGCGAGCCACGCAAGAAAGCCCACGCTCGTTGCGCCGACACCTGCGCCCAAGTCGGCAACGCGCACGCACGCAAGCGACGACAACCGCGCAAACGCCTGGCTGCGCAGCGTGCACTCGTCGAGAGCGAGCGCGACTTTCGGTGCGTCGCTGGCCAAGAAATACTCACGCTTCGCAGCAAGATGCGCGGCGTCCGCCTGCTCGCGCGAAAGTCGCGCGCGGTCGGTGGTGTAGAGATCAGAGAGTCGCGCCACGGCCTTCGCAAGAACGGCGTCGGGCGTTGCGTGGGCGCTGCCCGCGAACGCGTGCTCGACGGCCAAAATGCAATCGCGAACGGCAGGTTGGAGCAAACGCGCGCGGAGGGATTCGAACCCCCAACCGTCGGTTCCGAAGACCGATGCTCTATCCAATTGAGCTACGCGCGCATGGCGGTGGGCCGCGTACAGCGTAGCGCGAACAGGCCTCGGCGGGAAGTGCTACGCTCTCCGCCCGCGAGGAAACGAGGAATACCCCATGGGAATCATGCAAGGCAAGCGCGGACTCGTCACCGGAGTCCTTCACGAAACCAGCATCGCCACCGCGATTACCGAGAGCCTCCTCCGTGAGGGCGCGGCATGCATCTTCACGCACATGCCGGGCGAGAAGATGGAGCGCCGCACGCGCAAGATCGTCGAGGGCTTCGGCGTCACGAACCCGTGGCTCCAGCCGATGGACGTCGGGCAGGACGCCGACATCACAGCGTGCTTCGAGCGCGTGGGCAAGGATTTCGGGCAGATCGATTTCATCGTGCACTCGATCGCCTTCGCAGACAAGGACTGGCTGAAGCTCGGCAAGTTTGCGGCCACACCGCGCGCCGTCTTCACAAACGCAATGGACATTTCCGCCTTCAGCTACATGGCGATGGCAAACGCTGCGATTCCGGTCCTGAAGGACGGCGGTGCCATGATCGGCCTCAGTTATTACGGCGCCGAGAAGGCTGTGCCCGGCTACAACGTGATGGGCGTTGCCAAGGCCGCGCTTGAGGCCGCCAATCGCTATCTCGCGATGGAGCTTGGTCGGGTGAAGAACGTGCGCTGCAACCTCGTGTCGGCCGGCCCGATCAAGACGCTCTCTGCGTCTGCGGTTGGCGGCTTTGATTCCATTCTCGACCGCATTCCCCAGGTGGCGCCGTTGCCGCGCAACATCGTCGCGGCCGAAGTGGGCGACGCTGCTGCGTTCCTCTTGTCGGATCTTGCGCGCGGCACGACGGGACAAGTGCTGTACGTTGACAGCGGCTACTCGATTATGGGTTTGTGAGCTCGGGCGACAGAAGGCCACTGAGACGAGGCCACTGAGATGAGGCCACTGAGATGAGGCCACTGAGATGAGGCCGTTGCGTCGGCGCCGTGTTCAGCGTTCGCTGAAGGGGTGCGGGTCTTGGCCCCCAAGCCCCGACTGCAACGCGAAGTCGGCGGACGCGTGTCCAACCGTTGGGCTCGCCAACAGCGTTGGGTCAAACGCCCACGGTCGTTCGCATTGGCGGTCTGCAACCGGCACGATGTGGTCGCGGATCTTCTCGCGCAGAAGATCCAAGCCTTCGCCTGTCTTTGCGCTCACGGCGACATCGGCCTGGTCGCGCAGTGGGCACGTCTTGGCGGCCTCTTCGTCGATCTTGGCGTACACGCGAAGGTCGGGTGCACGCTCTGCATCGATCCAAGGTACTCCGGGCGCCGCGAGCGAGATGATGAAGTCGGCGTCGCGAATGAGGGTTTGCGACAGCTCGATTGCGGTGCGCTCGTCGTGATCGGTGGTCTCTCGGTCGCCGGGAAGGTCGAACCACTCGACAACGAGGCCCGCGAGGTCGATCCGTGCGCTGACCGCATCGCGCGTGGTGCCGGGAATCGGCGAGGTGAGCGAGAGTTCCTGCCCGAGCAGCACATTCGAGAGCGTGCTCTTGCCTGCGTTTGGTGCGCCAATCAGCACCACGCGCGGCGGCTGCACGAGACGCGAGAGTCGCTCCCAGCGCGCACGATCTTCGTCTGTGAACGGTGCGTTGCCGTGTGCAATCCAAAGCGGTGCTTGCGCAAGAAGCAGCCGCACCGCCATCGGACTCGCTGCGCGCGCAAGGGTGGCCAAGGCCAGCGCTTCCACGCGATCCGAAGCTTCGGGGAAGAGCTCGAGTGGGTCGAGCGTGGCGCGCGCAGCGTCGAGGTCGTCGATCCAGTTGGCGCCGTGCGCGGCGAACCACTCCGCCAATCGTTCCACAATGCGCGTGCCGCCATGGGGCATGATCTGCGCGCGTTCCGGAGCCAGCCGAGCCACGAGTCCCTCGTCGATGCGATCAAACTTGCGCAGCGAGAGCCCGCCGATGGCAACGTCGCGCCCGCAGAGCGCCCGAAGGCACGCAGAAACGTCACCGATCAGCTCAATGGTGGCCACGGCGCCCGCCCCGTGCGGGGTGGCGCGATAGCAGGCAACCTCAAGCGCGGGCGATGTCGCCGCGTCAAGGCCCTGGTCGGATGGCTCGGGGGAGCCGGGCATTGGCTGCATGATCGGCCTGATCAGAGGGCGCGCGCAGCGAAACCCAGGCCACGCGGCGAATTCAATCCAAATGTGCGCCAATGAGGGACAGTGGTCAATAACCAATCATCTTCAGCGCAGCCGCCCGGGCGTCGGTCGTCAGTCGGATGTGTCCCCTGTCGACCGGAATGCGGAACCCGTTGATCGGGAATCGGGTTCGATCAACCGGGATACGGCTTCCGGGTCGAGCGCGCCGCGAGCGGCAAGCGCAATTCCACGCAAGACAAGGTCGGGCACAACCTGGTTCACGAGCTCGTCGTCTGCAAACAGCGTTGCGGCGTCGCCACCGGTGGCAACAACCAGTGGGAAGCCTCCGTACTGCTCGGCGTACTTCTCGATCAGCCGCCACGCGAGTCCACGTGCGCCGTGGTACACGCCGCGCAGCATCGCTTCGCGCGTGTCTGCGCCCCACGCGGTTCCCTCCGGCACCGCGAAGTCGATCTGCGGCAACGCCGCCGTCTGTTCGTGCAGCGCCTTCAGTTGCATCCGAACGCCTGGCGCAATCGCGCCACCGTGGAAGACGCCCTCGCCATCGACGAAGTCAACGGTGATGCAGGTGCCCGCATCGATCACAATGCACGCCTGCTTCAGTTGCGCAAAGGCGGCCGCGGCGTTCAGAAGTCGGTCGACGCCGGGCGTTGCACCTTCCGCAAGACACGTGCCGATCGGGACAGGCATGTCTTGCGGCACGCGATAGACCTCAGTCGTGAGTTGATCGCGCAGCATTCCCACGAGTGGGCCAGCGACGGGCTCATTCACACTCGCAACCACCACCGATGCGTCGGATTCGGCACCGATCAGCTCATAGAGTTGCGCAGCGGCCTCGACGGCACCGGCGAGATCGGCCTTCTCCACGAAGACTGTTTCTTCGGGATCAACGCTTTGAAACACAGCGAGCTTGATACGCGTGTTTCCAATCTGGATGGCGAGGACGGGCGGTTGACGGGTGTCCTTCATACGGGTGCTCGGTGATCTGTGCCTGAGGGGCTCGGTTGATGCGGCTAGGTTGAGGGAGTTCGGTTGGGGACAGGCGAGTTGAGTTGGTTGCGCAAGTCTTAGCCCATCAGTTTCGGGTTTCGGGTTCAGGTCGGAAGCGCCGTGCGCCCGTGGATCGCGGCGGCGATCTCATCGCGCATCGAAGCGAAAAGGCGACGCGTGATGGGGCCGGCATGCCCATCGCCCACTGCGCGTCCGTCAAGGCGCACCACAGCGCTTACGAATCGGCTGCTCGACGTGATCATCACTTCGTCGGCGGTGCGGAGTTCGTCGAGCGCGATGGCGCGGACTTCCGTGCGAACACCAGCTGCGCACGCGGCGCGAAGAAGATCCGCACGCGCCGTTCCATGGAGGATGGGCGGCTCTTCATCGATCGGAGGCGTTGTGAGTGTGCCCTGCGTCACCATCGCAATGTTGGAATACGCACCTTCACCCACGAGGCCGCCCCGATGAAGGATGGCTTCAGCGGCGCCCTCATCGGCCGCAGCCAGCAAATGAAGCACGTTTCCCATGAGCGCCGTGGTTTTGATCTCGCAGCGCCGCCAACGCGTGTCTTCCGCGGTGATTGCGGCAATTTCTTGTGGCGCGGAGAGTGACGCAAACGGCGGCGCTGGCGTGGCCATCGCGAACACCGTTGCTGCGAGCGGTTCGGTTGGCACGTGGGAGCGCGTGCGCGCCGCGCCGCGCGTGATCTGGATGTACACAATCGCGTCGTCAAGATTGTTCGCTTCAAGAAGCGCGCAACACAGCGAGCCGAGCGCACTCGGATCGAAGTCGGCGCACGACGTGTCGATGCGCGCAAGTGCCAGGCTCCGCGCAAGCCGCGCGGCGTGGGCCTCAAGCCCAACGCCGTGGCGCGCGAAGAAGCGCACAACCTCATAGACGCCGTCGCCAAAGAGAAATCCGCGATCGAGCACACTGATGTGCGCGTCGCGGTCGTCGATGAGTCGGCCGTTGAGGTGAACCTTCACAGAAGCGGGTTGCGTGGGGGGAGCGGGCAGCGCGCGGCGAGTCTATCAGCCCTTCGCGGCGCGTACGAAAGTCTCGATACGAACGGGATCGAGCGGGTTTGACCACACGCCACCGTGCTTGAGATCGCTGCCCACGATCACGGCGTTGGCCACCGAGAGCACCTCGCGCACACTCGTCGCGGTTGCGCCGCTGCCTGCAAGCACCGGAAGCGCGCACGCCTTTCGAGCCGCCGAGAGATCTGAAATCGGTGTTGCCACACCTGTCGCGTTCCCGGTGACAATCACACCGTCGGCGCCGAAGAATTGCGCAGCGTGCGCGTGGTCGGCAAGTGATGTGTCTGAGGTAATCGCGTTCGCGGTGTGCTTCTTCTTGATGTCGCAGAAGATCGCGATCTTCTCAGCGGCGGCGCCGAGTGCGCGGCGGTAGCGGAGAAGGGGCCCCGCAGACGCATCGGCAAGCAGACCTTCATCGGCAACGGCCGCAAACACGAACCCCTCGGCACGGATGAACGCGCAGTCGGCCGCGAGTGCGACCGCGAGCGCGGCGTCATTGGCGCCCGCGAGGATCTGCACGCCAAGTGGCACCGAGACCGCCGCCCGCACTTCGCACGCGGCGCGCGCAAAGGCCGCCACCACCTCAGGGCCGACCGCGCGCGCCAGATACGGTGCGTCGTGCATGTTCTCAAGGAGGATCGCGTCAAAGCCCGCCGCTGCAAGCGCCTTCGCCTCAAGGACCGCGTGCGCCGCGATCTCGCGCGGCGAGTGGGCCGCGCGCGGCGTACCCGGAAGCGGCAGGAGATGCACCATCGCAACGATGGCGCGCTCACGGCCAAGGACAGAGGCGATCGGACGGGCGGGGTAGGGGGTCGGCATGGGCTATTCCACTCCGTCGGGGGTTGCTGAGGCGAGTGTACAGCGGGCGTCCGGCAACTTCGTGGGAAGGTTGAAGCCACGGGGCAAGCCTCCTATCCTCCGCCCCTTCCCCAACGGAGACAACCATGGCAGTTCGTATCGCAATCAACGGTTTCGGCCGCATCGGCCGCCTCGTCCACCGCATCGCCACCGAGCGCGGAGGCTTCGAGATCGTCGGCGTGAACGACCTCGTGCCTGCGGACAACCTGGCCTATCTCTTGAAGTATGACTCGTCCCACGGTCGATTCGGGGCCGATGTCAAGGTCGACGGCGACGCGATCGTGGTCAACGGCAAGCGAACCGCGTGCAGCGCCGTGAAGGACCCGGCGCAACTGCCGTGGAAGTCGCTCGAGGTCGACTACGTGCTCGAGGCGACGGGTCTCTTTACGGCGGCCGAGGATGCGCGCAAGCACATCGACGCGGGCGCGAGGCGCGTACTGATCTCTGCACCCACGAAGAGCGAGAAGGAGATCCCGACCTTCGTCTACGGCGTGAACTGCGCGAAGTACGACCCCGCCGCGCACACGGTGCTCTCGAACGCAAGCTGCACCACAAACTGCCTCGCGCCAATCGTGAAGGTGCTCCTTGATCTCTGCGGGATCGAGGAAGGCCTGATGACGACCGTGCACGCCGTCACCGCCACGCAGCCAACGCAGGACGGCCCCTCGAAGAAGGACTGGCGCGGCGGCCGCAACGCCTACATGAACATCATTCCGAGTTCGACCGGTGCCGCGAAGGCGTGCGCGCTCGTCCTCCCCGAGACGAAGGGGAAGCTCACGGGCATGAGCTTCCGCGTGCCGACCGCGAACGTCTCGTGCGTCGACCTCACGTTCCGTCCGGCGAGCGCGACCAGCCTCGATGCGATCCACGCGGCGATGAAGGCCGCGAGCGAGGGCCCGCTCAAGGGCGTCCTCGGCTACACCGACGAGGAGGTCGTGTCGAGCGACTTCATGAGTGACCCGCGCAGCTCGATCTACGACGCGAAGGCGTGCATCCAACTCTCCGACCGGTTCTTCAAGGTCGTCAGCTGGTACGACAACGAGTTCGGCTACGCCACGCGCTGCGTCGACATGCTGGCGATGATGGCGAAGAAGGACGGCAAGGCGTGAGCGGCGGGCGCGCGCCCGTCGACACGCGCAAGGCAACACGACGCGCAGTTTCCTACCACTGCACGGGCTGCCTCAAGGAGGATCTCGCGAAGATCGAGTCGTCGGACCGCGCGGGTACGCTTCGCACAACGGGCAACTGGACCGCCGGTGAGATCCTCGACCATGTCGCGAAGACGATGGAGTTCTCAATCGACGGCTTCCCGCCTGAAGTGCGCGTTCCGTGGCCCGTGCGCATGGTCGCGCGGCTGATGAAGGGGCGCGTGACCAGCGGAAAGACGCTTCCGCCTGGCTTCAAATTGCCCAAGGATTCAGCCGCGTTCCTGCCCGCCGTGGGTACTTCGACCGCGGACGGGCTCGCGCGGCTTCGCCGGGTGCTCGAACGCCTCGACGCGGGCGCGCGGTGCGTTCATCCGAGCCCCGCGTTCGGCGCGCTCTCGCACGACGAGTGGATGCGTCTGCATCTGGGGCACGCGCAACTGCATGTTGGGTTTATCGCGATCTAGGTCGCGAATGGGTTGTGTCGCGATCGAAATCGCGAATGAATCGCGAACGGGTTGTATCGCGATCTGCAGCGGGCGTTCACACAGGAAGCGGCCAGCGCACGACCAGCGCAGACGGCATCGGCGGGTGCGCCATCGCAACGCGGATGAGCCTGTAGTCGCGCGGATCCTGTCGAAGCGCCTGGAATGCGCGCTCGATGATCGCCGCGTAGTTTGGCGCGGTCACGAGGCCAAGCGTCTTCGCGAAGGTGTCAACGCTCAGCTCTTCGAGCACCGTCGGTGCACAATCAATCGGGATCCGCACAGGCTCGCGCGCCGCTGGGTCGTGGGGAATCGGTCCGGTGAGCGCACCAAACATCGCAGCTTCTGCCGCTTCTGCGCCTTCAATGCTCCGATGCACGAAGAGATCCGCGAGGAACGACTCCGACGGGATCGACACCGAGGTAATGAACTGCGCAAACGGATCGTCGGGCGAACCCTTCCGCGTGTATGCCCGCTCCGCGAGGCTTCCGAAGAAGAGGTCGGCCTCACCGATGCGTCCGATCGGGCCATTGTCGAGCTCGACCGTGAGCTTGCCGTCGATCTCGGTGTGTGTCACCCCCGCGTGCGGAAGTGACGAGAACTCACGAATGAGGAAGTCTGCGGCGGCACCGTCCGAACCCGAAATCAGCGGCCTCGCCGATGGAACGGCCGACTTCGAGGTCATGATTGAGCGGAATACGGGAAGCTTTGGGATGGGTCGAAGACGCCGAAGCCCGACGAGACCCACGATGAGTGCGATGTCTGCGAGGGCGTCATCACCCCGGCTCGGAGTCAGGATCTGCGCAGTCACGCGCGCTGCGGCTTGCACGCCGAACACAGCAGAGGCGCCGCGAAAGGCGAGACGTCGCGACTGCTCAAGATTTGCGCCCGAGCGCAAGCCGTCGAGCACGAGATCGAGCTCTGCGCGGCCTCCGAAGTGGCGATGCACCATTGCGTCGAACGTCGCGACTGCAGATCGAAGCGCGTCGATGCGTTGCGGCTCAACGCCCGCGTTCTCGAAGGCGCGCAAGTAGATCGCGGCGCCCTCAGGCCCCGGCACCATGGTTGCAGCATCCAACGCATCGGTCTCAACGAGGATGCGCGCGAACTTCCATGTAAGGTTCTTGTTGAGCCCGAGTCGCCGGGAAACATCCTGTGGCCGCAGTGGATCAACGCCGACCGACTCGCAGAGCGCACGCGAGGCCGCGCGAATCGCGGCAACGGCGCTGTCGCACTCGTCACGAAACGCGCCCAATGATCCTGCCGCCTGCTTCGCGTCGGGCGACACGTCGGTGCGGCCGCGCGCGTCCCCGTGTCGGGGGCGCTTCGCCAGAGGCGCTCGGCGGGAGGAGTTGTGGCGCTCAAGACTCATGAGGCGAGAACGGTGGGGAAGGAACCTCGGTGCGGAGCCGAACTTTACAGGACGCAAAACCGCCATAAGCCCAGATTGCTGGTTTCCACGCGAAGAAACTTTCCCCAAGGATATCACCAAATTTTCCCTAGGGAAGGTTGCAGGGGTGAAATCTCCTCATAGATTTACCGCGCTGATCGCAGAAGCCGCGTTGCGTGCGGCCGATCCGCACGCCCGCATCAGACAGCGTCCCGCACCACCGAGCCTTCCAACACAACGGCAAGAGCAACTCGGCGCATGCGGTCGGTCACGCGACCTCTACACGTCATCCCTCCAAGCCCTTTGCAGTACCTGAGGATTCCCATGCGCACCAAGTCGAACTTCTCCGTTGCTCTGTTCCTCTCCGCAACAATCTCGTCCGCTGTTCTTGCGGGCGGCCCGTCCGACGGATCTTGGGAAGTACTCACGGTTGCAGATGGTGTCACGCCCGCCAACATCAGCGGGGTGAAGGGCGCTGTGTGGGTTCCGAATCAATTCAACAACCCCGCGATCGACGCGAATGGGAAGGTGACGTTCCGCAGCCAGATCGCGGGGTCCGGCATCACCAACACGGGCGCGGCCGCGAATCACCTCGTTGTGGTGTCCGGTACAGGCGCGCCCTGGTCGATCGTTGCGCGCAACGGCGCGGGTGTCCCAGGCAATACTCCTGCCGACGCAATCATCTCCCGTACCGCAAGCGCCAACAACGCGCTTGTGAGCGCAAACAACATCTCAGCCGATGGCGGGGTGCTCGTTTCGGGTTGGATGACCGGCCCCGGTTTGACAACCGGCACGAACGACACTGCGCAGTGGTTCGTTCCAGCGTCGGGTACCCCGGTGCTGCTCGCGCAGGGGCGTGACTTCTGCCCGGGCACGGCCGGCGCGCAATACCCCGCCAACATGACCCCTTCTTCCGGCGTGCGCGTGAACAACCTCGGTCAATGCCTGTTCGCCATGACGCTTTCTGGCGGCGATACCGTGACTGCGAACAACTCCGCCATCGTGATGCTCAAGGACGGTCCAGATGATCTGATCGTCCGCAAGGGCGACATCGCACCGGGATTTGCGCCGTTCACGATCACGCCTGATACGTTCGGTCTGTTCCTGAACGGATCGAACTACGTCTTCTCCGGCAAACTCGTGGGCAGCGGAATCACCACCGCGAACGACAGCGTGTACTGCACCAACGCGTTCGCGACGAGCGGCTATCGCGTCTTCGCCCGCGAAGGCGACCCGATCCCCGGGTTCAAGGGGCTTACGATCGCGGGGCCATCTTCACTCGCATTCGGTCAACGTCCGATCGCGGCCGACGGCACCATCACCTTCATTGTGGACCTTGGAGGCAGCGCCACCGCGCTCGACAACAAGGCGATCATGACAGAGCGCAATGGCGTGTTCACGATGCTCCTCCGCAAGGGCGATGCGATTCCCGGAATCACCGATTCCAGCGACCCGAACTTCGCGGGCAAATTGTTCTCGACTCCCGCATCAAGCGGATTTGTGCAGACCTCAAGCGGGATGCTTGCGTTCGAGGGAATCTTCATGAATCCCGACGGCACGTCGATCAGCTCTCCTGCGCCGAGTTCGTTCATCGGGGTGCGCAAGGCTGATGGCGCGTTTGTGACGGTGTGCCGACAAACCGATCCGGTTCCAGGTCTTGAAGGTTGGACGCTCCAGGGTCTGAGTGGCAGCACCAGCATCTGCGCGAGTGCGAATGGATGCGTGGTCTTCGCGGCCAACATGTCGAATGGCACCGACGGCGGCGTTGCGCTGCTTGCGTGGGATGCTGTTGGCGGTCTACGGCTTCTCGCGAAGGCTGGCACGACCATCGGCGACACGTTCTTCACCGGCACCGCTGTGAACCAACTCACCCTCATCGGTGGCACTGGCAACAACGGCGACGGAGCTGGCACCGGCTTCAGCGATACGGGATGGCTCGTGCTGCGAGCCGGCGACAGCGTGAACTTGCTCTACGCCATCGCCCGTATCCGTGTTGAGCCGGGTTCTGCCTGCGCTGCGGATGTCGACGGCGATGGAGTTGTTGGAGGAACCGATCTTGCCGCGCTGCTCGCCGGCTGGGGTAGCACGAGCCCCGACGTTGACGGTGACGGTACAGTGGACGCTTCCGACCTCGCGGCACTCCTTGCCGCGTGGGGCAACTGCAAGTAAGGCCATCCACCCCGCCTGCGACGCACTTCGCCAGATTGGTCGATGAGCCCGCGACGTTCGTACTCACGACGTCAGCTCTCACGACCCATCTGGCGGAGTCGAGGGGAAACCCTCTCGCGGGTGTTCCCGTTTCCCGGCTCTCTGACAGCACCGCACACCGTCATCGCTCCTTCAAACCACTTCCATAGAGTTCCACCCTTCACCCCGGGTCATCATGAAACACACGCTCTCCGCGTCCGCGCTCGTTGCGGTGTCTGCAACCATTCTTCCGCTCTCCGCCGCACACGCCGGTGAACTGTTTCTGCTCGGCGCAGTGCAGTACTCCTACGCCGTGCAGCCGAGCGCAGACGGTCTGGTTGTGGTCGGGTATGACAATGCCGGCGCGTGGTGGTGGACCCGCGAAACGTGGGTGGTTCGAATCCCCGAGTCGCTCGGCTACGGAAACGGCGTCGGCGGTCGGCCGAGCATCACCGACGATGGAAACACCATCGTGTGCGCCACGCTTGAGAGCCTCAAGGTCGGAGGCGCAGAGGTCGAAAAGGCAGAGGCAACGTTCTTCGATCGAGGGTTGTCGACGTATGACCCAGCTGTGGGAAGTCTTGGATTCCACTGCGACATTTCTCGCACGAGCGCGTGGGGCATGACGCCGAACGCAAGCCACGTCTGCGGATTGGTCTGGGATTCAGGCTGCACCGCGAAAGGCTTTGTGTGGGATGCCGCCACCGAAACCATGCAACTGCTGCCTGCAGTCTACTTCTACAAGCCTACGCGTGGCAATGATGTCAGCGATGATGGGCGCTTCGTCGGCGGATGGAACGACGACTACGTCGGATTCCGCCAAGGATGCGTGTGGACGCTCAACAAGGCCGGTACGTACGTTCCCACGCTGCTCAACACCGGCGTTGTCTCGCAGAAACTCAATGAGGTGAGTTGCGTAAGCGGGAATGGCCAGTGGGCATTCGGACAGGGGCGGAGCACCATTGCAAGCGGCGCACCGTATCGATGGAGCGTGGCGACGGGCTTTCAGGCGATCGGTCCGATGCCAACATCAGGAATTGGCTACGTGCATCAGTCGAACGTTGATGGTTCGACGCTTCTCATCACCATCGGCGCATCGTCATATGTGTGGTTTGCCGATCGTGGGTACGTGTCGCTCGCGCAGTGGTCGCTCGAGAATGGGTTTGAGCTGCTGAGCGACTGGACCTTCATTTCGTTCGGCATGACTGAGGACGCGAAGGTGATCACCGGTTACGCGCTGCGCAACTCCGACTTGCTATGGTCGCCGTTTGTGCTCGACCTTCGCCCGGCGCCACAGCCATGCCCCGCGGACTTCGACTTCAACAGCGAAGTCGGTGCGCCAGATCTTGCGCTTCTCTTGAGCACGTGGGGCCTCCCCGGCGGCAGCACCGATCTGAACGGTGACGGCGCCGTTGGCCCGCAGGACCTCGCGATTCTGCTCAGCGCGTGGGGCGCTTGCCCTTAAAGCCACCGCCACGTGCGCCGCTGCTGCTTCCACGTGCGCCGCTGCTGCTTCCACGTGCGCCGCTGCTGCTTCCACGTGCGCCGCTGCTGCTTCCACGTGCGCCGCTGCTAGCGCCACGCGCGCCGCTGCTGCTTCCACGCGCGCCGCTGCTGCTTCCACGCGCGCCGCTGCTGCTTTCACGTGCGCCGCTGCTGCTTTCACGTGCGCCGCTGCTGCTTTCACGTGCGCCGCTGCTGCTTTCACGTGCGCCGCTGCTGTGCGCGCCACCCTTTCCGCCGCCACGCGAGGGTGAGTTTCGCACGTGTTCTTGCGGCCGTGCACTGGGGCGCGAACTGGTTCGCGCGTTGACGCCCTCTGGTCGCTCCTGCCCTCTCGGCGACTCGTCTCGCGCGTCGCTGGCTGGATGACTATTCGGCTGCGGACGTCGCGCGTTCGGGCCTGCGAAGTGACGCGGCGCATTCTCGCGCGGAGCTGCGCTCGGTGCGCGATGCTCGCTGTTTCGCGGCGCGTGATGGCGTGAATCTGCATCGTGCTTCGATGCGTGCTGCGGGGCACGCTGCGGCTCACTGCGCGGCGCGCGTGGTTGCTCGCTGCGCTGCCCAGCGTCAACTGCGGCATGCCCGTGGATCGCAGCCCGCGCGGCGGCTTCGTCTGACTTCGGCACGTCGATCGGCACACGCTCGCGTGGAATCTCAAACTTGATCAGCCGCTCGACCTGCTTGAGGAGACCCTTCTCCTCCACATCGCAGAACGAGATCGCATGACCGGATTTCCCGGCGCGCGCCGTGCGGCCGATGCGGTGCACATAGGCCTCAGGTTCCATCGGAAGGTCATAGTTCACAACATGGGTGACGTCGTCGATATCGAGTCCGCGCGCGGCCACATCGGTTGCCACGAGAATCGGCGAGCGCCCCGAGCGGAACGCGTCGAGCGCGCGGGTGCGTTGGTTCTGCGCTTTGTCGCCGTGAATCGCCTCGGCGTGGATGCCTGCAGCCTTCAACTTGCGACACACGCGATCGGCGCCGTGCTTCGTCTTCGTGAAGACAACCGCGCGATCCATCGCGAGCGAATCAAAGAGATGAACGAGAAGCTGCGTCTTCTGCGCCTTCAGCACGAAGTAGAGCTTCTGGTCGATGCGATCGACCGCGCTCGAGACGGGCGTGACCGCAACCTGCACGGGGTTCGACAGAAGCGAGTCAGCGAGATGACGGATTTCCTTCGGCATCGTGGCCGAGAAGAGCATGGTCTGACGCTTCGATGGCAGCATCGCTGCGATCTTGCGGATCGGCTCGATGAAGCCCATGTCGAGCATGCGATCAGCTTCATCGAGCACAAAGAAGTCGATTTCGCCGAGGTTGACGAGCCGCTGCTGGAGAAGATCGATGAGGCGACCGGGTGTTGCGACGAGGATGTCGACTCCCTGCTGAATCGCGCGAACCTGCGGTCCTTGGCCGACGCCACCGAAGATCACGGCGAATCGGAGCGGCGTGTGGCGGCCGTAGCTTGAGAAACTCTCGGCGATTTGCGCCGCGAGCTCGCGCGTTGGTGAGAGCACAAGTGCCTTCGGCTTGCGGCCGAGCGGCGGACGCGAGCCTCGAGGCAATCGCTCGAGCAGGTGGTTGAGAATCGGCAGCGCGAACGCAGCGGTCTTGCCGGTGCCGGTCTGCGCGATACCAAGGACGTCGCGACCCGAAACCGCGGGCGGAATCGCCTGCGCTTGGATCGGCGTGGGGTGCTCGTAGCCATCTGCGACGAGTGCGTCGAGCAGTGGCTGGGCAAGTTGGAGGCTGGCGAACGAAACGGAACCGACGGAAGAAGAAACTGTCGTCACAAACACCTTTCGCCTACAGCACACGCCGCAGGCTTCATGAAGGGCGGAATCACGTTCGATCGGCAGCGCCGGCGGGACGGGATCAAGCCAATTGGCGCACGCAGAGCTGAGAACACCGTGTTCTTCAGGTCGGTGACCTGCGGATTGGTTCCACAGGTCGTATTGCGTGCTGCCGGCTGATTCCCAGTCGAGTTTCAGTTCGAAAGTCGGCGAGAGGCCGACCTGAGGTCACCGGCGAGAGAACAAGAATGGTAGCAAACCATCGGCCTCCACGCACTGAGAGGTGCAGAAATACCTCGTTTTCTTGCACGACGGTGCGCGGTTGCCAACACAATCGTCCGTGAAATCACGGTGTTGCGGTCGTGGTGCTCGCGGATTTCGGGGTTACCCGTTGATTCACACTCTGCGTGTTTCCAACCTTCTTCACGAGTGGTTCGAGTCGGAAGAACGAGCGTGTCGGCGGAATCCCGACTCCGACAGAACCTAGGCACTGCACCACTCGCGCCAGGCAGCGCGCAGTGCGCCGTGCAATCGCGCACCGTATGCGTCGACGTTGAGAAGCGCCGATCGGCAAAGGTGCGTTCGTGCGCTCCGGCGGAACTGGGAACGTCGGGCGCGGTCGCACGCGAGGCTCGACGCAATGGAAACGAACGCATCAGGTGTTGATGCGATCCACTCGGCGCAGTCTGCCGCGCGCAACAGACTTGCGCCGACGCGGGCGGCGTGACGGTCACCCTCGAGCGTGACGACGGGAACGCCCATCCAAAGTGCCTCGCACGTGGTCGTGGTTCCGTTGTAGGGCGTTGTGTCGAGCGCCACATGGACGCGGCTGTAGAGGGCAAAGTGTTCGGCCTGCGACTTGGTGTAGGCAAGTGCTTCGACCCGTGTCGGATCAATGCCGCCAGACTCAAGCCGCGAAAGCACGCTTCGCTTCGTTGACTCATCGGCGATGGACTTCGACTTCACCAGAAGACGCGATCGAGGCACTGCGTCAAGCACAGACTTCCACAGCGCGATCGTTGCCGGCGTGACCTTCGAAGTGAGATTGAACGATCCGAAGGTGATCTGTTCGCCGTCGTCCACATGCGCGGGCTCAGGCGCGATCTCGGGTGGGGTGTAGCAAAGAAAGCACGGGTCGATGCGAAGAAGGCGTTCGGTTGCATACCGCTCGCTCCCCTCGGGATCGGTTGTGGAATCAACCAGGCGCCAGTCGATAGCCGGGTGCCCCGTGGTGTTTGGGTAGCCGATCGCAGACACAATCACCGGGGCTGGCTTCCGATCAAGTGCAGAGAGCCGCCCCCATGCGTATGACCCGACAAATCAATCAACACGTCGATGCGGGCGTCGCGAATTGCTCGATCGAGGCCGTCGTCGTCAAGAATCGACGACTCAATCCACGCATCCGCCCGGGCGCGAAAACGCTGCGTCAGCGGATCCGCAGCAGTAGTCGGCAGCGTCGCGAAGATTGTGAACGTGTCGCGGGCGGGCTTCGTGTGGACGATTGCGTCTGCGAAGAAGGCGACAGAGTGCGTGCGGAGATCGCCCGACAGCAGGCCGATTCGGAGTGGGCGATCTGGATCGGATTCCGGTTTCGGCGCGCTGGCATGGGCGCGTACAACATGATCGCGATAGTCGGTGTGTGTCCGGAAGAGTTCATCGCGCGGGATCGCGGAGTAGTTCAAAAGAAACGCGAGCTTCGAGCGGAGTGATTCGCTGGCCGGAATCTGTCGCACTCCTTCGCGCACCACGCGAATTGCCTCATCGATTTGGTCGGCGGCCTCAAACGCTGTTGCTGCGCACGAGATCATCTCAGGCCACTCTGCGCGTATCGCGAGACCGCGCCGACATGCGTCGACTGCGCCAAGCGAATCAAGCAGCGCCGTGCGCGCAAGCGCAAGACCTAGATATGC
>JBILDS010000034.1:0-17105 GCA_044352505.1 Phycisphaerales bacterium
GAGCTCGTCGAGACGCTGCCGAAGTCGGCCGCCACCGAGAAGCGCAACGGCACGCGCATCTCGTTCCTGCCCGACCCGCAGATCTTCCCCGACACCGAATTCCGCTACGAAACGCTGGAAAACCGACTGCGCGAGCTGTCGTACCTGAACCCGGGCGTTGTCATCCGCCTCGTCGACGAGCGCGTCGACGCGAGCGGACAGCGCCGCGATATCACCTTCCACAGCCCGGGCGGAATCGGTGGCTATGTCGCGTGGCGCAACGAGCAGAAGACGATCCAGAGCCCCGTGATCGCGCTCACCGCAGAGGATCCGGCGCAGTCGCTGCGCCTTGACTTCGCGATGCAGTACGTCGATTCGAACGCGGAGCTGACGCTCGCGTTCGGCAACAACATCCCGAACCGCGACGGCGGCACGCATGTCGCGGGATTCAAGGCCGCGCTCACGCGCGTCGTGAACGGCTACGCGCGCAAGAACAACCTGCTCAAGGACCTCGTGCCGTCGGGCGACGACCTGCGCGAGGGCCTCGTGACGGTCGTGAGCGTGAAGCTGCCGAACCCGCAGTTCAACAACCAGACCAAGGAGAAGCTCCTCAACCCGGAGATCGAGGGCTTCGTCTCGAACGCGATCGGCGAGAAGTTGGGCTCCTGGCTCGAGGAACACCCGAAGGAAGCGCGCGAGATCTGCATGCGCGCCGTGCTCGCGGCGCAGGCGCGCGAGGCTGCGCGCAAGGCGCGCGAGCTCATCAAGCGCAAGGGCTCGCTCGATTCGGGCGGCATGCCGCACAAGCTCTCCGACTGCTCGTCCGACGACGTCGAGAAGACAGAGCTCTTCATCGTCGAGGGAAATTCCGCAGGCGGAAGCGCCAAGGGCGGCCGCGACCATGTGCACCAGGCGATCCTGCCGCTGCGCGGAAAGCTCTTGAATGTCGAGAAGGCTCGGCTCGACAAGGTGCTCGGCTTCGAGGAGATCCGCATCCTCATTCAGGCGCTTCAGTGCGGAATCGGCGAGGACTTCGACATCGCGAAGCTGCGGTACGGCCGCGTCATCATCATGACCGACGCCGATGTCGACGGCTCGCACATCCGCACGCTGCTCCTGACCTTCCTCTTCCGCCAGATGCCCGAGCTCGTGCGCCAGAGCAAGGTGTTCATCGCGCAGCCACCGCTCTACCAAGTGCTGCGCGCCAAGAAGGCGACCTATGTGCTCAACGACCGGCGCATGACCGACGCGCTCGTCGACCTCGCGCTCTCGCACGCGACCTTCGCCGTGCGCGACGAGGCGGGCGCCGTCGTCCACCGCGTGTCGGGCGACGAGATCCGCCGCATGGTGCGCTCGCTCGACCGTCTCGACGAACTCGTCACGGTGTCGCAGCGCCGCGGCATTCCGTTCACGAAGCTGCTGGCGTCGCGCGCGAAGGACCCGACCGCGAAGACCCGTCTTCCGTCATGGCATCTCGCGTGGGCTGAGGGCGACGAGCTCTTCTTCGACGAAGCCAGTGCGCGCGCGGCCGTGGCCAAGCACGACCTCGTGCTCGACGACCTCGTGACGCATGAGATGAAGGTCGACCGCCGCCGCATCGCGAGCTTGCGGGAACTCCATGAAAACCGCGAGCTCGAGCGCATCTTCGGGGCGCTCGCGACTTGGCACATCTCGATCGAGGACTACGACCGCGTGCAGGTCGAAGGCGTGACGGGCGAGAAGATGCCGACGCGCTACGCGTGGATTGTTGACTCAGGCAAGACGCCGGCCGCCGCCGCGAACTCTGACGAGGGCGAGGGCGAGTCCCCCGCCACCGCCAAGAAAGCAAAGGAAGGCGCGCGCGACGCAGGGATCGTCGAAGCCGCGAATGTGCCCTCGATCGTGCGCGCGCTGCTCGAGGTCGGCCGCCGCGGCATCGAGGTGAAGCGCTTCAAAGGCCTCGGCGAAATGGAAGCCGAGCAGCTCTGGGAGACCACCATGGACCCCGCGCGCCGCACGCTTTTACGCGTGACGCTTGAAAGCGCGAGCGAAGCGGACGCCCTCTTTACCATCCTGATGGGCGAAGACGTCGACCGCCGCCGCGCCTACATCGAGAAGCACGCGCTCGAGGTGAAGAACCTCGATGTATGAGTGGGCACCCGAGCTCTCCGTACCGCCAAGGGGAACGGCCGCAGCCGCGACCGCTCGATCCGCCGATGCCCGCGCGTGCTCAGGGCGCGCACGAGCCGCGGAAGTCCGGCGGCTCGCTCACGGGTTGCGTGCGACGCGGAGACCTAAGATCCACGAGAACTGGTAGTTCGGCAGGAATCCCCAGCGCTTCGACGAGCGCAGGTAGTACCGCGGACTGTTGAACGCATTGCCGCGAAGCACGCGGTAGCCGCTCTTCGAAGAGCCTCCGGTGGGATTCGTCTGCGGCTCGGCGGAGTACGGGCCGAGCCAGTCGCTGCACCACTCGTTCACATTTCCGGCCATGTCGTGGAACCCGAACCCATTCGGCGCCAGCTGGCCGACATTGTGAGTCTGGTTGCCCGAGTTCAGCTCGTTCCAGCCGATGTTTCCGGCGAGTTCCTCGTCGTTGGTTCCATCGGGGTAGCCCGGCATCGAGTGATAGGCCGTGGTCGTCCCCGCGCGGTACGCGTACTCCCACTCAGCCTCGGTGGGGAGCCGCAACCCAAGCCCTGCGCAGAAGTTCGTCGCGTTGATCCACGAGACCCTCTCCACGGGACGGTTGCCAGAATTCGGATAGCTCGAACCGCTGAAGTGAGACGGGTTCAGCCCGTTCACCGCCGTCCACTGTGCCTGCGTGACCTCGTAGCGACCGAGGTAGAAGGCGTTTGTGAGCGTCACCGTGTGGACAGGGCTCTCGTCGGCCGCGCAGCCAGACTGCAGCGACGGTGAGCAGCCCATCTGGAATGTTCCCGGCGGCACGAGCAGCATTTCGATCTGCGGGGTGGCGGTCATCCGCACGCGCCATGGGCGGCCTGTCGCTGCGATCGCGGCCCGCAGCGCGGGATTCGACACGACCGTCGGCGGCGGCGTGAACTCGAGCACCGTGGCCCACGCGGGCACGGTGCAGGTCATACCCCAGTTCGCAAGCACGGCCCCGAGATCCGTCGCGTCGACCACCCCGTCGAAGTTGGTGTCGGCGGCGCAGCCCGGACACAAGCCCCACGCAGCGAGAACCAGCGCCAAGTCCGAGGACTCGACGGTCCCGTTGCGATTGAGGTCGGCGCCGCAGGCGCCTTGTGCATGCGCCACCTGCGCACCGAGCCCGGCGGCGAACGAGGCTGCGAGGACGGCTGCGAGACGAATACGGATGGTGCTCTTCAGATGAGCGACGATGATTGGCACGGATACCCTCCAAACGACTTAGATGATGGACTCCGTCAATCGAGCTCGACGAAGGGTGGCTCGCATCTCGCAGGAAGCGGGACACTCGTTTACGCGACGACAAAAGTACAACTCGCGAGTGCGAACGCAAGCCATCGCTTCGATCTGTCGCGCACTTCGGTACTTCTCTGTCTTGGGCGCCCCCGTCTGGGTGAGGCCACAGGCGTCGCCGCCCGATACGCGACGCGTCCGGTGCCGGAGCCCCCCCCCAATCAGAGCATTTCCAAGCCCCTTACTTCGCGGCCTTCGCCAGCAGTTCGTCGATTGCCTTGCGGATCTCGTCTTTGGCCGCGGGATGGATGCCGACCTTCGCAACCTTGCCTTCGGTATCGAGGATGGCGACGAACGGAATGCCGCGGATGCCGAAGTCGGGATTGAAGACGTCTTCCTTCGTGATCGCGATCGTCCACGTGACACCCATGTCCTTCATGAAGGTCATGAGTTCAGCCTGCTCTTTCGCTGCGTCACCTTGGCACTCAACAGGATCGCGCTTTTGGTGCGCGACCATGCCCTGCAAGCTCGTGATGCCCACGATCTCAACCTTGTCGGTCGGATAGTCGGCTCGGAGCGCAGCGATCTCCGGGAAGCTGCTGACGCAAGGACCGCACCACGTGGCCCAGAAGTCAAGTACGACGACCTTGCCCTTGAGATCTTCAATCGACGTCCAGGGTGAGCTGCCATCGGTGCGCATCACCCACTCGCAGCGGAGTTTCGGGCATGGGAAGCCGAGTAATTCACCGCGTGCGGCGGCTCCATCGAGCGTTCGACGGACGCGCTCAAGCATCTTCTTCTCGCGGCCGCTTGCGGACGCGAGACGAGAATCAAGCGCGGCAAGAACGTCGCCGCGGATCGCGTCGACGCGCTCCTTTGGCAGCACAGCGTACGCGGTGCGAAGGTACGACTCAGCCGATGCGAGCGTGGTTGCTGGTGCGCCACCACTGAACGCTGATGCAAGTCGCTCGAGCGTGGCCGCGTGCTTTTGCAGCGTTTCAACCGGCGCATCAGCGATCACGTCAAACGCCATCGCACCCTCTGATGTCCCGAGTCCCTCGAGAAGCGCAGGGTGCGTGAGCAGCGCGTCCGCGGCCTGCGTCATGTCGCCCGACTGCATCGAGTACCCCGCCGCCTGTACCGCCGCACGGAAACCATCAAGCGTGGGTGCCGCGGCCCGTGCGCCGAGCACCTGAAGCGCGGCGGCGCGACCCTTTGGCGAGAGCGCGAGCACCGGCTCAAGCGCTGCAAACTGCGCGGCATCAAGCGCGGACAGATCGAGATCTGCAATCGCAGCGTCTGCCTGCGCTGTGACGTCGGCTTGCATGCGCTCGAGCTCTTCCTTGCTCGGGGCGTTCATCTTCGAGTACTTCTGCGTCAGCGATTCGAAGAGATCCGCCACGCGCTTCTCAAGCTCCTCGGCCGTTGGCGGAGGCGACTTGGCTGCGGTGCCAGCGGTCGCAGCGGGCTGCGCCGCCTGCATGATGATGGGTGCGGGAAAGGTGAACGCGGCAGTGAGAAGGGTGAGCGCGAACATGGGGTCTCCTCGTTGGGAATGTGGACACACTACCCGAGTCCTGATCGACAGGACGAGCGTGTTTCCCCGAATTCCGAAGAGATCCGGCTGCCTCGCGCCAGCGGCGGCGTGCCGCGTCACTTCGCGGTCAACTTCTCCCGCTCCTTCTCAAGCAACGTCTTCTCAATCATGCTCTCGGCCGTCTTGAGTCGCGCGTCGATCGCCGCCACGATCCTTGGACGCAGCGCGTTGCCCTCTTCCTCGCCGAGCGCCTTCTCTGCGACTTTCAAGTAGAGGCTTGAGAACATCAGCGCGTCGAGCGTCGGATTCGCTTCGTAGATGCTGCCGATTGCACGGATCGCCTCAGCGTGCTTCTCCAGCACTTCCGTGGGCACCTGCAAGAGCGAGAAGTTGAGCGCGAGGAGACTCACGCCCGAATCCTCGCTGCGATAGGCATCGAGCAGCGCCGGGTGTGTCAGTACGCGGCTGGCTTCGGTCGCGAGATCGCCTTCCTCTCGGAGCGCAAGCGCAAGGAGTTGCTGTGCCGCAACAAACCCGTCGACGGTCGGTGACTCGACGCGCTTGACGCACGCCGCACGGAGATTTTCACGAGACTTCTGCCCCTTCATTGCGATCGACGCCGCGGCGGAGAACGCCTCTCTATCGAGGGTCTCGAAGTCGACGCCCACGAGCAGTTCGTCTGCAAGTTCCTCCAGTTCCCGCTCGATCTGCTTCTCGACTTCAGGAGTCGGATCGGGATGCGCCTTGTACTTGGCGTTCATCTCCATCATGTGCTTCATGCGGCGCTGCTTCAGCTCCGAGGCGGTTGGATTCGCGGAGGCGACAACCGCCTGCGGGGTGGCGGCAGGCGTAGGCGCCGCAGCGGCGTCACCGGTGGCGAGAATTGCGGCGCAGACGATCGTGGTTCCGAACATGATGTACCCCTGCTGTCGTGTTGGACGTGGCCGTACCGTCGACGCACGCCGACGGAGCAGGTGACCTTATCGACTGCCAGCGGCGCCCACTTGAGCCCGATCCGGCTGCGGCGCGGACGACTGGGCGGCGATCCCCGCCCACGCCTTACCGGCCTCCGCAAGCATCCGCTCGAACGCGAGGCGTTCGGCGCGGCGGCGCGCGTCGTCCATCGCCTGCTCGCTCGTCCATGCGCTCGCCAGCTGGTCGTCGCTTGCGCTGCCTTCGGCGGTGCCGTAGCAGAAGCCGGTGCGGACATCGAAGAACGCGATGCTGACGGTCGAGTTCACGACCGCGTTCTTCGTGGGCGCGAGGCCGAGGGTGAGGAGACCGAGCGGGCCGATGTCGCGGTCGTCGACGCGGAAGTCGGTGTCGACGGTGTAGAGCGCGATGATGTCGGCGCGCAGCGTGGCTGCGCCTTCGCGCAGCGCGCCCATCGGGTCGTCGGATGCGGGGATGAGGATCGGCGTGAGCCGCGAGAATCCGCGCAGCGCGGGCCACGCGGCGATCGCTGCGGTGTCGGTGTCGCGCTCGAGGTCGCCGGCGCCGACGAGCGAGATCGATCCGCGGTCGACTCCGCGCGAGCCGTACGCGCGGTAGCCGGAGCCCTGGATCCGCGCGAAGGCGAGGTTCGCGGGCCAATTCGCGGCGGGCGCGACGGCCATGCGGTCGGCGACGGCCGAGTCGCCGATTGGCCGCGCATCGACGCTCGGCTGATCCCGCGCGGCCATCTGCATGAGCGGCGCCGGGTTGCCCGGCGTCACATAGTGCGAGGCGCAGCCTGAAAGCGCTGCGATGGAGGTGGTGAAGGCGGTCAGTACGAGCGCGGATCGGGTGTGCAGCATGAATGCCTCGGGTGTGTGAAGCGGCCGCGCGACGGCGCGCGGTCGGCACTCGACGCGCGCGGCGCGCGGGGCATTCCCGAGTTTCGTGAAGATTCCTCTCAGCGGTCGACCACGCCCGCCTCGGCGAAACCCTTGCGGCGCAAGAGGCATGCGTCGCAATGTCCGCACGGTGTGCCGTCTGGCAACGGGTCGTAGCACGAGAGCGTGCGGCCGACGGGAACGCCGAGTTCGAGCGCGAGCTTGACGATCCCCGCTTTCGTCAGGTGCTGGAGCGGCGTGTGGATCGTGAAGCGCGCGCCCTCCTCGGTGGCGGATGCGGTCGCGAGGTTCGCGAGGCGCTCGAACGCGGCGATGAACTCTGGGCGGCAGTCGGGGTAGCCCGAGTAGTCGATCGCGTTCACGCCGATCGCGAGGTCGCTTGCGCCAATCGTTTCGGCGTAGGCGAGGGCGAACGCGAGGAAGATCGTGTTGCGCGCGGGCACATAGGTGATCGGAACGCCGTGCGCGATCTCGCCTTCGGCGCGATCCTTCGGCACGGCGATATCCGCGGTGAGCGCACTGCCGCCGAACGCACGCAGATCGATCTCAGTCACCTTGTGCTCGACCGCGCCGAGCGCGTGCGCGATTTCCGCCGCGCGATCGAGTTCATGCGCGTGCCGCTGGCCGTAGCGGAAACTCAACGCGTGGCATGCGAAGCCTTCGCGGCGCATCCACGCAAGCACAGTTGCGCTGTCAAGGCCACCTGAGAGAAGAACAACGGTGCGCTTCATCGTGCGTGGGCTCCTCGCATCAACTTCACACCGGGCTCGGCACCGCCTCGAGCACACGCTGCATGATGCGGCGCGTGGTAAGCGTGTCGCCTTGATGCATGTAGGTGCGGCTAATCACGCGATGCGCACAGACAGGTAGAACGTTCGAAACGATATCGTCGGGCACGCAGTACTCGCGCCCAGCAACAAACGCTGTAGCGCGCGCGGCCGCGGCCAACGCAAGCGCGCCGCGCGGTGACACGCCGACTTGGAGATCCTCGCTGTTTCGCGTGGCGGTCGCAATTGCGATGATGTAGTCCACAAGTTCCTGCGCAAGCTTGATCTGATCAACTTTGCGTTGCAGTGCGAGGACTTCCTCCGCATCCATCACGGGCACAAGATCGGGAAGTGCCGTACGGGCGGGCTGCTTCTGCAAAATGCGCGACTCGTCATCGGGCGAGGGATATCCCAGCGAAATCCGCATGAGAAAGCGATCGAGTTGATTCTCGGGCAGGAAGTACGTGCCCTCAAACTCGTAGGGATTCTGCGTCGCCACCACAAGAAACGGCTGCGGCAAGAGGTGGACCTCACCCTCCGCCGACACGGTGCCATCCGACATCGCTTCAAGCATCGCCGCTTGGGTGCGTGGCGTGGTGCGATTGATTTCGTCGGCGAGTACGACGTTCGCGAAGATCGGTCCTCTGCGAAACTCAAATGTGCCGGACTGCTGGCGATAGATGCTGGTACCCGTGACGTCAGAAGGAAGAAGATCGGGCGTGCATTGAATGCGGTTGAAACTGCAACGAACCGACCGCGCCAACGCATTGGCGAGCACCGTCTTGCCGACACCGGGAACGTCTTCAATCAACGCGTGGCCACGCGCAAGCAGGCACACAATCAGTCGGTCGACCGCCTGGGCGTTTCCCATATACACCGACGCGATACTGCCGCGCAACGCCGCGATTCTCTCTTGCATCCCGCGAGTGTATCGCCGGTGGTCGATGCCGGCGCCCGTGCAGCACACGCCAAGTCTGCCGCAAAGGTTGCGAATTGACCGCGCGTACGCTTGCTTCTCCCCGATTCACGCGCAACACTTCCGGGAATGTCCGATCCTGTCATCCGCAGACCGCTCGCATGCGTCCAGTGCGGTTATGACCTCGAAGGACTCTCGGCGCGCGGGAGCTGCCCAGAATGCGGACGCGACATCATCGCGAGCCTCGCGCATCGCCTCGATCTCGCCGCCCCTGGCGAGCCGGCCGCAATCGATTCGCGAAGACTCGCCGTTGCGCTTGCGCTTGCGACCATCGGATGTCTCGCCGGGACAGCGCGACTTCCTGAGTACGCCTTGGCCTACGTGGGCGAGGCGCTGCTTCGCGAGGGCGCAACCGCCGGGGAGCCGATTCCACAGATCGTCGCACTGCTCGCGACCGCGCTGCATGCAACCGCGATCGTCGGCACGGCGCTGGGCTTGGTTGCACTTGCAGTTGTGCTGCCGCGGCGCGATGAGCGTCGCGTTCTCCGCATTCGTGTACTCGGCTGTGTGGGGTTTGCACTTTGGCTTGCGCTTTCTCTGTCGCCGCCCACCATTGCTGGATTGACCGCCACCGCCCTCCCGGCAGGCATGACGCTCCTCGCGCTTGGTCCAGTGTTTCGCGAGCTTGGCCCCCGCTCGCGCGTCTATCGAGACCGCGAGAGCGCGAAGCAGCGAATCGACGAACTCCTGCTCGCGATCGTCATCGCAGGCTGCGCGTCATTCGCGGCACTTCTCGCTGCACCCGACCCCTCGAACGAGACCGTCGTGGCGCTCCTTCGCTTGGTCTCGGCCGCGAGCGCGGCACTCGCGGCGGTCGGCCTGGGGTACCTCACGTTGAATGTTGTCTGGATCGTGCGTGCCATCTTCCAACCCGATCTCACCGTTGCGGATGTGTTCGGGACCCAAGATCCAAGACCCGTCGAAACCGGCGACTCCGATCTTCGTGACGGACGGGGCAACCCGTAGGCCACCAGATGGCTTTCGGGCGAAGCGGCATCGGGTCGAACTCAAAGCCCGAACGATGCGCCGATGCGCCCATCTGCCATTCCGGCAGCATGCCGCGTCACTGGTCGCGAGTTGTCAGGTGGCGCGCGCGTGGCACGACGACGTGCCAGAGTCGTAACGTGCTGTTTGAGCAGGATTTCCGGCTCAATCTTGGTCACGCCACAGCACCTGAGCCGGCGCGACCAACCGCCGCAAGGCTGGTACGGCCTTTGTATTGACGACACCCCGCACCGGGTGGGCAGCCACTGCTACCCCCGCGTTGTTGGACCCGTAGTGACCCAAAGATCGAGTTTCCAGTAGATCCCGAGATTCGGAGAACGACCACGATGGCCGTCAAGGAACTTTCGTTCGAGAACGAGGCACGCAAGAGCCTCCTCGCAGGCGTCGAGAAGCTCGCCGCCGCCGTCAAGAGCACCCTCGGTCCGCGCGGCCGGAACGCCGTACTCGATAAGAGTTGGGGCGGACCGACCGTGACCAAGGACGGCGTGTCCGTCGCCGAGGAAATCGAGTTGCGCGACAAGGTTGAGAACATGGGCGCCAAGCTCGTGAAGGAAGCCGCGTCGAAGACCTCAGACGACGCGGGCGACGGCACCACCACGGCGACCGTTCTCGCTGAGGCGATCGTCAAGGCGGGTTTCCGCCAGATCGCAGCCGGCGCAGACCCGAATGCCGTTGTGCGCGGCATGAAGAAGGCGGTCACCGCGGTGGCCGCGAAGATCGCCGAGAGCGCGCGACCAGTCGAGAAGGTTCCGGGCGGCATCGCTGCGGTCGCGTCGATCAGCGCGAACAATGACGTCACGATTGGCAAGATCATGGCTGAGGCGTTCGAGAAGGTCGGCAAGGACGGCGTCATCACCGTCGAAGAAGGCAAGTCGCGCGAGACGACCATTGATGTCGTCGAGGGCATGCAGTTCGACCGCGGCTACCTCAGCGCAAACTTCGTCACCAACACCGACGAGATGACGGTTGAACTCTCGAAGGCGCTCGTCCTCGTGTACGAGGACAAGATCGACAGCCTCACCAAGTTCGTGCCCTTCCTTGAGAAGGTCATGGAGTCGAAGAAGCCGCTCCTGATCATCGCTGAGGATGTCACGGGCGAAGCGCTCAGCGCGCTGGTGATCAACAAGCTGCGCGGTGTACTTAACGTGTGCGCCGTGAAGGCCCCTGGCTACGGCGACCGCCGCAAGGCGATGCTTGAGGACATCGCGATCCTCACCGGCGGCAAGGCGATCATGAAGGATCTCGGCATCGAGCTTGACAAGGTCACGATGAAGGATCTTGGCCAAGCGAAGAAGCTGGTGATTGACGCTGACAAGACCACGGTTGTGGAAGGTGCTGGAAGCACCGCGGCGATCAAGGGTCGCTGCGAGCAGATCCGCAACGAGATCGAAGCAACCGACAGTGACTACGACCGTGAGAAGCTCCAAGAGCGCCTTGCGAAGCTTGCGGGTGGCGTTGCGCAAATCAACGTTGGCGCATCGAGCGAAGCCGAGCTCAAGGAGAAGAAGGCGCGCGTCGAGGATGCACTGCACGCAACCCGCGCGGCTGTCGCCGAAGGCGTTGTCGCGGGCGGCGGCACCAGTTTCATTCGCGCGATCTCTGTGCTCGACAAGGTTCGCAAGAGCTGCGTCGGAGACGAGGTCGCTGGCGTTGAGGCGGTTGCAGAGGCGCTCTGCGTGCCGCTGCGCACGATTGCTGAAAATTCCGGCGAAAAGGGCACCGTCGTCGTCGCAAAGGTCAAGGAGATGAAGGGCGATGAGGGCTTCAACGCGCTCACGCTTGAGTACGGCGACCTTGTGAAGCAGGGTGTCATCACCCCGGCCAAGGTTGATCGCACCGCGCTCCAGAACGCAGCGAGCGTTGCGGGCCTCATCCTCACCTGCGACTGCGCGATCAGCGAGAAGCCGCAGCCCAAGGATGCTGGCGGCCACGGCCACGATCATGACCACGGTGGTGGCATGGGTGGCATGGGTGGCATGGGCGGAATGGGCGGAATGGGTGGCATGGGCGGCATGGGCGGCATGGGCTTCTAAGCCTCCGCTCCTCCACCGCGAAGCCCCGTTGAGTTCAGTCACACGAAACACACGCATCACGCGCGATACGCGATGTACGAAAGAAAGTACGAGATACAGCAATGTCCACTGTTCGACCCCTCGAAGACCGAATCCTCATCAAGCCAATCGAGCCCGAAACCAAGACCGCGAGCGGCCTCTTCCTTCCCGAGAGCGCCAAGGAGCGCCCCATGCAGGGCACCGTGGTTTCTGTCGGCCCGGGACTTCTCCTTGAGAACGGCGAGCGCGCCGTTGTCAACGTGAAGAAGGGCGACACCGTTGTGTACGGCAAGTACGCCGGCACCGAAATCGAAATCAAGAACACCAAGCACGTGATCATGCGCGAGAGCGAACTGCTCGGCGTTATGGCGAAGTGATCCACGAATCCCACGCTCTCAGAAAAGGCAATTCATATGGCACAGAAGCAAATGAAGTTCGATGCGGCGGCGCGCGCAGAGCTCAAGCGCGGCGTTGACCAGCTCGTGCAGGCCGTCGCCGTGACGATGGGGCCCGTTGGACACAACGTGCTCCTCGCGAAGAGTTACGGTGGCCCGCAGATCACCAAGGATGGTGTCACCGTCGCAAAGGAGATCGATCTGCCAGCTCCGTTCGAGAACATGGGCGCCAAGATGGTGCAGCAGGTTGCGAAGAAGACCGCCGATGTTGCGGGCGACGGCACAACCTGCGCCACGGTTCTGGCGGGCGCCATCTTCAACGGCGGACTGAAGTACATCGCCTCAGGCGCGAACGCCGTCGCCATCCAGCGCGGTATCAACGCTGCGGCGCAGGCGGCCGCCAATGCGGTCACCGACATGGCGCAGAAGTGCAAGGGCAAGGCCGATCTCGAGAAGGTTGCAACCGTTTCGGCCAATCACGACGCCGCGATCGGCAAGCTCATTGCTGAAGCGATCGACAAGGTTGGCGCCGAAGGCGTCTGCGAAATCGAGGAAGGGAAGACCGCGGAGACGACCCTCGACTATGTCGAAGGCATGTCGTTCGACAAGGGCTTCCTCTCGCCGTACTTCATGACCGATCCGAAGCGAGCCGAGTGCGTGCTCGAGAATCCACTTGTTCTCATCAATGAGAAGAAGATCTCGAATCTCGCCGAGTTGCTCCCGCTTCTGAACAAGGTTGCGTCGGCCGGAAAGCCGCTCCTCATCATCGCGGAAGAAGTCGAGAACGAGGCGCTGGCAGCGCTCGTCGTGAATCGTCTGCGCGGCGTGCTCCAAGTCTGCGCCGTGAAGGCTCCTGGCTTCGGCGACCGTCGCAAGGCGATGCTCGGCGACATCGGCGTCATCACCGGTGGAGCGTTCTTCGCTGAAGACATCGGTCGCAGCCTTGAGGACGTTGAGCTCAAGGAGCTCGGTACCGCGAAGAAGGTTGTCATCACCAAGGATGAGACCACGATTGTTCAAGGCGGCGGAAAGACGAAGGACATCGAAGCACGCGCCGATCAGATTCGTGCGCAGATCGAGCGCACCACCAGCGATTACGACCGCGAGAAGCTCAACGAGCGTCTTGCCAAGCTCGTCTCTGGCGTGGCAATCATCTCGGTCGGCGGCGCGACAGAACTTGCGATGAAGGAAACGAAGGATCGCGTCGACGACGCTCTGCACGCGACCCGCGCGGCCGCGAAGGAGGGCTTCGTTGCTGGCGGCGGCGTTGCGCTTGTGCGCGCAATCGACGCTGTGCTCGAAGCGAAGAAGAAAGCGAAGGGCGACGAGAAGTTCGGCTTCGACATTGTCGCAGAGGCAATGGAGCGGCCGTGCGCGCAGATCGCCGAGAACGCGGGCCACGATGGTGACCTCGTCGTTTCGAAGATCCGCGAGGCGAAGTCCAATGTCGGTTTCAACGCTGCGACGGGTTCCTACGAGGACCTCGTCAAGGGCGGCATCATCGATCCTGCGCTTGTTGTGAAGACTGCGCTCGTCAATGCCGCAAGCGTTGCGGGGCTCATGCTCACAACCGATGTGATCGTGACAGATCTGAAGGATGATGAGGCTCCTGTCGAAGGCGCCATCAACTGAGATTTCCCGTCTCAACGCGGGAAACCGCGTTGAGACGCTTGTTAAGAAAGCAGTTTCCGAACTCACGGGACGCGCGGGCGGTTCGCGCGTCTCTTGCACAAGCGGATCAGGAACGCGCATGCCGCAGACACGCTGCTACTACGAGATCCTGTCGGTTGAGAAGGCCGCGTCACAGGACGACATCAAGCGGGCGTATCGGCGCCTTGCGATGAAATGGCACCCCGACCGCAACCCTGGAAACGCCGAAGCAGAAGGCGAGTTCAAGGCGTGCACGGAGGCCTATGAGGTCTTGTCCGACCCCGAGCGGCGGCAGCTCTACGATCGACATGGTCATGCGGGGCTGCGACAAAACCCGGGGCATGACTTCCGCTCCATGCACGTCAATGACATCTTCTCGATGTTCAACGACATCTTTGGGCAGCAAGGCGGCGGACGTGGTCAACGCGGACCCGCGCGAGGATTTGACCTCGAAACAGAGGTCGAGATCGAGCTTGAGGATGCCTTCAAAGGCTGTGAGCGTGAAGTCGAGTTCAAGCGCCTCGACGTCTGTGAGCCGTGCAAAGGCTCGGGCGCGAAGCCTGGATCGAAGCCTGTGTCATGCCCAACGTGTGGTGGTCAGGGACAGGTTGCGCAGACCGGATTTGGCGGCATGTTCCGAATGGTGACGACCTGCCCAGAGTGCCGAGGTCGTCGAAACGTCATCACCGAGAAGTGCGAGAAGTGCCGCGGACAGGGGCGCGTATCGACCAAGCGCAAACTTGCCGTGCGCATCCCAAACGGTATTGAAGATGGGCAAGTGGTTCGACTTGCTGGTGAAGGCGAACCGCCGCCACCTGAGGCAAGCGCCGAGGGCAAGGGCGCCCGCGGGGATCTCCACGTGGTGGTGCGGGTGGCGGATCATGAGCACTTTGAGCGTCGCGGCGCTGATCTCATTACAGTTCAACCCATGGCGTTTGCGCAGGCCGCGCTTGGCGCGACGGTCAAGGTGCACGCGATCGACGGCGAGCGCGAAATCGAGATTCCTGCTGGAAGTCAGCACGGAGAAGCCATCGTGATTGAGCGTGCGGGCATGACCGAGCTTCAATCGAAGGAGCGCGGCGATCTCCACGTTGTGCTGCAACTCGTGGTTCCGAAGAAACTCACCGACGAACAACGACGCCTGCTTGCGGAGTATGCGCAGACAGAGAAGACCGATGTGAACACCGCCAAACAGAGCATTTGGAATAAGATCAATCCGTTTGGTATCTGATTGGGTTTGCAACACCGATCGCCCGCAAGGTGCATGCGATGGAACACGAGACTCCGACTGAACCCGAGACCACCTTTGGTGAAACGCGTGATGGAATGGAAGATGTCATGAACGAAGACCGCAATGAGCCGACCGACGGTGACACCGACTCGATGGAGGTGATCGAGAAGTTGTTGGCTGAGCGCGACGATGCGATCGCCGCGAAACTGCGTGCGCAGGCGGACTTCGCGAACTTCCAACGCCGTTCGGTCGAGAATGAAGCGCGTGCGCGCACAGGCGGGCTCGTCCAACTCACGCGAGCCCTGATGCCGGTGCTCGACCACTTCGACCTTGCCCTCGCGCAGGATCACACGAAGGTTACGGTTGAGCAGATGGCGAAATCGATTGAAATGACGCGCACGGAATTGCAGAAAGCACTTGAGCAAAACGGTATTGCTCGCATCGATCCCGTACTTGGTGCGCCGTTCGATCCCATGCAACACGACGCGGTGATGAAGCAACCTGCGGAAGGTGTGGCGCCGGGCTGCGTGAGCATGCGCTTCCAGACTGGATGGAAGATTGGTGAAAGCGTGCTGCGACCTGCGAAAGTCGCGGTTGCGCCGGAGGCCTGAGAGCCGGCTGCGGGCAGGCGATGAGACGGGATCCATGCCAACCTACGAGTACATCTGCCGCGCGTGCGCACACGAGTTCGAGGAGTTCCAGTCGATCAAGGCTGATCCGATCGCCGTGTGCCCGAAGTGTCGCAAGATGAAGGTCGAGCGGAAGATCAGCATCGGCGGCGCCGTGATCTTCAAGGGCGGCGGCTTCTACGAGACCGACTATCGCAGCGAGAGCTACAGGTCGGGCGAGGAAGCAGAGAAGAAGTCGGGCGAGGCGAGAGCGGAGTCGAAGACCGACGCGAAGACCGACGCGAAGACCGACGCGAAGACCGACGCGAAGACCGATGCGAAGGTCGATGCGACGCAAGGCACGAGGACAGAGTCGAAGCCCGACGTGAAGCCAGAGTCGAAGCCAGATGCCGCCGCTGCCGCTGAGAACAAGCGCATCGAGGCACGCGCGACGCACCAGTCCCGCATCGGGCGCGGCATCGGCAACATCGTCGCGAAGGGCGGAAAGAAGCCTGCGGCGGCCGCGAAGCCCGCCGCGAGCAAGGCCCGCGCGCGGAAGAAGTAGCGATCCCCGAGCACGCGCCGTCCGCGCCGCCCGCGGGTCTCTACACTGCGCGCGTGAGCCTCCGCTTCAAGAGCCGTATTCTCGACCATCTCGCCCACCGCAACTATCTGCCGATGTACATGAGCGAGGTCGCGCGGCAGCTGCGCGTCTCGGAAGAGGACGAGGCGGAGTTCATGGAGACCGTGCGCCAGCTTGCGGAGGCCGAACTCCTCGAGATTGGCAAGGACGAGAAGCTGCGTCTCCCGCGCATGCCTGAGGAGATTGAGGGCGTTATCAAGCTGACGCCGCGCGGCATGGGGTTCATCAAGACGGAGATCGACTACCGCGAGGGCGACCTCTTCGTGCCGCAGGGCGAGACGAAGGACGCCGTCTCAGGCGATCGCGTGCGCGTCAAGGTCGTGCGGCGCGGCGACCGCTGGAACCGCGGCTTTGGCGCTACGCCGCTCGGTGCGCGCGACGACATCTTCGGCCGCGTGGTCGAGGTGCTGTCGCGCGGGCAATCGCGGTTTGCGGGCGTCCTCGTGAAGCGCGGGCGCGAGTGGATCGTCGAGCCCGATGGCCGCGCGATCCGCGACCCGATCGTCGTGCGCGACCCGGGTGCCAAGAACGCGAAGGAAGGCGACAAGGTCGTCGTCGACATCCTGCTTTGGCCCGAGGAAGGCGCGCTCGCAGAGGGCGTGATCCTCGAGGTGCTCGGCGAGGCGGGCCGCCCCGATGTCGAGACGCAGGCCGTGATCGCCACCTACATGATCCGCGAGGTCTTCCCCGAGGATTGCGTCGCGCAGGCGCGCGAGGCGGCGGTGTCGTTCGAGCGCGCGACGAAGGCGGCGGCGGCGGCTGGGGCTGCTGCGGCCGCTGCGGGCGAGAGCGGCGCGTCGGCGTGGGAGGACCGCGAGGACCTCACCCACCGCTTCATCTTCACCATCGACCCGCCCGACGCGAAGGACTTCGACGACGCGATCTCGATCGCGCACGACGCGATCACGGGCAACTTCGAGCTCGGCGTGCACATCGCAGATGTCGCGCACTTCGTCACCAAGGACTCCGCGCTCGACGAGGAGGCGCGGGCGCGCGCGACGAGCGTCTACCTCCCCCGCCACACCGTGCCGATGCTGCCCGAGATCC
>JBILDS010000035.1:0-17075 GCA_044352505.1 Phycisphaerales bacterium
GCGTCCGGCGCGCGCGTGCGGCTGGGCGGAACGCGCGTCAAAGTCGCCGGCCTTGCCGACCGCTTCTACGCGCCGACGATCCTCGAGGGCTGCGCTCCGACGATGGCGTGCGCGTGCGAGGAGACCTTCGGACCGGTCGTCGCCGCGATGACCTTCTCGGGCGAGCGCGAGGCGATTGAGCTCGCGAACGGCGTCTCATCGGGGCTCGCTGGATATGTGATGACCCAGGACGCGGACCGCCTGCTTCGCGTCGCGGAGGCGCTCGATTGCGGCGTCGTCGGCGCCAACGACGGCGCGCCGAGCGCGGCGGAAGCGCCCTTCGGCGGCCGCAAGGACTCGGGCCTCGGCCGCGAAGGCGGCACGCACGGGCTCGATGCGTACATCGACCTGAAGTACATCAGCGTGCGCGTGCGGCCGTGAGACCCGCTCTCGCGTGTCTTTGACCCGAGGTGTATCTCACGGAGGCACGGAGGCACAGAGATCACGGAGGGAACGTCCTCTGCACGGAGGGAACGGGCAGATAAGAAGGATCGGAGATATTGAAGAAGTTGGTCAAGGACCGCAAGGCGATTCGGTACGAAACCCTTCTTCCTCTTCTCAACGCACGCGGCGCGAGGCCAACGGACTTGGCCTCCGTGGCCCCGTGCCTCCGTGAGAGAACCCCATCGCGCGACTTCAGTCCTTCCAAGCGTCGGCCAGCGCTGCGCTCGGCGGCGCCTTCTCGGAAACCGCCGGCGCATCGAGCGTCGGGTCGATCTCGATCATGACCGACGCAAGCGGCTTCCTCACGGGCGCGGCCTCGGGCTGCGTGTCCGGTTCGGCCTGCGGCTCCATCACGGCGCGCTCGGAAGCAGCCTTCGAGAGCCGTCCGTCGCTGCCGACCTCGTCGAACTTGACCGCCACGCGCTTGCTGACGCCGCGCTCGGGCATCGTGACGCCGTAGAGCTGGTGGCACGCCTGCATGGTGCGCTTGTGGTGGGTGATGACGATGAAGTGCGACACATCGAGGAACGGCGTCAGCGCGTGGCAGAAGCGCTCGACATTCGCCTCGTCGAGCGCGGCGTCGACCTCGTCGAGGATGCAGAACGGCGACGGCTTCGACTGGAAGATCGCCATGAGGAGCGCGACCGCCGTCATCGTCTTCTCGCCGCCCGAAAGCTGGCTGATGACGCGCGGCTCCTTGCCGGGCGGCTTCGCGCGGATCTCGACGCCCGACTCGAGCCAGTCTGTCTCCCCGTTCTCGAGCGGAAGCAGGTAGATGTCTGCGCTGCCGCCGCCGAAGAGCCTGCGGAACATGCCCGTCTGGCCCGCGAAGGTCTCGCGCACGCGCTCGAAAGTTTCTTGGAAGCGCGTCTTGCTTGCGTCGTCGAGCTCTGTGATGAGCGCCTCGAGGCTTGCCTTGGCGCTGTCGATATCGGCGAGCTGCTTGACGAGCTCCTCGTTGCGGACCTCGAGCTGCGAGAGCTCGTCGATGGCGTCGAGGTTGACATTGCCGAGCCTGCGGATCGCCTCCTTGAGATCGTCCGCCTCGCTCTGCGCGCTCTCGCGCTCGATCGGTTCGAACCCCTCTGCGGCGCGCTCCTCGAGATATCCCGCGTAGGACGCGCGCAGGTCGAGCTCGACCTCGGAGAGGGTCTGCTCCTCGAGACTCTCGCGGCGAACCTCAAGTTCGCGCCTCGACAGTTCGACTGCATGTGCGTTCCGCTCGACGCGGGTCGCGTTCGTGCGTGCGCCCTCAACCTCGCGGGACGAGTTCTCGACGGCTGCCTGCGCGTCGCGGAGTCGCTCCGCGATCCCCGCGAATTCAACAGCAAGCGACGCGAGGCCTGCGGACGCCTCGGTGAGCGCCGTTTGGCTTTCCTCAAGCATGGCTTCCGCGCGCTCGATCGCGGCGACGCGGCGGATAGAGCTTTCTCTGAGGGCGGTCTCTTGCCGTGCGACCTCGCCCGAACGCGACTCGATATGCCGCTGCTCGCGACGCGCGGCGTCGAGCGCAGCCTGCGCCTCAGCCGAGCGGACGCGTGCCGCCGCAACTGCGTCGCCCGCCTCCACAGCCGCGGTCTTCGCAGCCTCGAGCGCGGCGCGCGCCTCGTCGCGACGCGCGGTTGCGTCTGCAACCTCTCGGGCAAGCGCGTCGAGTTTCGCGGAGACCGCGTGTGACTCTTCCTCGCTTGTGCGCAGGCGCTCGAGGAGGTGCTTCTCCTCACCTGCCGCGGAATCGCGCTGGCGCTCGATCTGGCGCATGAGTTGCTCGACGCGCTCTGTCTGGTGGACTGCGTCGAGCGCGCTGCGGCGGGCCTCTGCGAGCTGCTGGCTTGCGGCGCGCGCGGAGTCCTGCGCTGCCTTTGACTCGACATCGAGCTGGAGGGACTCCTGCTCGAGACCCACGATCTGCACAGCAAGTTCGTTGGCGCGCGCGTTCAGTTCTGCGAGTTCGGCGCGCCGCGCAAGGAAGCCGCCAGCGGCTGCATCGGCGCGCGCGGAGGCGTTTGCGATGACGCGGCCGCGCTCATCGACGAGCGCGCCCGAGCGGGTCGCGATGCGGCAGCCGGCGAGCGCCCCGCGCGAGAGTTCGACCGCGCGATCGACCGTGTCCACGATGAAGGTGGTGCCGAGGAGGCGCTCCGCGAGGCCGCGGATGCGGGGGTCGAGCCGCACGAACTCGAGCAGCGGTGTCGCGCCCGCGACCGCGGGGATCTGCGCCGCGTGCGGGGCGGGCTGCATCGCGGCCGCGAACGCCACGCGTACACGCAGCGAGAGCGCGGACTCAGCATGCGCCGCAAGCGAGGCGGCGTCGTCGAGGACGACGAGCTCAAGCAAGTCACCGAGCGCAGCCTCGACTGCGTCCGCGTTGGAGCGGTCGGTGTCCACGAGATCGGCGAGGACGCCGACGACTGCGGGGAACCGCGCACGATCCGCGAGCACGGCGCGAACGCCTGAGCCGAGGCCCTCGTGCGCGCGGCCCATTTCGTCGAGAACGCGGCGGCGCGACTCAACGGCGGTGCGCTCATCGCGCACCGCGGCCAACGCTCGCGCAAGCGCCGACTGCGATTCGTTTAACGAACTTGCTGCGCGGGTGCGCTCGTCGAGTTGCCGTTGGATACGGACGATCTCGTCGTTTGCCACGAGGCCGCGAACGACCTGCACAAGGCGCGAGGCGCGCAATGAGTCGAGTTCGCGCGCGAACGGCTCGATGCGCGCGGCGAGTCGTCGGAGCTCGTCGCCAAGCGACCTCGACCGTGATTCGATTCCCGCGAGCCGCTGCGACTGGGCGCCGCGCTCGCGCTCGAGCCGCGCAGATTGCTCGCCCACGAGATCCGCGGTGCGCTGCGCCTCGAAGGCTTGCTGCTGCGCCTGCTGTCGGCGCGCGCCTTCATGGGTGGCAACCTGGTCGAGCTCCCGCGCAGCCAACGTGGCGCGCTCGAGGTCTTCAGTTGCCTTCGCGGCGTCGGCCGCGAGCGCAGCCGTCTCCTCTTCAAGAAGCGCGATCTGCGAGCGCTCGCCAGCGAGCGCCTCTTGCGCCTCGCCAAGCGTACGTTGCGCGAACTCCGCGCGCTGCTTCGCCTGCGCCTCGACACCCGAAAGCTCAAGCCTCCGTTGCTCAAGGCGATGCTGCTCGGTCTCGACCGTGTGGCGCGCGATCTCTGCGTCCTGCTTCGCGTCCTCCGCCGCAGAGAGTGCCGCGATCAGCGCGGCCTTCTCCGCCTCAAGAACCTGCAGTTCGCTCGTGAGCCCATGGAGGCGCTCCTCGAGTTCATGGAAGAGGTCGAGCGAGAGTGCACGCCGGAGGAAACGTCTGCGCGCGTCGAGCTCCTGGAAGCGCTTCGCCTTGTCGGCCTGTCCGCGCACAATGCGGAGACGGCGCTCTGTGTTCGCCAACTGCTCGCGAGTCGTGACGAGGTTCTTCTCTGCGCTTTCGAGCTTGCGCGTTGCCTCTACGCGACGAACGCGGAATCGCGCCACGCCCGCGGCCTCCTCGAGGATGGCGCGGCGCTCGACGGGATTCGCGAGAAGCATCGCGTCGACCTTGCCCTGCTCGATGATTGAGTAGGCATCGTTGCCGATGCCCGTGTCGAGGAAGAGGTCGCGGATGTCCTTGAGCCGCACCTTGCGGCCGTTGATCAGGTAGTCGCTCTTGCCGTCGGAGGTGAGGCGACGCGTCACCTCGACAAGATCGGTGTCGATCGGGAGGCGGCGGTTGCGGACGCTGCGCCGGTCGACGACGCGCTCGATCGGCTCGCCCGTCTCCGGGTCGACCTCGTTGTCGAGAAGCTGCGTCTCGTCCTCGTTCCGCTCGATCGCGACGGCGAGAACCGGGTTCTCGAAGCAGAGGGTGACGCTGGCCATTCCCGCGGGCTTGCGCGCGGCGCTTCCCGCGAAGATGACGTCGAGCATCGCGCCGCCGCGGAGGCTCTTCGCGCTTCGCTCGCCGAGCACCCACTTGATTGCGTCAACGACATTCGACTTGCCGCAGCCGTTCGGGCCGACGATGCCTGTGATCGGCGCGTCGAAACGGAACTCCGTCGGATCGGCGAAGCTCTTGAAACCGCTCAGAACCAACTTAGCAAGACGCATCGAACTCGACCTCCGTGTCGCATGCTCGCCGGTGATGTCCACCGACCGCACGAACCATTCTCTTCGCGCGTATCGGCGCGCCATCCGTCGCCGGCGTCCCCTCCTGGGAAGCGGTCGGCATCTTTCTTCATGGACTCGGACGATCCTGCCGCGTGCGCCGCAATGCCGCGCGTCATGGAAAGACCCTTCCAGAATCAACGTGGCACAGTATCGCGCCCCGACGCCGGAAGATCAACCGGAGGCGGTGGCTCGAGGCCGCTGAGATCGCTCCCCAGAGCGCCGTCTGGAGAGCCGCCCATGCGCAGCGGCTCCGTGTAGTCCTCGGCCTCAAACTCCGGTCGTTCCATCGACTCTTGTTCGGTCTGGTTTCGTCGAATCGCGGCGAGAATGCGATCCTGTTCGGCCTTGAAATCGCTCTTGAGATAGCCGAGCCGCCACAACTGATGGACCGCGCCGATCGTCTCACCGTAAGAGAGACCGAGGCCAGGCATCGGGCGCTCGACGGTTGTCGTGTGACCGAGGAACGGGATCAGCTCCGCCAGCCGTGGATTCGCCAACTGAACCTCAGGATTCGAGCCGGACTGTCGGCGGAAGAAGACCTGCAACTCATCATCGCCCGCATCGGCCTTCATCATCAGCCGATTGCTCCACGCTGAGACGGTAAGGGGGCGCTCAACCGCCAGTTCTCTCCCGAAGACGGCAATCGTGGGGCGGCCGCTCTGTACCACATAGACGAGGGGCGTCGAACTTGGCACGATCGCCACATCAAACTTGTCGTCGATCGTGAGTCGCTCGATGATCGGGTCGCGCCGCTTGAAGAGCGCGTCGTACGTTGCAAGTCGCACATCCACTTCGATGTCGTCAAGCAACGGTCGTAAGCCGAGATCGATGTCGGGGTTGAATCCCATATCGCCGAGGAGTTCGACCGCCCGAATGCGATTGCCCAGCGTTCCGTTCTTTGCAAGGTCAATCAGCGGCGCCACCGCGAGTGGATCGTTGAGCGCAGCTCCAGCGCGCAGCGCAGCCATGCGCGGTTCTTCTTCGGTGTACGAATAGAGATCCTGAATGATCGGCAGTGCGCGCTTTCCAAGTGCTCGGAATCGCCACATTGCGGCTTCGGACGTTCCAGGGTTCGCGATCACCGCGCGACGAACAGCAAGCGCGGTTGCCTCTGATGCCGTGACGTCGAGCGGAAGATGGCGGACAAGTTGGATGAACTCCTCGGTTCGGCTCTTGAACGACGGCGGAACCGAGAGCTCGATCGAATCCGCGTTCTGGCCACGCGCGGTTTCATCTTTCTGCTTCTGCTCTCGAGGAAACGTTGAGTTGATTGCAGTCTGGATCGTGCGGGCGCGTGTATGACTCGATGTCGCGAGCACGAGCTTGAGCGGAATGTCTTCCTTGGTGGTGCCGCCGTCGAGGATGCGACCAACCAGCCGATTCACGGCGTCTTGTCGCGTGGCGCCAGGTTCGACAAACGGATTGATGAAGATGTTGCCTTTGGCTTCCGCAAGGATGCGCGCCTGCCGCGAACCCACAAAGAGTGGGCCGGGTCGGAGATCGGTGGTGTAGAGACGTCCACCTTCGAGACTGGTGACATCGGAGCCCGGCAACGCGCTGATGCGAACATCGAACTTGGTGTCTTTGGTTGCGCCCGGCGGAATCACGCCTTCAACGATCACGACGGCGGTTTCGGCACTGTCGAGAAGTCGAGACGGAGTCCAGCCCTCAGGGCTGACTGCAGGATTGCCGATCCCGCGACGCGCGAGCTCTTGGATCATCATGCCTCGCACTTCAGCAGGCATGAGTCGTCCACCGGTGTCCTTCAGTCCGACAACAAGTCCGTAGCCGCGCACAATGACGGGCTCGAGGCCGGCGATTGCTGTTTCGCTCGCGACTGTTCCGCGCATCATGGGATCCACGTCGAGCACAAAGTTCGCGGCGTTTGCGCGATCTTGTCGTGGGCGCGCAGGCACGCGCTCGATGATCTCGCCGCACCCAACGATCAGAAGCGCACACGCAACGACCACGGTGAAGAGTGATGCGGCGACAGATCGACGTACAACATCTCGACTGTGGTCAACTGTGTGCAGCGTCGGCGTGCGCTTCCGTGCGCAGACCATGGGCGGTGATTGGGGGCATCGATCTCGCTGCGGGTTCATAGACGATCCTTGCGCTGTCTCATGCAGGTGACTGCTGGCCGAAGGCGTGGCAGCGGTGGAGGAGGGCCGAAGCCCCGAATGAGCGCTGCAGGACTCGAACCTGCGACACCCGCCGTGTAATGGCGGTGCTCTACCGACTGAGCTAAGCGCCCGAAGGCGCAGAGAATACCACGCGGGCGACAACCCGCGTGGCGAAAGCCGGCCGCTCAGAGGAAGGTCGCCGCGCAACTATCGGCCAGACGCGTGCGTCCAATCGGCGAGAAGAAGCGCGAGGTCAGGCGCGCCGACCACGCCGTCACGATCGAGATCGGCCGGTTCAAAGCCGCTTCCCCACGCAGCCAACAGGATCGCGAGGTCGCCGGGACCGACTGCGCCATCGCCATCAAGATCGCCGGGTCGTGGCTCTGCACATTGATCAGCGGCTCCGTCTTTGTCGCCATCGATACACGTGGAGCCCGCTCCTTGCCAATCAAGCCCAAGTACTGCAGCATCGGCATCTGTGACCACGCGGCAGTTTGTACTCTGGCACGACGCGCCAAGCGCGCGCGCGCAGTCGCGCCAATGGGGCAACGTGCACGACGGGTCGTCGATCGCCAACGTCTGCGCGATTTCTCCAACGAATGCCTGTGCAAGCAACCGCTGCGCATGGGGTCGATAGTGCGCGGCATCCGCCAGGTAGGGGCGCCATGTTCCGGTTGGAGACGGCCCCCAGTGAAAGTCCTCGTTGGCGATGCGGAGCATGTTGAGGGCAAGCACGTTTGCATCTTCAAGCGCGATGTCGTGCGCGACCACGGGAATCTGATCGAAGATTGCAAGCGCGGGCTGCGATTGGCTGATGTGGAGCTCCGCAACGAGAATCACCGGAAACGACGGATCTTGCATTGCAGCGCGAATCCACGCGATGGTCTCTTCGGCCCTCGATCGCCACCATGCGATCGAGATACCGTTGCCCGCGTCGTTTGCGCCGTATTGAATCACCGCAACATGAGCGCCCCACGCGCGCAGCACCGCGCCGGAGTCGCCGTGGTTGGTGGTGAGATCAGAGATCCGCATGCCGCCCTTCGAGAAGCTCTGCACGAGCAGGCCTTTGTGCGCGGAGAGACTGCGGTATCGAAGCCCGACGAAATCGGTGCCGACGTCAGGCGACTCTCCGCGAATGCCCAACTGCAGGTGTCGCTTGCCGGCAAAGCTGAGCGGGGGTGTTTCGAACCAAACGATCGAGTCCGGTTGCGTCTTCGTTGCAAGCGACCACGTGCCGCTTGCAACGATGGCGGCGTTTGGGTGTGGTGTATCAAGATCGGTGGGTGCGTTACTCCAGAGGAGTCCGGGGGAACCGATGCGCGCACGCACCGCAACTTCCGCGATGTACGGGCCAACTGGATCAAACCAGGTTCCGTCCGCCAGTGCGGGATCAATCGTGCGCGATGCATCGTGGAGGAACACGTTGCGGAATACGTCGAACTCTCCGGTTCCGCCACGAAGCAGCGATCCAAGAAACACGCCAGGTGGAATTGCTGCGCTTGGCGTGGTCGAACTCGTGCGCGCCTCGCTCTCGCGCATGGTCGCGAGCCATTGCGGAAGCGGGGGGTAGTGTGAGGTGTTGCCAAACAAGGTGGTCTCACCCGCCGGGCCGTAGATCCGGCAGAATCCCGCGTTGAGATGCGCGACGTAATGGCCGCCCCACCCATTCGGCGCTGTCTCTTGGGAATCTCCGAAGATCGCCACGCGGGTGAGTGCGGTGCGTGCGCGATCGAACACCGTTCGGAAACGTTCGGGTTCGGACACCGTGACGCGTGGCACATCACGGAACGTGCGAGCGTCTGGGGCGCCTTGCGCGTGGATCGGAAGTCCGGCGACGAGTGCTGCGAGAACCGCTCCACAGAACGAAGATATGCGGCAGCCGTCGCGACGATCACACGTTCGCAACGATGTTGGAAACGGAGGCTGCATCGCGCTGAGGATACTTCCCGTTCTCGCATTCGCAAGGGGATTTGCTCCGCGAGACGCGCGTCCAAGCGGTTTCGTGCGTAGATCGGTTGTCATTTCCGGTTGGCCGGCTCGGCGGACTGGGTTTCGTACTCGGCTATCGGTATCGCGCACGTTGGGTTCGCCCGGGTCGCGCCGTCGTCAGAACCGAGCGCGACCTCGGCAAAGGGCGGCGCGCGCGGATATCGTCGGTCGTCCTGTGTCCTTTCCGCGCGAACTCATCCAGCGTCTCGAGCACGTCATGCCAGCGGATCGGCGCGAACTTCGTGCACGTCTGGGTGGGCTTGAAAAGCGCTTCCGCGAGACTGGCGCGGCCGATCCGCGCGCACTCGCGGCGGTTGAGAAGGCCATTGTGCGCAGCACAGCAGAGCGCGAGCGCCGCCGCGAGTTGGTGCCGCCCATTGCGTATCCGCCTGAACTTCCGGTGACGGCGTCACTTCCCACGTTGCGCGAGGCACTCGCTGCACATCAGGTCGTTGTCGTTGCCGGCGAAACCGGATCGGGGAAGAGCACGCAGCTGCCGAAACTCTGCCTTGAGCTTGGGCGCGGCGTCCTCGGACGCATTGCGCACACGCAGCCAAGGCGGATTGCAGCGCGTTCGATTGCGCGGCGTGTTGCCGAAGAGCTCGGCGTCCGCCCGGGAAGCGTCGTCGGTTGCAAGGTACGTTTCGGCGATGAGACGGGTCGCGAGACGCTCGTCAAAGTCCTCACCGATGGCATGCTGTTGGCGGAGACGCGGAGCGATCCAAGGCTCGACGCGTACGACACCATCATCGTCGACGAAGCGCATGAGCGCAGCCTCAACATCGATTTTCTCCTCGGATACTTGCGTCGGCTGCTTCCGCGGCGCCCGGATCTGAAGGTGATCTTGACGAGTGCGACGATCGATGTCGCGCGGCTTTCGGCGCATTTCGGTGACGCGCCGATCGTTGAGATTCCGGGGAGAACCTACCCAATCGACATCCGCTTTCGTCCGCCGGAGGGGCGTGATCTTGACGAAGAAGACCCGCGGATGCTCGAGGCTATTGCTGGTGCAGTCGATGAGATCGACGCGCGCTTCGCAGAGCTCGGCACGCTTCAAGGCGCACCGCCCGACATTCTTGTGTTTCTCTCGGGCGAACGCGAGATTCGCGAGGCGACGGAGCACCTCATGGGTCATGTGCGCAAGCGAGAGACGCGCGGGCCGCGCAGCGAGATTCTGCCCCTTTTCGCTCGACAAGGACTCGAAGAGCAGGAACGCATCTTCGCGCCGGGTCCGCTGCGACGCATCGTGCTCGCGACCAACGTCGCCGAGACATCGCTCACCGTTCCGCGCATTCATGCAGTCATCGATCCCGGTTTTGCGCGCGTCTTGCGCTACAGCGCACGCTCGCGCGTGGCTCGGCTGCCGGTCGAGGAGATTTCACAAGCGAGTGCGCGACAGCGCGCCGGTAGAGCCGGCCGGCTTGGGCCGGGTCTCTGCGTGCGACTCTATTCCGAAGACAACTTTGCTCGGCGTCCGGCGTTTACGCAGCCTGAGATCCTGCGCACGAATCTTGCCAGCGTGATTCTTCAGATGGAGGCCTTGAACCTCGGAAAAGCGGAGGATTTTCCCTTCGTCGATCCGCCCGGCGCGCGCATGCTCGCCGACGGTCGCGCCACACTTGTTGAGCTCGGTGCATCAACAGTCGAAGGACGACTCACGAAGATCGGTCGCGAGATGAGCGTACTTCCGCTCGACCCTCGGCTCTCGCGCATGTTGCTTGCGTCGATTGAAGGCCACTGCGTCAACGACATTCTTGTGGTCGCGGCTGCGCTGGCCGTGCAAGATCCACGCATCAGGCCAGAGTTGCAGCGCGATGCGGCAGACGTAATGCATGCGCGCTTTGCAGACCCGATGAGCGACTTCGCCTCGTATCTGCGCATCTGGCGCGCGTGGCGTGGTGAAACCCGTGACAGCGCGGGCAAGGAATTTGGTTCGAGTCAGAAGCGCAAGTGGTGCGAGAAGAACATGCTTTCGTATCAGCGCATGCGCGAGTGGATGGACGTTGCTGCGCAGTTGCGCGAACTGTGTATCGATCATTTTTCGGTAAAGGTCGGCGAGCCGGGTTCTGAAATCAACGACGGGGCGTTCCATCGCGCGGTGCTGTCTGGGTTCGCCTCGCAGGTTGGTGCGAAGCACGAGAGGAAGTCGGAGAAGGTCGAGTATCGAGGGTCAACTGGCGCGCTCTTTGCCATCCACCCCGGAAGTGCACTCGCCCGGCGGACGCCGAACTGGATCGTTGCCGCGGAGATTGTGGAGACGACGCGACGATACGCCAGAATCTGTGCGCGAATTCAGCCTGATTGGATCGTGCGTGTTGCGCCGCATCTTTGCAAACGCACGCAGTTTGAGCCGCACTTCGTGGAGGAAACCGGCCAAGTCGCAGCCTGGGAGCGGACGAGTTTCGGCGAACTTGTGCTCGTACCAAAGAGACGAGTTCCGTTTGGTCCGGTCGATCCAGTTGCGGCGCGACATGTGTTTCTGCAAGAGGGACTTGTGGGATACAGGGCACGAACCGCGGGCGCGTTCCTTGCCGCGAATCGTGCGTTGCGCGAGGCGCTGGAGCGAGAGGAAGCCCGAGGTCGTCGGCGCGGCCTGCTCCTTGAGGAGGAGGCCGCCTTTGCGTTTTATGATTCCCGCGTCCCGAACGACATCCACTCGACGCCGTCGTTTGAAGCGTGGCGAAAGAAGCTTGAGGCAAGCGAGCCCCGCGCCCTCTTCATGCGCGAGGCAGATCTCCTTCGAGATGACGCGGAGCGGGTGCGTGATTCCGATTTTCCCGAGTCGCTTCGCCTTGATGCGCTCGCTGTTCCGCTGGCGTATGCGCACGACCCTGAAGATGCGGGTGATGGAATCACAGCGCGGATTCCGGTGGAAGCGCTGTCGCTTATCGATCCAGAACCGTTTGAGTGGATGGTGCCTGGGCTCCTCGCTGAGAAGATCGAGGCACTGATTCGAACCTTACCGAAGCACCTTCGTGTGCGGCTGTTTCCGATCGATGAGGTTGTTGCGGGTGCGGTCGAGGCAATTCCGTTCGGGGTAGGTTCACTTCGACGTGCGCTTGCTCGGCATCTGGTTCCGATTGCACAAAGCGAGATCAGCGCGGCTGATTTCCGCACCGAGCTTCTTGCGCCGCATCTCACCATGCGTTTCGAAGTGCTTGACGCCGATGGCACAGTGTTGGGAGTCGGCCGCGAGCTTGGTGCCTTGCGGGCGCGGTTTGGTGAACTCTCGTCCGATCGTCTCCGCGCGTCAATTGATCGCGCGAAAGATCCCGTCGCCAAACTTGAGCTCGACGACGTACCTGCGATGCCCGATGAGGCGATTCCACGGGAAATAGCCTACGTTCGCGCTGGAATCACGCTTGTCGGTTTCCCTGCACTCGTGCGCGAAGGTTCACGCACTGCGCTCCGGGTTCTTTCTGGGCTCGTGCGTGCCGAGGAGGAGCACGAAGCGGCGGTTTCGGCGTTTGTGGCGCGTGAGATACACGGGGCTGTAGAGCATCACGTTGCGTACGACCCGCATTCTCAAGAGCTGCACGCGCTCCTTGGACTGTGGGGGATCGACGACGCTGTCGGGTTCGTGGCGCGAAGCGTTGCGAGGCAAGTGATTGCCGAGTCCGGTCCAGCACCGCGTGACGCGCGCGAACTCGTTCTCGTTGTTCGCAGGTGTGAGCAAGATCTCCATGACTGCGTTGCGCGGACGATGCGCACGCTGCACGCGCTTCTTGTTGCGGCAGAGAGCGTTGCAGAGAGCGTTCGCGGAGTGCGGCCCGACGCCCTCGGGGATCCTAGGGCGAGGGTCGCGGCTCGACTTGAGCAAGTGCTTGGCGCGCGAGGAAGGGAGCGCGGCGGAGAGTCGAACGACGATCCGCTTGAACCGATTGTGCGAGCGGATCGCGATGAGCTTTCACAGCGACTCCGGTTGGTTCAGATGCTCGTCGAGCGGCTCGACAGACTGCGAGAAGGCGGGCCAACGCGCGATCAGTCTGTCGACGACGAACTTGCACCGTTGCGCGCACGCGTGCTCGAAGCCTCTGTATTGCGCACGAAGTCGCGGGCTGAGATTCGCGCGCTGCGCCGTATGATTGAGGAAATCGAGATCAGTCGCCACGCACCGAAACTTCCGCGCGCATTCCCCGCCAGCGAGCGGCGTTTGGATGCAATGCTTGAGACTTGATCGTCGGTGCCTCGTTGTGTTCGCTGGCGGACTCGTCTTTCAGCGACAGAACCGCGTGGTCGTTGCCGCGATTGAAGCCACCAATCAAGCCGTACATCAAATCACGTAGGGTCGGAACTTCTCCAACATGCCGAGTTCCTCGGAGTGGAGTAGCCCGCGATTTGTGCCGAGTCGGCTTGCGGCTGGTGAGTCGATCAACGTACTTGAGTCTGTCGGCGAGATCTGGAAGAGCACCTTCCAATCGAATTCGCGCAGGGCGTTGCGGTCGAACGAACGTTGGAGCGATGCGAGCGTGTCGCACATGACCACAACATGAACGCCCGTCACCGGGCCTTCGCGAACGATGCCACCGAGCAGCTTGTCTGGCGACGGAGGTGCGTCACTCGCGCCGAACGAAAAGTCATCTTCGTTGCGGCGAAGTGTGCGATAGCGCTGCAGTTGATGAATCACAACGAATCGTCGAGGTGCCCCGGCGCGATCGGCGCGATCGGTGACGTCTTGGGCGATTTCCGCCAGTTTCGCCTCAATCTCCCGATAGGGAATGAAGTTCGCCTGTACGCCGCGTGCACCAGCGACTCGCTCGAGCACGCCGTACTCGGGCGCATCGGCGGGGGTGCCATCGAACACGTCGATGATCGCATCAGGTGATTCCGCGCAGATTGAGAGGAGTACCGCCGCCGTCGTCGACACAGCTTGGTCATCGCGTGGTGAGATGCATGCGACGTTCGCGCCCGCTGCGCGCGCAAGCCGAGCGCAGGTCGGATCCTTGATCGCGACCGCCTCGCCGAACCAAAGCCTCACGTTCCCGCGCGGATCAGCGGCCAATCCTCCGCGCATCGCAGGGTGCAACTTCATGGCCGCGCGTGCGTCACCCTCGAACACAATTCTCGGCAGCGAGTCGTAGCGGCCGCGGGCGCGAACCTCGACGTCACCAAGCCAGTGGTCGCGCTTTTCGTCGGGAAGGAACGCTACCTGGAACGGCGAGTTCCCCTCGACGCGGCCGCCAGCGTCGTTGTAAATCGCTTCGCCCGGCCGCGAGAGAAGTCGCGCCGCGAGATTCTCATCGGAGAGGATCAGTTGCGAATCGGCTTCGTTGCACTGGAGCGCGATGCGCACGCCCATCTGCCCCATGGTGCTGCGCGCGAGCGAGTACGCGCCACCGAGGGTTTGTGACCCAAGCACCGCGTGCATTCCGAATGCGCGGCCTTGCCGCACAAGCCGGTCGAGCAGCATCGACGCGCCCTGCGCCACACGGTCGTCGTCGAGGAAAAACTCTTGGAACTCGTCGATCACCAGCAGAATTCGCGGCATGCGCGCATCGGGGCGAACCTTGCGGTAACTCGCAATATCTTGAACTCCGGCTTCGCGATAGAGCTCGCCGCGCCGAGAGAGTTCGGCGTCGAGACCTTCCAGAACCGAAAGCCCGAACTCGCGATCGGACTCGATCGCAACAGCCCGCGCATGCGGCAATGCGTGTTCGGCGTAGGTCTTGAACTCAACGCCCTTCTTGAAGTCGATCAGCCAGAGCTCGACCTCATCGGGTGAGTACCACGTGGCAATTCCGGTGATGATCGCATGCAGCAACGTCGACTTTCCGGAGCCCGTTTTGCCTGCGATCAGCGCGTGTTGGCTTGTGCCTTCACCAAGGAGGAACTGTTGCAGACGCGTTGCGCCAGCGCGACCGATCGGCACGCGGAGATTGCGAGCACTGGAGAGCGACCAGAACGTGTCTGGCTTTGGGGCGATGGCATCGAACGGCACCTCGACCCGAGCCGCGGACTTCGCTTCGCGCCCAACGCGCTCAAGAAGCGGAATCAGCTCCGGGTCGGGGAGGGGAGAATCGAGTGTCAGCGGAAGCACCGCGAAGGGCCCTTGCGCAAACTGAAATCGACCGGATGCATCGGCGCGGAGAATCTGGCAACTCGACGTGAGCTCTTCGGCGGTAATCCCGTCGGGAAGCGGTGCGCGAGGGTCTCGGATGAGAATGACATGCACACCGCAGCGTTGACCAGCGCGAAGAATCGACAGCATGCGCGCTGCGGCTTGTTCGCTGAAATTCGCAGGAAAGTCAGCGCAGACGAGGAATCGGTACGGCTCGGCGATTTCGCCTGCAGCGTCGTTGTAGGAATCGATGTCTTCGAACTCGTTTCGCAGATACTTCTGAATCACCGTCTCCATGTGTTCAGAGATGTCGATGAGTCGTTGTTCAATGGCACGCGGCTCCGTCCAGATTCGCTCGCCCACAAGTTGCTCAAACTCGTCACCGAGATGCATGAACGCTGCGAAGTTCTCGCCGAGACCCACCGGGTCTACAAACGTAAACCGCGCCTTCGATGGGGGAATCGAAACGAGGAGTCGAGCCAAAAGTGCGTGCACCGCCGCGATTGCCGCCGATCGGCCATCTGCAGCGGTTTCGATGACGAGGTTCCCGCGCACCGGGAACCCGAGCGCGGCCGGAATATCGATTCGAGCCGGCATTTCCACGTGAAAATCAGGATCTGTCGGCAGTCCTCCGGGAAGCGATGCGACGTCGACGGCGAGTGACCCAAATCGGAACCATGGTGCGCGTCCGCGTGCCAACGGTAACTCAAGCCCTGCGCGCGTACCCCACGCTGGGCTTGCCTCGCGGTCGATCTCCGTGGCAGCACGCAACGCGTCGCGCGACTCCGTTGCCACACGAATCCACTCAAGTCTCGCATCGCGCAGCCGGTCGACCTCTTCCGCAGCGAGCGCTTCCCGCTCCGAGGCTGCGCGCGCTTTCTCTCTTGCGTCGTGGTCGGCGGCCTCGCGCTCGATGCGCGCGAGTTCCGACTCGCGGCGCGTGGTCGCCTGATGCGCCACATCACGCTCTTCTCGTTCGATCTCTTCGGTTTCCGCAGCGACCGCGTCGCGAAGGCGTTTCTCACGACGCGCAAGCGCCACCGGAAGATCGGCAATAGGTCCGTCGTATCGTTCGTGCGCGTCGCGCTCCTCTTCGCGCTCGGTGTCCTTGAGTCGGAGCATGGCGATCTCCGTCGCGTCGGCGCGATTGCGAAGCGCACGATCTCGCGCAACGCGGATTGCTGCGAGATCGGCCTGGAAAGGTGCCCATACCCGCCGCATGGCACCTGTTGCGATCCCGCGGAGAATCGCCAGTGTGAGCACCGCCAACACCAATGCGGAACCCGACCAGATTGCGGCGCTGATGGGCCAGCGTGTCTCCTCGAAGAGCGCCACTGCGCCGCCAAGAACGCCCGCGCCGAGCACGACCGCTGGAGCAAGTGCGAATGGCGCAACTCCCGCAATCAGCCGCGCGGCGCGGGTGCTGAGAATCTCGTCGAGATGCTCGCGCCCGCGCCCAAGGAGTTCTTGGATCTCACGTTCAGGCTGCAGTTCGGCATCTGCGTCATCGGTCGCGCTGCCCGCGGGAGGGGCGGCGCTTGCGTCCACAGCCACCGTCGGTATCGCCAATCGACATGAGCGGATGTACCGCTTGGCCTTCGCCTCAAGTTCGTCTGCTTCGGCCAGTGCTCGGGTCAGTCGCTCGTTGAGTTCGCGCGTCTTCTTCCGTTCTCCGTCTTCGCCGGCCTCGCGCATTGCCTCAGCCATCAGAAGCGCCTCTTCCAACGAGCGCTTGAGGCTACGCATCTCTTCGTCGAAGCGGGTCTGAAGGTCTTGCGCCGCCTTTGTCTGTCGTTCGGCCAGACTCTGACGCCTCGCAGCCGCGCGCGACTCCGCTTCCGAGAGAAGGCGCCCGGCCTCCGAGCGCACGCGTTCAGTTTCGTCGGCGCGACGCTGCCGGATGGCTGCGAGGGTTCTGTCATGCGCGATTCTGGCTTGCTCCCGCCGAGCCGCGATGTCGGACTTCACAGCGTCAAGCACCTTCTGTCGCGCAACCATCGCCTCGAGCAGCGCGCCGACTCTGCGCTCAAGCCCGAGGACTGGGTCGCCGTCGCCTGCCTCGCGGAGACCCGCGAGTCCGCCGGGAGCGTTCGCGGGGTTGCTCGCAGGGGCGTGCGCGGGAATGCCGAGAGCGTCTGTCATAGCCTTCTACGGTACCAACTCACGCACCATGCAGACCGCACAGGAAGAGCGGGGTGACACGCATCGTTGGTACGCACGCGCCGGGCGCAAAGGGGCGGCACCCGGGTGCTTTCGCAGCACAATCCCGG
>JBILDS010000036.1:0-17037 GCA_044352505.1 Phycisphaerales bacterium
ATCTGCGCTGCTGACGCGTTCTGCTGCGAAACTGAGTGGGATCAGGTCTGCGCCAACGCTGCGATTGCGCAGTGCACTGGCTGCCAGATCGATCCTCCGGCGAACGATGACTGCGTCAACGCCGCAGTCATCTCGGATGGCTCGACTCCGTACAGCACGGCGGGCGCAACCGGCGCAACCCTGGCATGCACGAAGCTCGGAAACCCGAACATCTTCAACGACATCTGGTTCAAGTACACGCCGTCGGGCGATGGTGAGGTCACCATCTCGCTCTGCGGCTCGAGCTTCGACACCAAGATCGCAGTGTTCGAAGGTGGCTGTGAAGGTGCCCTGATTGCCTGCAACGACGACACCTGCGCGCTCCAGTCTGAAGTCTCCTTCACGCCGACGTGCGGCACGGACTACTACATCTCCGTGGGTGCGTTCGGTGGAACGGGCTTCGGCTCAGGCAACGTCGTCATCACCGCGTCTGGTTCATGCGGTACGGCTTGCCCGACCGACCTGAACGGCGACGGCACAACGAACGGTGCTGACCTTGCCGGGCTCTTGAGCGGCTGGGGTACGCCGGCGGGTGACGTCAACGATGACGGCACCACGAACGGCGCCGACCTTGCCGCGCTCCTCAGCGGCTGGGGTGACTGCCAGTAACTGAATCGATCGATTCGTCGATCGTTGATAGACGACAGCCCCCGGTCCTCTCGGACCGGGGGCTGTCTTTGTTTCGAAGATTCCCGCGAATTCTGAGCGGGGCCTGCCACGCACGCGCGCTGAATTGCGTAGGTTTTCCGACCATGTTCTTTGCTCCTCAGCGCACCCTCGCGCAGTACTCGCTCCTGGCCGCCGCGGCATTCCTGCCTACTGCGCTCGGCGCGTCTGCGCAGGTGTGTCCCTCGACCGAGTCGTGTCTCGTCGCACACACAAACCCAGGGTGTGACAGCGCCGCATGCTGCACAACCGTCTGCGCAATCGACCCATCGTGCTGTGGTGGAACGGGTTGGGATGCTGGCTGCGTGGTCTTCGCCAACTCGAATTGCGTGGGCTATCCCGGAGCGGCGGCAAGCGGATCGTGCTTCACGCCGCACAAAAACCCGAACTGCGACTCCGCTGCGTGCTCAACAACTGTCTGTGCCCTCGACCCATCGTGTTGCAGCTTCTCTTGGGACTCGACCTGCGTGCTGTTGGCAAGTCTGCTCTGCGCAGGAAATCCGCGAACGTGTGGCGAGCCGGGCACGGGAAGTTGCTTCATCACAAGTACATCGGGTGCCTGCAGCGATGTGGCGTGCTGCGAAGCAGTGTGCGCGCTCGACGAGACATGTTGCTTGGCGGCGTGGGATGCAATCTGTGTTTCGATCGCAGGCCAACTGTGTGTGGTGGGCTGTGTGCCAACGGCTGAGCCAGACGCTATCCTCGAGGGCGAACTCTGCGGTGAGCGCGGGAACGACCCGTGCTACGCGGTGGGTTCCGGCACGCCTCAACCGCTTGAAGCCGGAGTCCAAGTCACGGGCCGGCTCGGTGCTTCGAATCCGCCGCAAACGCCCGTTGACGTCGACGTCTACCGCGTGACCGTTGTCGATACAGACGGAGATGGCCTCGCGCGTGTGGCGCTCGCGTTTACTTCGTCCCCGAAGGCGTGGGCGGCGCTGATCCCAGAGGCTGCCTGCGCGCCAGTCGCGGGCGCGCTTGTGGTTGCGTCAAGCGAACTCTGCCTTGAAGCAGCTCTCTTCCCTGCGTGCGTTCCTCCAGGCGAGTATCGGGTTGTGGTGGCAGGTGGAACCTATCCGCAGATCGGTGGCGCCTCCATCGACTGCTTCGGTTCGAGCACCTACAACCTCAAGGTTGTCGTCACCCAAGCTTGTGGAGACGCGTGTGCGACCGCCGCTGATTCGTGCTTCGTTCCGCACGCGCCCCGCGGCTGTAACGATCCGGTCTGCTGCGCAGCGGTGTGCGCCCTTGATGTACTTTGCTGCGAGGATGGCTGGGATCCGGCGTGCGTGGCGGCCGCAGGTGATGCGTGCCTGAGCGGCCCGCCAGTCAACGACACCTGCGCCGGCGCGCTGCCACTGGCCGAGGGCGAAACGATCGCGAACACCCTTCGCTCGTCGCTGGAACTCCCGGCGGGCGCGAAAGCGTGCGGCTCAGCGACCTTTGCCCGTGATGTCTGGTACCAGTGGACGAGTGACCGCAACGGACAGGTCACGGTTTCCTCATGCGGGCCATGGTTTGACACGATTCTTGCGGTCTACACCGGCGACTGTGCCGCGCCCGTGCTTGTTGGCTGCAACGACAACGCGAGCTCGTGCGGTGGCATCGGAAGTCGTGTGACCTTCACGGCGCAGTGTGACACGACCTACTACGTTCGCGTTGGCCCACGGATTGGAACGGGTGGCGAAGTTGCCCTGACGCTCGCAAGTTCGGCCCCGACCTGCGTCGGCTGTGTTGGCGACTTCAACCGCGACGGCATGATTGGCGGCGCTGATCTCGCGTTCCTCCTTGGCTCGTGGGAGACCCCTGCGGCCGACATCGATGGAAACGGAATCACGGGCGGAAGCGACCTTGCGATTCTGCTTGGTTCGTGGGGAGTATGCCCGTAAGGCGCAGTCGAAGAGCCGCGCAAACCGAATCGTGCGCAACGAAGGGGTTTCGCAAGTCGCGACTTGCGGCACGCGCCCCGATGTTTGCGGGTCGTCCCCCGCTCTCGCTCACGTTCCGGCGGTCGCTTCGCACGCGGTGTCTGCAGTCAGTTTGCGCCGCATGATCTTTCCGGTCGGATTTCTCGGGAGTTCCTTCACCATCCGGATATCGCGCGGCACCTTGAAGCCTGCGATGTGCTCTCGGCAGAACGACTTGAGTGCGGCCTCGTTGAAACTCGCGCCTTCTTTGAGCTCCACAAAGGCTAGGGCCACCTCACCGCGCATCCCGTCCTGCATGCCAATCACAGCGGAGTCCTTCACGCTGTCGTGGCGGTTCAGCACCTCCTCGATCTCGCGCGGGAACACATTCTCGCCGCCGATGATGAGCATTTCTTTGATGCGCCCGGTGATGGAGAGAAATCCGTTCTCGTCGAGACGTCCCATGTCTCCGGTCTTGAAGTAGCCCTTCTCGTCGAACACAGCCGCCGTCTCATCAGGCAGGTTGAGGTAGCCCTTCATGACGTTTGGCCCCTTCATACGCACCTCTCCATCCTGATTCGAGCCAAGTACGGAGCCATCCGGTCCAACGATGCGTTGATCGATTCCAGAGAGTGCCTTGCCGACGCACTTGCGCCGCTGCTCATTAGGACGACACCAGTTTGTCACGGGCGAGGTCTCGGTCAATCCATAGCCCTCGTTGATCTCGATCCCAAACTTGTCGTGGAAGCCGTCATACACCGCGTCCGGGAGCGGCTCGCCGCCCGAGACTGCGAAGCGAAGGCTGCGGAAGTCATCGGGTGTCGCGTCTTTCAGAAGACGCAGCGCGTTGTACATCGACGGAATCGCAACCAGCGCGGTGGGCTGATGCTCTTTCGCGAGATCAACAATCTTCCTTGGGACGAAGCGCGCCGTGTAGACAGCCCGCGCACCAGTGGCGAGCGGAAGCATGGTGAGCACCGTGAGTCCGAACGAGTGAAACTGCGGCAAAACGCCGAGAATCGTGTCCTTCGAACCAAAGTCGACCCACTCCTGACACTGGCGCACATTCGCTGCAATGTTGCCGCAGGTCAGCATCACGCCCTTCGGTCGGCCGCTGGTACCAGACGTGTAGAGCACAACCGCCAAGTCCGACCGAGTGAGCGGATTGGTGAGGCGGACGGGCGGAATCCCGGTGAAACGCATGGTGTCGGGGCGAATCTCGCGAAGACCCGCGATCGGACCGCCGACGAAATCGAGCATCGGACCAACGGTGATGATCGCGTCAAGTCCGGCGTCACGCGCGACATACTCAAGGTCGGATCGCGAAAGGAGGTAGTTGAGCGGAACGATGGTGCGACCAACAGTCCAGGCGGCAATTGCTGCGGCCGGGAACGCGCCCGAGGTTGGGAGCATGATGCCGATCCGCTGCGCCGAACTTTTGCGTTCAATCTCTCGCGCTAAGTGCCACGCAACCACCATGAGATCCACACCGCGCCAGGTGCGTTGGTCATCGGTAATCACGCCGCGAAAGGGACTGAGCAGCAGGTTTCGTCGAATAGCGGAGAGGAGTTCCACGGCGAGGCTCCGAAGGTCTGGCGGTTTGTGAACGGGACCCAATTCCCGCTGGTCGTCGCGTAGAGTATCCAAATGCGCCGTGCGATCTCGGCTGACCGCTTTCGGAGGAGTGCATCGGTGTACGCGAATGCGCTGCGTCGTTGTTTGCGTCGTGGTTCGCGTCATGATTCGCGTCATGGTTCGCGTCAGGGTTCGCTTCTTGCGTTCGCGCTTGTGGTTGTCGTGCTGTGCGCGTGCCAGACCGGCGATCGCCCTTCGCTTGCAACTGCATCGAGCGCGTATCGCGCCGCGGAGTTTGGGCGCACCGTCACGCTCGCTCGCGATGTGGCCGCACGCTCCGACGGTCTTGAGCGGAGCCGAGCGCGCTATCTCGAAGGCATCGCACTGCTTGCACTCGGACGCGCGGCGGAGGCCGTTGCGCCGCTCGAGGCCGCAGCGGATGCGCCAGATCGTCGACTTGCGGCCGACGCTCGGGTGTCACTCGGCACGGCTCAGATTGAGCTCGACCAGTTTGGGCGCGCTGCAGATTCGTACCGACGGGCCGCGTCGCTCCTTGAGAACGATGAGCGCGCGCGCGCACTGGAGATCGAGGCTGCGCTCCGCGAGTGTGTTCGCGGAACCCAAGGCGTGGAACGCGTTTCTACCCGCGAATCGGAAAGGCCTGCGGAAGTTTCGACTCGCCCGGGCCCTGAGGCTAGTTCAGTGCAGGAGGCTCCCAAGCCGAGCTCCCCCACCGCCGTGATTGTGAATGGGATCGAGATTGAGCCGCTTCGATTTGCGATTCAAGCCGGAGCCTTTCGCGAGCGGAATCGCGCCGACCTACTTGCGCAGGAGCTGCGAACACGGGTGGCGGTTGAACGGCTGAGTGCACCGCGTGTCTTTGAGAAGTCACGCCCCGATGGCGGCGTTGTCTACGTTGTGCAGTTCGGAAACTTCGAGAATCGGACGCTTGCGGGTAAAGCACTTCTGGCGTTCACGCGAAGCGGCTACACAGTCGAGCGCTCGCTTGGACCGTGATTTTGTCTCCCATTACGTAGTCGGCGGCTCGACACGATTCATCATGAAGAGCGACACCTCGACCAAGTAGACGCGGATCCGTTCACGGGCGTCTTGATCAAGATTGTGCTGCTCCGACGTGTCGCGAAGTGCAGCGAGCGCATTCTCAAGCCATGCGTCGCGGGCAGCTTGATCAATGGGAAACCGAAGATGGCGGGCGCGCAATCGGGGATGCCCCTTTCGCATGGAGTATGTTTGGGCACCGCCGAAGAACTGCGTCAGAAACTCGCGCATATCGCGAACCGACTCACTTGTTGGGCTGAGATCCGCTGGAAACATTGCGCGAATGCGCGCGTCGCTGTCGATGCGTGCGTACAGACGCTCAGAAAATGTCGCGAACGGAAGTGCGCCGATTCGATCGTAGAGCGGAGTAAGGGCGCTGTCTGGGCTGCGCGCGCCACCGTTTGCGCGTGGCGGAATCGGGTTACTCGGATCCATTGCCAGAGGGTATCGACACAGTCGTGTTCCCGCAGACTTTCGTATGTGTGGAAGCGAGTCCGTGGGGAAACCCTGCGTATATTAATGCCATGCGCTGGCACGCACTTGCTTTCCAACACTGCCTCAACCTCACGGTGAACGCGCGTTGCGTTTGCATGTTGCCACGAACGATGCTCCGCGTGATGCTCCCCGCCGGACTTCCTGTGGTGCTCGTCGCCCCTGCAGTTGCGGAAGCTTGGCTTCCGTGTCAGATGGTCCAAACCGCGTCGTCCGCTGAGACGCGCGCGGAGCCGAATGAACCTGAGGAGGCCGGCTCGACCGAAACCCACACATCACCGCTCGTCAACCGATATGCGACCAAGGCGTCGGAGGCTGCGCTTCGGCGCGTGGAGCAACTTGCACGAAACCCACGCGACGCAGCGCGCAGATCCGAGCGGATTCGTGCACTTGAGTCTTCCGTGCGCCAAGATGCGCTGCGCGAACTTGTACGCCGCGGTCTCGATGCGTCAGGCGCAGATCGCGCCGAACAACGAGCGCTGGCGATTGAAACGCTTGCCGGCCTTGAGTCGTACGACGAACTTGCTGATGCGTGCACGATTCTTGGCGCGGATCGACCAGATGGCGGACGACTTGCAACCGATCGTGAAGCATGCTTGGCGCTCGCTTCTGCGCTGGCGCGAGATCCAAACGGCCAAGTGATCTTGCTCCGCTTGGCTGTCGCGCGAACCGATCTTCTTGGTGATCGTTGCCGAGAAGCACTGCCGCGCGTGCTCTCAATGCCTGCAGAGGATGCGCTCTGCGTCATGCTCCAATCAAAGAACGATGCGTACGTCGAGCGGGCGGCAATGGTGGCGAGTGCGCACACGTCGGCCGGATTGATTCCTGCGCTGATTCAGGCGCAAACGTCGGAACAACGACGCACCCAGGGCGATGAGGGCTGGATTGCCTTTGGACGCACGCGTTGGTACATCGCGAACGCGATTCCTGTGGTTGGAAATGGCAGTACCTCATTCCTGCCGGTTCCAGGCAGCGTCTTCGAGGGAAGTGTGCTCCGCATCCAAGAGTCGGTTGTCGTGGTGTATCGCACTGAGGTGCATCGAGTACTGGTGGCCACCGTCGAGGAACTCACGGGCATTCCGGCCCCCCCGTTCGGCTATGACCGCACGCGTTGGGCGCGTTGGCACGAAACGGAGTTCCCGCAACTTTGGGCTTCGAATCGCGCCAAGATTGAAGAGCGCACGATCCGATCAGAGATGCGCACCACGCAGCCACGTATGGATATGTGAGTCCGAGCTGCGCTGCGTCGGTACGCGCATTGGCGAGCACGCATCGCGTGCGCCGACAGTTACCGCACGATCTCAAGGAATGAAACGCGCTTCTCTCCAACGAGTTCGCGTCGACCTTCGGCCACCACGCGCTCAATGCGTACCGAAGCCTGCGACTCGAACGCAAAGTTCAGCTTCATCCCAGACATCGATGGGAGTCGATCGTTGAGTACGTCGTCGATCTTTCGCGACATCGATCCCGTTGCCGTGATGACATAGCTTCCCATGACGGCATTGCGCTCGAGCATGGGCTTGGGCTCGTCTAACACCAGCATGTGGTGACGGATAATCGAACCACTTGGCCGCTTGTCTTCCCACGTTCCGAACGACGCGGTGCGAGCGACGAAACTCTCGCCTTCACGGCTTTCGCCACAACCAGCAAGCGTGAGCGCAGCAAACATCACGCAGCCTGCAAGAATGGTGCCAGGGTTCCGCCACATGGGGGGTTTCATCGGCTTGGCGCAGCGTTTTCTTCACCAGGTTCTGAGGTGCTCCGCTTGCACAATCCGCGCAACCGTCGCGGCCGTCAGACCACGAGCGCGAGCAACTCGTCGGCGAGACGTGTCACGCCGTCGGCGGTTGTGTGAAGGTGACATGAAACGCGGACGTGCCAATCACCCTTCCAGTCAATCACGGGAACTTCGATACGGCGGCTGTACAACGCCGCCTGCAAACTTTCTGGAGTCTCGAACCGCCGCTGGACCGCTTTCGGAATTCGGACCGCGGTCATCGACGCGAGCATCGAACCGTCGAGTGGGCTCAGCGGTTGAACGGCCCACCGTTGGCAGAGTTCTTGCTGCGTCCAAGTTGCCATCGCGTGATTCCGCGAACGAACGGCATCCCAACCAAATCGCGCGAACAGTTCGATCGCTGTGGGCGACGCAAGCCACGCGGTTGGGTCGCGTGTGCCTTGCCAGTCGAACTCCGACGCGAACGATCGCTCAAAGTCGTGGCTCGTCACGAGCGGATGTACGTCATGCACAAAGTCCTCGCGAACAGCGAGAAATGCGCTTCCTTTCGGTGCGCAACACCATTTATGCAAGTTTGCCGCGTAGGCGTCTGCGCCGATCTCATCAACGTGGAGTTCAATCGATCCGGGTGCGTGCGCGCCATCGACAATGACTCGCACGCCGCGAGCACGAGCGAGTTTCACGATCTGAGTCACCGGAATCACGAGAGCTGTGGCACTTGTGACGTGGTCGATCACGATCAGTCGTGTGCGCGGAGTGATTGCAGCGTCAACCGCCTCAACCCACTGCGTCGCGCACGTAACCGGAAGCGCCACGTCAACCTCGCGCAGCACAACGCCGAACTGTGAAGAGAGTCGTCGAATCGACTGGCGAATGGCGTTGTAGACATGGTCGACCACGAGAATCTCGTCACCGGCATGCCACTGCATTGAGCGAAGGACAGCGTTGATCGCCTCAGTTGCATTCGTGATGAAGCCAAGCCGAGATGGATCGGTTCCGACGAACCGAGCAACCTCGCTCGCAGCGGCGCGCAGCATCGGACCAAGCCGACGCGCGAGCATCTCAATCGGGCGCGCCTCGATCTCCGCGCGCAGGCGCGTTTGATGCGCCATCACCTCGATCGGCGTTGCGCCGAAACTTCCGTGATTCAGGAACGTGTACGACCCGTCGAGCGCGAAGAGGCGGCACGGATCCTCGCCCTGCTGCCGGAAGGGGTCAACGAATGGGTCACGACGCTCGAGCACGGTCTGAGCCCCTTCAGAAACGCAATGGAAGTTCCCGGAAGACATATCCGCAAGATACGCCCATATATGCATTTACAGCGCCCGGACAACCTAGCGCTCCAGCGAGGAGTCGCGCGATTTCGACAATCCGCATCCGACCCCCTTGCGGAAGGGTTTCGTTTGGGAGAACATACACCGAACAAAATGTCGAGCAGACTGCAGCACCAAGCCGAACAGAGGGACATGCCCGAACGGAACCCAAACCGCTCGAGATTCAATCGCTTCGCAACGCCCGCGCGTGGAGACGCGCATCAAGAACGTCCAACACCGCGGGGAAAGAGCGGATCGTGGACCCATCACATGCGAGTTCGCGGCAGTTTCGCCCGCGCAACTCGACCAGGAGGAGAGCCGTCCATGTCCAACCACAACACTTCATTCGCAGCAGCTGTCGCGTGCGACACCGTTTCGCCGCGCGGCGAACTCAGCGCATGGCCGCTGGTTCAGCTTGGCCCCGGTGGTGACTACGTGCGTCGCTACGTCGGCGTCGGAACGCGCATCGTTCGGGAGGGTGTCGCGTCGGAGCGCTGTGGCTCAGGTGGGTCGATCAGCGAAATCACGCGTCCTCTGTCAGACGGTTCAGGTGTACTTGCCAAGAATCAAGGAGTCCTCGCAACCGTCCGCGCCACCTTCGCACGACTCCTTGCGCGCCTCGATCACTTTGCGATGGAGGTGTTCACCGTTCCGTCCGACGAGAGCGAGGCGAACATCCACTGCAACGTCGCTTCCCAGACAGCCAGCTCTCCGAACTCGGTTCCGCAGTCCGCTGCGTTGCGCCGCCCACCAGTTCCCCACGAATTTTCTCACTCCATCACTCCGGAGATCGCAGATGAATCTCACCCCGAAGCAAATGAAGGTACTCCGTATTGTTCGCGACACCCGCAAGAAGATGGGCTACTCGCCGACCATGCAGGAGATCGCCGACGAGCTCCGCGTCAGCAAAGTCACGGTGTTCGAGCACGTCGAAGCACTCATCGAGAAGGGAGCGCTTCAGCGCGATGCGAACAAGGCTCGCTCTTTGACGCTGTCGCCTGAGGTGGTGCTGCCAGACGAACCCATCGACGGCGACGTCGAGCAGGTTCCCGCGCGTCAACTCCACGCCGACATGCCCGCGATGGCACCGCTGTGTTTCCCGCTTGTTGGCAAAGTGGCGGCGGGTCACCCCATTGAGAAGTTCGAACAGCAGGAGTCGATTGCGCTCGAGGAACTGTTTGGCCCACGAAAGGGAAAGTCCGGGAGCACCTTCGCACTCCAGGTGGATGGGATGTCGATGCGCGACGAGGGAATCTTCGACGGCGACTACGTCCTCGTCGACAAGCGCAACACCGCACGAAACGGCGAACGGGTTGTTGCACTTCTCCCAAATGGCGAGACGACGCTGAAAACATTCTTCAAGGAGAAGGACGGTCGCATTCGGTTGCAGCCTGCCAATCCCGATTTCGCCCCGATCATTGTCGATGATTGCAGGGTTCAGGGTGTTGTGATTGGTGTACTACGGCGCTACTGAGCATCGTCGACGCTGATCGCGGTGGACTCGTTTCAGCAAAGCGCCCGACCCAATCTCAGCGAAGCGTTCGCACCGATCTCAGCGAAGCGTTCGCACCAATCTCAGCGCTGCTTCCGTCGCGCTGTTTCCAGAGCGCGCTGCCTCATCCATCGCGCGAACAATGGCGCTGCCGACGATCGCGCCGTCGGCATGCATTCCCACGGCCGAAACGTGCGCCGCAGTGGAAACACCGAATCCGACTGCGATCCGAACATCCCGGATTGTGCGAATCTCGGCAACTCGCGCAGCAACTTCGGGTGCATCGCTCCGTTCGCCTGTGATTCCAGCGCGCGCCAACAGGTAGATAAATGCGTTGGCCTCCTGCACGATCCGCTCAAGCCGATCGCGCGGTGTGCTTGGGGCGACCAACTCTACAACGCCGAGTCGCTCAGTGACTGCGCGTGCCATGCGGCGTGCATCGAGCCAGAACTCGGGGCCAGCATCCGGCACGATGAGCCCTGCGACGCCGGACTCTTCGGCCATCACAAGAAACGACTCGACGCCCATTCGCTCAATGATTGAAACGGAAACCATGACAAGAACCGGCGCAACCGATTCAGCCCGGCGGATACAGCCGAAAACATCACGTGGGGTGACGCCACGGAGGAGCGCCTCGTGCATGGACGCGGCGATCACCGGTCCGTCCGCGATCGGATCGGAGAACGGGATTCCGACCTCAATCAGATCCGCCCCGGCGTTGGGAAGTTCGCGAAGGAGATGCTCTGTGTCTTCTATCGACGGAAACCCACCGGTCACGAAAGGCATGAGTGCGCAAGAACCACGCGCCTGTGCCAACGCAAATGCCCGTGCGATTCGTTCAACGCCTGTCGATTCGGTCTGCGCCATTGGTCTTGAGGATACGTGAAGGCGTCACCGGCGTGGTGCTCGCAGCGCGAGCGAAGCAAGAGAGACCTCAACGCGCGTTGCAATCGCGTGCGCGATCCGCTCTGCATCGGCCGGCGCAGCGGGCGCACACTCGCCGCGGGCGGTCGCGCGGTAGCGGTCGGCAAGTGCCCAGCTGGTGGTGGTTGGATCCCCGGCATGCCGCGGAATCACGTGCACGTGCAGGTGCGGAACCGCTTCGTTGAACGTGATTGCATATGTACGCTCCGCGCCAGTTTCGGCACGGACCGCCTGTGAGAGTGCGGAAAGAATCACTCCAAGCTCTCCCGCTTCCGCCGCCGTGAGCTCGTCCAATCCGCTCCGATGCTCGCGCGCCGCAAGCACCATCCATCCTGCGACGGGAACCGGATCGGCGTGGCGGAGAACACGCCATCGCGTGTTCTCAAGATACGCGTACGGCTCTGCGCGACAGAACACGCAATCCGTGGCGGCGATCACGTCTTGACGCCCTCAGGCCCGCCATCGCGAATGTACTTGTCGTGCACGGCCTTCGCGAGATCTACGTCGCAGATGTTCGCCAGCGTTGCCAGCCACGCAAGGACATCGGCGAACTCCTCCTCAAGATTCGCTTGATCGAGCTTGCCCCGCTCACGGTTGGCGATGGCATGGGCAAGCTCGCCAACCTCTTCCACGAACCAAAGGTACGTTCCCGGTGCGCCGCGCGCACTGTCGGTTGCAAAGTACCGCTCGCGAATGAGCTGTTGGAAGTCGTTGATTCCCATTGCGTTGTTCACCATCGCAGAGATCCATTCGGAAGGACAGGCTTGCGTACTCGCCAGCGTGAAACCCGCGATCACTCGCGTCTGATGGCGGAGAAAAAAAGGACCCCGCGTACACGGGGCCCAAGCGTCCACGGCGGGATTCGAACCTGCAACCTTTGCCTTCGGAGGGCAACGCTCTATCCAATTGAGCTACGCGGACAGTCTTGCGAAGTGTAGCAGGCGCCCGCGATTGGGTGGCGCAATGTCCATACACTCGCGGAATGCCCTCTGTTTCCGACTTCGAAGAGTCGAACCCCAATGACCGCGCGACAACCTCTCCCGTGCCATCGCTTCCGATGGCCGGCCTGACGTTTGTGTGCTCACTGGGAACAGGTGTTCTCTGGAACGCGATCTACTTCATCGCTGAGAGCGAGTACGCGTTTGATAGAACGCAGACGCTCCTGCTCGCGTTTGTAAGCGGTGTCCTGTACACGGCCGTCGCAGCATTCGCCGGGCCGATCGTTGCGCAGGTCGAGCGAGTTGCCGCTCCTCGCACAGCGCTTGCGATGGTGCTCGTGCTTCAGGCCGTGCTTGCTCCTGCGGTTTGGGTCTTTCCTGGGGCCACATCGCTTTGGCTTTCCGCTGTCACGATGACTGCACTTGGAGCGTTGCAATGGCCAATTGTGCAGCACTTCCTTGTCTCGGGTCGTCACGGCGCATCGATGCGCAACACGATCGGTTGGTGGAATGCGACTTGGATGGCGGCGACCGCGATCGGACTTGCCGCGATCGGCCCGCTCAAAGGCGCTGGATTGATGGAGTGGGCAATTCCAGCACTCTTGCCAATCAATCTTCTCGCGCTCGTCTTTCTTTCCAAGTTCCCCCGTCACCCTCCGGTACACGACGACGCTGCACGATCACTTCACGTGCCAACAACGTACGCCCCGCTCCTCGCTGCGTCGCGCGTGCTTCATCCGCTCGGCTATCTGGTGATTGGCGCACTCGCGCCCATTCTTCCGTATCTCTTCGGGTCACTCGGAACCGAAGCCACGCTGCAAGCCCCCATTGGATCCACTTGGCATGTGGCGCGACTCGTCGCCGTGATCGTGCTTTGGCGCACGGCTTTCTGGCACGGCCGACCACACACACTCGTCGCAGCTGGAATCCTTCTCGCGGGCGGATTTGCGCTTGCTGTTGCCAGTACGAATGAAGCGCTCCTTATGGTTGGCCTTGCTTCGCTCGGCGCTGGCCAGGGCGTCATCTACTACAGCGCGATCTACTATGGACTCGCGCTTGGCGGCGCAAAGGTCGAAGCGGGTGGCACACATGAAGCGCTCGTCGGCGCTGGTTACTTCGTGGGACCGCTGCTTGGTCTTGCGTCACTCTCGCTTGGAGCCGGCGAATCGGTCTTCATCGGATTGATTCTCGGGGCACTTGCGGTTGGCTTCGCTGCATCAATCGTTCGTGGCGCGCGCGCCAAGATCCAGCGGATTGCTTGAGGAATGATCTTCCCGACGACAAGCGTATGACCCTCGTGCGGAATGACCTCGAGTTCCACGGGTTCTCCACGACGTCGGGCGGATTCGACCGTGGCCGACGTCGACTCACGCGGAAAGAGCGGGTCAAACTCGGCGAGATACACCATCCTCGGTGCCGCTTCGCCTCCCCGCACGAGATCAGCGAAACCTGCGATACAAACTGCGCCCGTGATGAGTCCGGGCTTCATGACGGCGAGGCGTGATGCTGTCACCGCACCGAGTGAATGCCCGATCAGTGCGACTCGGCGCCGATCGATGGGAACATCCCGTGCGACGGCGTCGATGAATGCGTCGAGGAGATTGGGGCTGACTCCAAACGGCACGGTCGGCGGGCAAACCACTGCGAATCCTTCGCCAGATGCAGCGCGCTTCAACGCCCCGTTTCCATATCCATCGAAGAAGATGTTTTCATCGCCGCCCGCGCCGTGAAATGCGATGATGAGCGGGAACGGCCCTACTCCTTCTGGCACGAACTGCCGCACTGGAAGATCGGTTCCGAGCACGCGGTAGATGCGCCACACATCGCCAGCACCCGCAAACGGGCGTTCACCACGTTCGGCGCGCGCGAGCTCGACGTCGAGATCTTCGATAATCTCTGGAAAGTGGGCGAGCAAGGATGTCGTGCGAGTGCGATCGATCGTCTCTGTCAGCAGCGCGCTTCGCGCCAACAGTGAAATCTTCTCCGCTTCATCGAGTGCGTCGCGCTTCGCAAGCTCGCGAATTCGCCCGTCGTAGCGGGTTCGGAGCGCGTCAAGACCATCAGGAAGAACCGCCGTCCGCGCGACAAGCACATCGCCCGAAAGGCGGAAGCGTGCGTAGAACTCGATATGTCCGGTGCGCGAGAACGCGGGCAACTCGAACTCGACAACCTCGTCGTAGGGATGCTCAATGCGCTGTCCGTCGTACGCCGCAACGAATCCGAGGGGTGGCGTGCCGAGTTGCATGCGCTCAAGCTCAAGCGACTCAAGCGAAACCGTCGTCGGGACTCCTGAGACGATCGCGCGCTTTGAAGGAACAAATCGATGACCAAAGAGAAACTGCTGTTCCTCCTGTCCGTCTTCGTTGAGTTTCAGTAACTCACCATGCAGCCGAGCAAGTTCCGCAAGCGCGGAGTCGTACCGGCCAGCAAAAAAGTCGTTGGTCAAGCCGTCGAAACACCTGTTGGCGCGCTCACGAAGCGCTGGATCGTTGGGCAGTCGTGCCACCAACTGATCGATCCGTTGATAGCCATCGGCAAGGTCGCCCTTGTCGGGTGGTGGGCCAAATGCCGATCCCGGAAACGTGCACGCAAGTGCCGTCAGACCGGAAACCACACGTTGCGCGAGATAGCCAAAACGAGTCGTGAGCGCCATTGCCCAAAATCTCCTCGCGCCGTGCGCCGACATTGTCAAACGCAAAGCGCCAATCGGTCCGCTCAGCCGCCCGAAGACCGCCCCCGGGTGACGGTGCCAAGCGCCGCGAGCGCGCGCGCGCGCGCCATCGCATGATCGACGATGGGAAGAGGGTATCGTTCGTGACTCCGTAAGGGCGTTGCGATTCCGGGAAGCAACGCAGATTGAACCGTAGACCTGCCTGACTTGTTGGAGCAACCCGCAAGTTCGGCAACCCAGCGCTCGATGTAGACCCCCTGCGTATCAAATTTCTCGGCTTGCGAGGTCGGATTGAAGATTCGGAAGTAGGGCGCCGCATCGGCACCAGAACCGGCTGCCCACTGCCAACCGAGCGAGTTGTTTGCGAGATCGGCGTCGACAAGCGTATCCCAGAACCAACGTGCGCCCTCTTGCCACGGCAGAAGCAAGTGCTTCACCAAGAAACTGGCAACCACCATGCGCACGCGATTGTGCATCCATCCCGTCGTCCAAAGTTGACGCATACCCGCATCAACAAGTGGATATCCGGTTTGTCCCTTCTTCCAAAGGCGCAGCGCATCGGGGTCATTTCGCCATGGAAATCGCGCGTAGTCTGGGCGCAGCGGCGCGAGATCGGTCTTCGGGAAGTGATAGAGAACATGCGCGGCAAACTCGCGCCAAAGAAGTTCAGCGTGGAACTTCTGCGTGCTCGCTTCCGGCGACGCCTTTGCTTGTGCCGCTGCATGCCAGACCCGACGAATACCGATCTCGCCGAATGCCAAATGGGGCGAGAGCAAGCTGGTTCCATCGGCTGCGGGTTCGTCGCGCCCAACCGGATAGCGCGCCAATGCTCCCGATGCGAAGGTCGCAAGCCGGGCACGAGCGGAGTCCTCACCAGGTGTCCACATGGCCGCCAAGCCGTCCGCCCAATTGATTGTCGGCTCGAGTCCCAACGCCTCGATGCACGTGCCCTTGGGCGCGCCATCTGCACGCGGAAGCGAGGTTGGCGATGCGCGCGGCTTTCCGGGCGCAGGGCGCGCCCAGCAGTTTCGCGAGAACGGCGTGTAGACCTGATAGGGCCGCCCCTCTTTCGTCGCGATCTCATCGGGGTCGAATAGATGATTCGAAAGCTGGCCACTCCACTTGATACCAAGTCGGTCCAGCGCCTCCTCCACCCTGCGCTCTGCTGCGAGACCCGGCGGATCGAACCGACGTGACCACACAACCTCACTTGCCCCAAGGGAGCGCGCAAGATCTGCAATGGATTTCGCTGCATCTCCCTCAAGAATTGTGAGCCTGGACCCCACCGACTCAAGCCGAGACGCGAGCGATTTGAGACTGCGTGCAAGCCACCATCGTTGCGCTCCGCCAAGTGGCCACGCGCCCTCATCGGCGTCGCTTGCGACAAACACTGGGATCAGCGCATCTGCGCCCGCTGCCGCACGCGCGAGCGCGGGATTATCGTCGATCCGCAAATCGCGGCGAACCCACCAGATCTTGCATATCGCCATCAATCAGCCCTCTCGGCAGTTTGTCGCCCGAGCTCGAGTCGAAGTGCAGACTCGAGCGTTGCATGCGTAAAGCGGTAGCCGTGCCGCTCGAGCACCGTAGGTCGAACGAGTGCACCTTCGAGGAGCGCGCGCTGCCCGAGCTCTCCGAAGAGAAGGCGCACAACTGGCGCCGGAAGCGGCGCAAAACTCGGTCGACGAAGGACACGACCAAGCTCCCGAGCGAACTCGCGCTGCGGGAGCGCACTCGGCGCGACCAAGTTGACGGCGCCATGAATCGCTGGGTTGCGCGCGCAGAAGAGAACTGCCCCAAGAACATCGTCAAGCGAGATCCAACTGAAGCCCTGCATGCCCGATCCAATCGGCCCGCCAGCGCCGAACTGGAACGCAGGCAGCATCTTCGCCAACGCGCCGCCTGCGGCAGCAAGCACGACCCCAAGGCGAAGGTGCGCTGTGCGAATGCCAGCGTCGCGCGCAGCCGCTGTCGCATCCTCCCATGCACAGACGACATCGGCGAGAAACCCTTGCCCGGGCGCACTTGTCTCGTCGACCCAATCGCTGTTGCGGTGTCCGTAGTACCCGATTGCGCTTGCCGAGAGGAACGCTTCGGGTTTTCGCGTTGCACGCGCGAGTGCACGTGCAATCGTGGCCGTGCCGATGGTGCGGCTTTCGCGAATCGCGCGCTTGCGCGCAGCACTCCATCGCTTGTCCGCGATTCCTTCGCCGGCAAGATGCACGA
>JBILDS010000226.1:0-5053 GCA_044352505.1 Phycisphaerales bacterium
TTCCACAGCGCTTCCGGGCTCAGGGATCACAGGAACATGGAGCCAGAGTGAGGGCACGAATTGGTTCGTGATTGGTTCGGGGTCGGTTCAGGGTTGAGACTTTCCCCTGCGAAGAAGGCTCGCCGTAAGGCGAGCCTTCGTTCGGTCGAGTGGAGCGTACCGGGATCGAACCGGTAACCTATGCCTTGCAAAGGCATCGCTCTCCCAATTGAGCTAACGCCCCGACGTGCGCAGTATAGCGGTCAATTGCCAGCGCTGTCGCTTGTTTCGCCGCCGGTTGCGGTTGTACGTGCGGGCGGCGTGGATGCGGCGGGCGCGGAGGAGTTCGGGTTGATGTCGCGCGAGGTGAGTGGCCCGACCTGGGTGGGCGAGATCGTGTTGAGCCGCAGGCTCTCGTCGTAACGCATCGGTCCCTTGACGCCAATCAAAAGCCCGAGCATCGAGGGGAGATCGAATTCGCTCGTCGGAAGGATGTACGCGATCGTCTGGCCGGTTCCCTGGTCTTGAAGGCGATAGAGAAGCGGGAGGCGATCGCCGTTGTAAACGCTCGATGCGTTGAGTCGACCGACCGCGTCCCACGGTTGGCGCGTCTTCATGGCGAGTTCGAGGTTTGCAACGCCGTCGATGCTTGCGTTTGCCTTCTGGCGCAGCGCGGCAATCTCGAGGAGACCTTGCTGCACGTCGATGCGCACCGCAATCTGCTCGGCACGGCGCGTGGCTGCAAGCGACTCGCTGCGGGGAGTTGCTGGGTCTTCCGCAAGCGCCAAGAAGCGCTGGCGCAACTCGGAGAGTTCTGCAGTTTCGACCGGCTCCTTGGCAACGCGCTTCCACACGGCGTCGACGTCGTTGAAGCGCACGCGGCGCACTTGCTCGACAGCCTTGGTTCGGCTGGTGGTGTTCGCGTTGTTGCTGCTGTCCGCGCGGGTCTCGCTTGACGGCGTCGTGTTGACCGCCGAATCGGTTTCCTGCGAAGGATCTGGATCGACAGGGTTCGAGTTGATTGGGTCGTCGACCGCGATCTCTTCGCCAACCTGCACGGGAGCCGCATCGGTGGTGGTTGTTCCTGGCAGATTGGTCGGCGCGGGCGCTGTACCGCTTGCGGGCGTTGCGACCGCAGTCGGTGCAGCAACGGCAGCATCAACTGCAGTCACCGCACTGGCGTTGATCCAGCCCACACTCTTCGCTGTCAGCACAACTTTGTAGAACGTATCGCGCTGTCCCTTCACTTCGCCGAGCACAGTCGCTTCGTCGCCGGCGACGAGGAATCCAATCGCCTTCCAACTGCTGTCAGGATTCCAATTCGCTTCTGCGTTGGGTGCGCTGATTTGCGCGCGCGACGAGACCTTCAAGGTCTTACCATCGGCCGCCAGCGCCACGCCCGGTGCGGCCTGCACGAAGCCGAACCAACCATCGAACGACGCGCCGTCGAGGGCGACAGCGACCCATCCAACTTGTTGCTCGACAACGCGCACGCGCGCACCTTGCGACAAGCGTCCGAACGGGTATCCGCTGTCGGTGCTTGGTGCTGCGCGCACAAGGGCGCTGTCAGCAGAGATCGTTGCGTCGTACGGCGTCTTTGCCGATTGCGTTGGCGCCGAGGGCGAGGTCGACTGCGCAAGCGCTGAGGCTTCGAACGCGTTCGATGCGAACGAGACGGAAACGATGCCTGCGACGAGCGCGGCTCGGAGGAGAGACATACGGCTGGTCATGCGGGAATCCTAGCGAATTGCCGCGTCTCCGGGCGGAGCGTCTCGTGCTTCTGGGGGTTTCGCGACGGAGTCGCGTTGCGGCGAGAATCGCGCCCGTCTCTGCGCGTGCGACGCCGCTACCATCCGCCCCCATGCGTGCACGTCGCCACCGATTCATCCGCTGTGCCGTCGGCCTCTCACTTGCGGGGGTCGTGCCGATCGCCTGTCAGTCGCCGCTTGCATCTTCCGCTGACGAGCGGCTTTCCGACGCGGCGGAGCCCATTCTGCGGGCAAGCAGCGAGCGGCAACTGGCGCAGGTGGCGCCGGGTTCCGCGCGCTCGATCGGTCCGGTCGAGACCGATGTCGATCGCATGCTGGCGCCGCGCCGAGACGAGCTGCTTGCGACCGGCCCGCAGTCGGCCGCGCTTGGGAACACGGTGGCGGGAACGGTTCCGTTGACAGGCGAGACGCCGCAGCGCGTGGTGCTTTCGTTGCGGGCGGCCGTGCTCTCTGCGGTGCGGAACAACCTGAACGCAGAAACCGCTCGTCTGGAACAGGCGATCACCGCCGCCGACGTGACCCGCGCTGAGGCCGCGTTCGATTGGGTTCTGGGTGCCGGAGCTGGGTTCGAGCGGGTCGACCAACCGGGAATCGGTGTGCTCTTCCCGGGTAGCACCACCACGGTCATTCCGAACGTGACCAACCAACGCAACTGGTCGTTTGATGCCGGAATCGGCCGAACGCTCGACTCTGGCGGGCGGGTTTCGTTGTCCGCCGCATCATCGCGGATTGACAATCTCGGAAGCAACCTCTTTGTTCCCGACCCGGCGTGGCAGAGTGCTGTGACTCTTGGTCTTTCGCAGCCGCTCTTGCGCGGATTTGGTTCGGATGTTGCCCGCGCAGAGGTGCGATTGGCGGAGAACCGCGATCGACTGGCGCAGGAAGCGATGCGGGGCGAGTTGCTGTCGGTGGTGGCGCGCGCCGAGCAGGCGTACTGGGCGCTTGTGAGCGCGCGGGCTCGGCTCGTGAGCGCAGAGTGGCTGGTGACCGTTGGCGAGGAGGTTCGCGACGTCTTGGCGAAGCGGCGCGAGTTCGACGCGACGTTGGCGCAGTACGCAAATGCCGTCGCGACAGTTGAGGCGCGCAAGGCGCTTGTGATCGAGGCTCGGCGGTCGCTCTCCGAGGCGGGCAACCGGCTGAAGGCGATCATCAACGATCCAGAGCTGCCGGTGGGCGGCGAGGTCGATGTGGTTCCGGCCGACGCGCCGAGCGACGCGCCGTTTGTGGCCGATCTGCGCAAGTCGATCGAGACAGCGCTTGCGAACGCGCCTTCGGTGCAGCAGGCGCTGATTGCGATCGAGAGCGCGGGTATCGGCGTGACGGTCGCCGACAATGCGCGGCTTCCGCAACTTGATCTCAACGCGAACATCGCGTGGTTTGGCCTGCGCGACGACTTCGGCGACAGCTACGGCGACATCGCCGATGGCGACTTCGTGAACTATGTGGCTGGGCTTCGCTTCAGCCAGGCGCTGGGAAACCGCGCCGCGGATTCGACCTACCGCGAGGCGCGGCTGCGCCGTTCACAGGCTGTGGTGGCATACGACCGCGCGGTGCAGAGCACGGTGCTTGCGGTCAAGAACGCGCTCACCGACTGCGTGGCGTATCGCGAGCTTGCCGAGCAGAACCGCACGTTCCGCCTTGCGCAGGCGGAGAATCTGCGGGCGCTGCTCGTTGACGAGAGGACGCTCGCCGCGCTCACGCCCGAGTTCCTGCAGCTCAAGTTCCAGCTGCAGAATGGACTCGCGCTTGCGGAGGATCAGTACTTCGCATCGCTTGTCGGCTACCAAAATGCGCTGGCTGCGCTCGCGGAGGCGATGGGCACTGGGCTCGAGGCGAACCAGATCGAGTTCACGCCGGCGACCGACGTCGGGAAGTGAGCGGGGGGGGCGCGGCGGGAACGCGCGGCGCCAATTCAGCGCGTGGTGCGCGTGGTGCGCGTGCTCGCGACCGTTACGGCCGTTGCGGCGCCGGGTGCGACCGCCGCGCGACGGGCGGTTGCCCGGGTGAGCCTGTCGCGCACGGCATCCCAGAGTCCACCTGTCTCCGCCGGGGGCACGATCAGAATGACCGACGGACGCGCGCCGTCGGCGCGGCGCAGGGTCGCGTAGAGCATCTGCGCGTAGGCGCTGGCGTGGCGGGGAAGCGCGAACAACTCATGAGGCGCTGGAACATTCGTTCCTGCGAGGGCGACGACCGCAACCGGCGATGTCTCCTGCGCAAGCCGCGCGGCGAGGGCGCGCTCGTCGATGAGCTCGGCGCGCGTCTCGGGCGCGTAGTGCGTGGGGCTCGTGCCCGGGCTTGCGCCCTGCGCGGTGGCCGCGAAGAGCGCGACATCGGCGCCGAGGACGCGCGAGAGATCGTCGACGGTGACGGCGCCCGGGCGCAGCACGGCGGGGCGCGCGCGGGAGAGGTCGAGGACGGTCGACTCGAGCCCGACTTCGCACGGGCCGCCGTCGAGGATCGGAAGGTCGTCGACGTCGGCGAACTCGGCGGCGACGTCGGCAGCGGAGGTTGGTGAGATGCGGCCGCTTCGGTTTGCGCTTGGCGCCGAGAGCGGTCCGCCGAAGGCCTCGATCAGCGCGCGCGCGACGGGGTGTGCGGGCGCGCGCACGGCGACCGTGGTGCGCCCGCCGACGCTCGCGGCGCAGACGTCGCTGCGGCGGGGGAGGATGATCGCAAGCGGCCCGGGCCAGAAGGCGTCGGCGAGCTTCTGTGCGCGGATGTCCCAGCCGATCACGGTGCGCTTCGCCATGGCGGCGTCGAGGACATGCGCGATGAGCGGGTTCGAGGAGGGACGCTGCTTGAGGCGATAGACCTCGGCGACGGCGGCTTCGCTGGTCGAGTCGCAGGCGAGCCCGTAGACGGTCTCGGTGGGGAAGGCGACGGCGTGCCCGCGCCGCAGGCGCTCGGCGCACTGCGTAATCGCAGCGGAATCTGGCTGCAAGATCACGGGCATGTACGCACTGTAACGCAAACGAGGGAGGCGACCGCCAACGCGACGCGAACCGCCGCGCACGGCACGGCGCGGCACGCACGGTACGGCGTGCACGGCGCGCACGCACGCGCGCGCACAGCAAGGGCGGCGCGAAGCTTCGCATCTCGGTTCCCATCTCGGTTCCCATCTCGGGGCACGGCACGTGCCGTGCACCGCCCGGGCGGAGGCAATGCGAGTCAGACTCGCGATGGGATACGCGGAGAAACCAGCGCGCCGACGTCCTGGCCGGACGGCGGCGCGCGTGCCTGGCACCTGCACGGCACGTGCCAGTCAGTGACAGGCACTGCACGGCACGTGCCGTGCACCGCTC
>JBILDS010000037.1:0-16642 GCA_044352505.1 Phycisphaerales bacterium
ACCAAGGATCACCCGCACCGCGTCCCCGAGCGGATCGTTCAACTGTCGGTCGGCCGACGAGGGGGGCAACCCGGCGTTCGGATCGGCGGAGAGCGTGCGATCTGGCACGGTCAGCGCAATGTCGAGCACCGAATCGCCAGAACCGCGAGCGAAGCGCGCTCGGGCATTGGCTTCGGCGGTGTCGTACTCCGACCAGCGCCATACGGCGATCGGATACTCAATCGCCGCCGACAGGCTTGCGCCGAGCGTAAGCGTGCGCGCGATCGGCACGCGTTGGCGAAGCCGCACGGGCACGGTTCGGCCCTTTGAATCCTCAAACTCTGCAACGATCTCGAACGGCGCCGGTTGCGGCGGCCGGACCTGCGCGTCGGCTCGAACCTTGACTTCCACGGTGCGTGACTCTCCCGGCCCAAGCGCGATGGTTTCCGCAGGCAGCGACAATTCAAACGGCGACGCGAGATCGGTTGTGAACGGGTTGAAGATGTCGATCTCGGTGCGGCTTGTCCACACGCGCTCAATCGCCACGCCATCGGCATCGCGGTCGATCACCGGCGACGACGTCGGAGCTTCGGTCGGGTGGAGACGCCAACGGGTGGGTCGATCGAGCGGGTTTCGCAAGACAACCTCAATGCTGCCCTCGCTTGGCGCACCCAGCGGGTCGGGCACGGCGCCGCGGATCACAACTGCGTCGCGCGCGCGCTTGAGCGCGAATGCGTCGACTTGGTCGTCGCGTTCAATCCAATCAACCGGCAGGGTGGTTCCCACAACTTGGTGGTAAGGCGTGATCGACCCCGTGTCGTCGATCGTCACATAGGTCAGATGGTGCAGGTGACCCGCAAGTGGATGCTGGTCAATCGCGCCGCCGCAGGTACCAACGAGGAGATAGGGGATACCGTCGCGCGCCGGAAGTTGCTGCATCGAGTGGTAGTGGCCGGCGATGACGTAGTCGACGCCATGCTCTACCAAGAGGGGCTGAACGCGTTCATTCCAGCGCGTGGGAGCGTGATCCCACAGCGGTCGGTGGAGAATGAGCACGATCGGTCGGTTTCGCGCCGCCAACCGCGCGAGCGTTGTGTCGAGCCAGCCCAACTGCGTCTGCGAGAGCCCTGGCTCAATGCGCCCCTCGCCATCTTCGGTGTTGAGGATCACCACGCTCACCAACTCGAGTTCAACCGCGTAGTAGAGGGGACCCACGCGCGCGCGGTGCGCGGCGACAAGCGAGCGGTCATTCGCATCGCGCGTTCCGCCCACGAGATCGTGGTTCCCAGCGGCCGGGTAGAAGGGAACTTGCAGTCGGCGGACGAGCGAAAGGAAATCTGTTCGCTCGCGTTCAACCTGTGCGTCTGAGCGCGAGTAGCCCTGCACAAGGTCACCCACACAGAAGACGGCATCAGGCATTGTTCGGTTCAGGTCGTCGACCGCTTCCGAGAGGTACCGAAGCCCCCAGTCCCGACCGGTGGTTCGGTCGGGAATGATGGCGAGCACCTCGCGCCGCGGTCGTGCGGGCTGCCGAACCGTCTGGCCGTCGACCGCGCCGCCGGCAGAATCGCGCTCAAAAGTCTGGGGGGCAGCATCGACCGGGTGATTTGCGAGCGCTGCGACAAAGAGGATGGCTGTACCGGCAAGGGCGAGAATGTCGCGCGTCATGCGCGCAGGGTAGCGTCGGGGGGGGGCGTGGGGGGGTTGGGCGCTTTGGTGGGAGCGCGGCGACTGCAACGATTGGGGAGGGAAGGCGCGGAAAAACTCATGCGGCCGACTTCGAATGCCGAATGAATGAATGCCCGGTTGGGTTCTCCTTGCGAGACCTCGATCGGACAACCGGACGAATCGCTCAGAGCTGTGCGTGGGCGGACGAACGGTCGGGTTTCCCGAAGCGCGCGTCGCGCTGGTTTCTCCAGCGGCAGACGTGAGACTTCACGAGATCCACCCCAACCTCGTCATCTTTCTCCCCTCCGCCCCGCTCGCTCAGAACCCTGATCGAACGGGGTTTTTCTATTGGCCTCGGTTTCCCACGAGCCCAGCGCGCACGGGCTCTGGAATCGCAACGGGTCGACGCGACGCGAGATCGACGAGCGCCCAACGGCTGGTCGCCCGCGTGAGCAGCTTGCCGTCGTCGCGGAGGATGCGTGTGGCGCGAACAAGGCTTGTGCGCCCGAGGGTTTCCACCCACGTCGCAACGACGATTCGGTCGCCAACGAACGCCTCTCCGAGGTACTCAATCTCATGGCGAGCCACAAACCACATGCGACCCTCCCGGGCGAGTTGGTCGCGCGGCGCGCCCGCGGCAGCACCGTGCAGCGAGGCGACAATGTCAATCCAGCCCAAAATGACCACGTTGTTCGCGTGCGGAACGAGCGCGCTGGTTTCGCTCGGGTGCACCGTGTGTGCAACGGCGAACACCCCGAGGGAAGGCGCGTCTTGAAGCTTCGGAACGCGATCCGATGGGAGGGGCTCTGGGTGCAGGGTTCCTTCGACCAACATCACCTCCGAGCGTAGCATGGCGCGCCCGGAAGTCGGCGGGCGCATGGTCACGCCCCGACGCGCCCGCACCAGTTGTTTCGCACGAGTACCGCATGACGAACGAACCTCGACCAGTGCACATCGATCTTGATCGCGAGCGCGGTCTGACTCTTGCGTGGGACGATGGCTCGCGCGCGTTCCTTACAACCGCAGTCTTGCGACGCGAGTCGCCGTCGGCCGATGCGCGTGAGTTGCGCGCCGAAATGGCGCGAAACCCGTTCACCGTGCTGCCGGCGACATCTTCAGACGGCCCGCTCCGGGTCGACGTGGTCGAGCCTGTTGGCCACTACGCGCTGCGCATCCGCTTTAGCGACGGGCACGACACCGGAATCTACACCTGGCGCTACCTCCATGAACTTTGCGCCAAGCACGGGAAACCGCCGACATCGGCGTGATTCGTCGCGAACCCTACAATCGCGCCCCAATGACATCGACCCATGCAGTGACCCCAAGTTCGGCCGCGTCGCAGGCATCGTTCCATGCCGCCGATCACCTCGTGGCGCGCGTTGCGCAGGTTGGTGCCGCAACGTGTGTTGGGCTCGATCCGGTGGTCGAGCGACTTCCAGCTGCGCTCCGGCCGGCAGACCCGAACGACGCCAGTGCGTGCGTGTCGGCGATCGAGGCGTTCAGTGTGGGCGTGATCGATGCGGTGCACGAGTCGTGCGCTGCTGTGAAGATTCAGGCTGCATGCTTCGAGCGCTTTGGTGCCGCGGGGTATGCGGCCATGGCGCGGGTTCTGTTGCATGCTCGCGCGAGTGGGCTTGCTGTTGTCTTTGACGCCAAACGTGGCGACATCGGCATTTCCGCGGAGCACTATGCGCGCGGCGCTCACGACCTCGGTGCGCATTGGACCACCATCAACGCGTATCTTGGCGCAGACGGAATCGTGCCGTTTCTCACGCAGGGGCAAGGTGCATTTGCGCTGCTTCGCACCAGCAATCCATCGAGCGATGCGTTGCAGACGTTGCGACTGACCGATGGGCGCTCGGTGGCGGAGGCTGTGGGCGACACGATCGCATCGATTGGGGAGAGGTGCGTTGGTGCGAGTGGTTTCTCTGCACTCGGTGCGGTTGTTGGCGCAACGAAGCGTGCTGAGATCGCAGCGTTGCGGGCACGCATGCCGCGCACGATCTTCTTGGTACCGGGTTACGGCGCGCAGGGCGGAACCGCCGACGACGTGCGTGCGGCGTTCACCCGAGAGAATCTCGGCGCGTTGATTACAGCAAGTCGCTCGGTGATCTATCCGACCGCTACTGGTTTGGGGTCTGCAGCTTCGGGCGACTGGCGCAACGCGATTCGTGCGGCTGCTGTGCAGTTTGCCAGCGAGATTCGCGCCATCACAGGGGTGTCCGCATGAAGTGGTCGAGCCTGACGCTGCCTGCGGTGCTGGTGGTGCTTGCGGCGCTGCCATTGGTCTTCGCCGAGCGCGGCGCGCGCGTCGACGACGCCGCGCGGCGCGTGATCATTTACACCCCGCACAACGAGCAGATTCGCAGCGAGTTCGGGCGAGCGTTCACCGACTGGCACCTGCGCGAGTACGGCGAGCCCGCACGCGTGGTGTGGAACACGCCGGGCGGCACCAGCGAGATTCGGCGGGTGCTTGAGGCCAACGCACAAGCTGCACTTCGCGATGATCGACCAATTGGGGGGAACGCCGACATTGTCTTTGGCGGCGGTAGTTACGAGTATGGCCAACTGAAGCGCGAGGTTGCTGTGGGCGATGGCGACGCGCGCCGCACCGGGCGCATTCTTGCGAAGCCCTCCTTTGAGGAAGCGTGGCTTGTCGAAACCTACGGCGACAACGTTGTGGGTGACGCCACGCTTTACGACTCAGATGGCTATTGGTACGGCGCCGCGCTCTCAGGCTTCGGGATTGTCTACAACCGCGATCGCCTACGCAGTCTTGGCTTGGAGGAACCCACTGAGTGGGCGAATCTCGCCGACGCTCGCCTTGCTGGTGCTGTCACGCTCGTGAATCCTGCGCAATCTGGGTCGGTGAAGACCGCACTTGAAGCGATCATTCAACGCCTTGGCTGGGAACGCGGTTGGCAGATCATTCGACGCATGTCGGCAAACGCGCGCAGCGTGGCGGCCAGTGCACCGAAGGTGCCGCTCGATGTCTCGGCGGGCGACAGCGCGGCGGGGCCTTGCATCGACTTCTACGGCCGCTATCAGGCGCAGGCCATTCGCGATGCTGGAGACCCTGATCGGCTTGGGTATGTTGATCCGCTCGGGCAAACGGTGATCGACCCCGATCCAATTGCGCTTCTTACAAATGCGCCCAACCGAGAAACCGCGGAGCGATTCATTCGGTTTGTCTTGAGCGATGAAGGCCAGGCCCTGTGGCAGTTCCGGGCAGAGAAGCGCGCGCCCGGCGCACTCGGGCCGCGCGAGTTCGAGTTGCGACGTATGCCGATTCGTCGTGCGTTTATCGCGAAGCATCGCGCGATGTTTATCGATGATGTCGATCCGTTCACGCTTGCCAGCGCCGTGCAAGATCCGGACAAGAACGCGCGTGCGTTCATCGCGCCTTTCTTCAGCGCGATCTGTGGCGACCGTCGCGACGAGTTGGCGCGCGCATGGAAGGCGATCCGAACGCATCCTTCGTATCCGAGCGCGGCCGATGGCAGGGGCGTGCTGGTGACTGCTGCCGATGTCGACGACCCTACGCTCAAGGCGATGTTGGAGGCGTTTGATGCGATGCCCGTGATCGCAGGTCCAGACGGCGCGATGCACGACCTCGCCACCCGAGCGGGGCGCGCCGCCGTTGCGGAGGGCTATCTCGCTCGGCAACCGAAGTGGCGCGACGCTGGACTCTGGCCGCAAGGAGCGTCGGGAATCGACGAATTGCGGCGATCGATGGGCGCGTATTCGACTGCGCAGTACCGGCGTGTTGTGGAGCTGGCGCGCGGAGCAGTTGGCCCATGAGTCTCGCACGCGTTGCCATCCTTTCGGTGGGTGACGAACTTGTGCTTGAGCAGATCGAGGACACAAACGCGGGCTGGATTGCGCGCATGCTCCGATCGATCGGCGCAATGCCGGGTGAGCGCCGAACGGTGGGCGACGATCGCGCCGCGCTTGCGCAGGCCATGCGCGATCTTGCAGCCACGCACGCTGCGCTCATTGTCACGGGAGGACTCGGGCCGACGCTTGATGACCTCACGCGCGAGGCGCTCTGCGATCTCGTCGACGGGAGCGACGCGCTCTTGGTCGAGGATCCAGCGGGGGTTGCGCACCTGCGGCGCTGGTTTGAAGCGCGCGGGCGCCCGATGCCTGTGTCGAATCTTCGACAAGCCATGCGGCCGCCCTCTGCGCGTCTTCTCGACAACCCGCACGGTACAGCGCCTGGCCTTGCGGCCGCGACGCGCGACGGCGCTTGTCAGATCTTCTGCATTCCCGGCCCGCCGAACGAGATGCGTCCGATGTTTGCGACATTCGTCGAACCCGAGCTTCGACGTGAGCGGGACGTGGTTGCGACGACCGCGCTCCACACCATTGGGCTTGGCGAGAGTGCGATCGGTGAACTGCTTGGCAATCTGATGGAGCGCACACGCGAGCCTTCGGTTGGTACGACCGCAAGTGACGGGATCGTGTCGATTCGCATTCGCGCCACGGGGCCGCGCGCCGCGGCGTTCGAAGCGCTCGAGTCAACAGCAGCGCTTTGTCATGCGCGCGTTGGATCGGTGGTCTTCGGCCGCGATTTGGACACGCTCGCATCGGTGCTCGGGGCGATGCTCGCAGAGCGCGGGCTGATGCTCACAACCGCCGAGAGTTGCACCGGCGGTCTCCTTGCAGCGCGCATCACCGATGTCGCGGGTTCGAGCGCGTGGTACACCGGTGGCTACGTCACGTATGAGAACAACCGCAAGGTCGATGATCTCTTCGTGCGAGCGCGAACGCTCGACGCGTTCGGAGCTGTGAGTCATGAAACCGCAATCGAATTGGCGCGCGGGGCGCTCGCACGCACCGGTGCTTCGTTGGCGCTCTCAACGACAGGCATCGCGGGTCCATCCGGCGGAAGCGATGCGAAGCCGGTTGGAACGGTCTACGTTGCGGTTGCCATGAGGGCGGAACGTCACGGTGGTGACGGCGGCCGCGGCAACATCGTGTCACGGCGCTTTCACTTCCCTGGCGATCGTGCCACGATTCGTAGCCGCACCGCGCACCTTGCGCTTGCGTGCGCTCGCTTCGCACTTCTGGGCGAGCCGATGCGACCGCTCCTCTGGGCGGAGGGGGAGGCTTGTCGTGTCGAGCCTCTCTGACGGTGCGCGCGAGAGCCTCGAGGCATCGCTCCGATCGGGGGAGACGCTGGCGCTCATTGCGCTCGGTGCAAATCTCGGCGATCGTCTTGCGTCTCTGCGCGGCGCGGTCGAAGCGATCGGACGCCTCGCTGGCGTGCGCGTCCTGTTCCAGTCGAGTGTGTTCGATACAGCGCCTGTTGGGCCGCCGGATCAGCCGCGCTACCTGAATGCCGCGTTGGCACTTGCGAGCACGTTGGACGCGCGCGCACTTCTTCACGAGTTGCTCGCAATCGAGGCCGCGCTTGGCCGATCTCGGGGCGAATCGCGTTGGACCGCACGCACGATTGATCTCGATTTGGTGCTCTATGGGGAATGCGTCCTCCAGGATGGCGACCTTGAGATCCCGCATCCGCGTTTCCGCGAGCGCGCGTTCGTCCTGCTTCCCCTTGCGGAAATAGCGGGATCTGTGCGCGATCCTGTGACGGGGGAGCGGGTAGAATCACTGCTTCGTGCTTGCCCGGGCCGCTCGGATGCGGTGCGGGTGGGACCGTTGGACGCTGCGTTCAGCCATTGATCCGGCGCGCGTTCCGTGGAGGTGGGTTGCGCTAACCCACCGCACGATTGGCGTGAGACACGCCATCAGGAGCCATACATGTCGATGTCGATCTCGTTCGCTCGCGCGACCGCCGCCACCAACGTACTCGCTTTCGCGCTCGTGGCGACCGCGCTTGCGCAGGACACGCCTCCGCCCATCGAAGTGGAACCGCAGGGTGAGGCGATGCCCGCCTTCGAGTTCCCGAAGGCACCGGATCTTGAGAAGGACTTCACCGCCGACATGAAGACGCCTGAGGCCGTGAAGGCCGCAGAGGAGGCGCTCAAGGCATCGGCCGCTGCGTATCGCGGTGCCAAGTGCTACTCCGACACCTTCTCGCTCACGGTGGACGCCATGGGCCAGAAGCAGACCGAGACCATGAAGATTGCGCGCGACCCGAATGGCATGCGCTTCGAGCTCGAGCAGGCCACATTCATCTCCGCGAACGGGAAGGCCTATGTGCTCAACCCGAGTGAGGAGAAGATGTTCAAGGCATTCCCGCTCGAGGGAACGCTCGTGGCAACGCTTGAGAAGGAACTCGGTGGTTTCGCGCTGCCGATTCCGCGTTGGACGTTTGACTCGACCGAGCCGAAGGATTTCGCGCAAGAGCTCGCGGGCGCGATCATTCCTGAGCCGAAGATCATTGGCTTCAACGCAGCGGATGGCGGGAAGATTCTCGTGTCCGGTGCTGGTGGGTCGATTGGCGTGTTCTCGCTCGACCCAACGACGAAGTTCATCTCCGGTGCCCGCATCAACGTGTCGCCTCCAGGCGCGCCGCCGGAGTTCAAGATTCCGATCGAGTTCAGCACCGCGCCTGTCGTGAGCGACGCGCTCCCGACGCCGATCGCGTTCGATGAAACCGGCAAGACCGGCGTCGAGAGCATCGAAGACTTGTTCCCGCGTCCCGGTCAGACCCCGTCGGTGCAGGTTGGGCAGGACGCACCGACCTTCAACCTTGCGGACCTTTCGGGGGCAATGGTCAACCTCGCCGATCTCAAGGGCAAAGTGGTGGTGGTCGACTTCTGGGCCGAGTGGTGCGGTCCGTGCAAGCGTGGCCTCCCGTTTGTTTCTGATTTCGCCAAGTGGGCGAAGGAATCCGGCAAGCCGATCGTGGTGTACGGCATCAACACGTTCGAAGAGAAGCGCGGCGAAGAGCGCGTGAAGTCGGTGTCCGATTGGTGGACGGCGCAGAAGTATGCGATGCCGTGCCTGATCGACATGGACGACGCCGTGATTCGGACCTACGGGTTCACCGGAATTCCCGCGACTGTCGTCATCGATGTGAACGGCAAGATTGCGGCGATCCACCGCGGCATCGATGGTTCGAACCCGGGCAAGATCGTGGATCAACTCAAGGAAGAGAGCGAGAAGGCACTTGTTGCCAAGCCCGCCGATCCAGCCCCGGCCGCTGAGGCTCCTGCCGCCAAGCAGGGATGAGTTGACTCGACCAAACTCGACGAGACTCAGCCAACACATACGTGAGAAACAAGCCAGGCCGCGCGCGAGACTCTCGTGCGCGGCCTGCGCGTTTTTCCGCCGCGGGCGCCACGACACTCTGCTGCACGTGCCGTGCACCGCTCAGTACAGCGTGCAAACCGGATCTGGCAATGAGTTTACAGAGCGGGGGCGAAGGTGCCTGGCACGTGCCAGGCACCTCGTTGGCACTGCACGGCACGTGCCGTGCACCCGGGGAGTGCTCCGTGCGGGTGAGTCACGGGGTCGAGCAGGGTTGTTCGCGGGTACAGTCCCTCGTGCGATCCGTCGCTCCGTGCGTCGTGTCGCAGTCGTCGAACGGATTTTCGTTATGACCACGCGATCCATCGGTGTGCATTTTCTCGCCTCGCGACGGCTCCAGGCACGTGGACGTCTCCCCGCGCTCGCGCTCGCATTCGCACCAGTGCTGACCCCAGCCTTTGGGTTCGCGCAAGAGGCACCGCCTGCGGCCTCACCTGCGGCTACCACGCCCGCGCGCGCAGCCGATGATCCAACTGCGGCAATGGTAACGTTGCGAAAGATCATCGCCGCCTATCGCGATGCGCGCGGTGTTGACGTCCGTGTGGCGGCGACCGTTGGCGCGCGTCGCACGGCTGCGGGCGCTGCAAAGGGCGAGGGTGAAGTTGCCGCCGCTGATGCGACGACGCGGCAGGATTCGAAGGCAGTCGAAGCCACCTTCCTGTTCTCTTCGGGGCGCCGAGCTCTGGTTGCACTGCGCGGCTTCGAACTTCGTATGGCGACTGGGCGAATCATCGCGACCCACGCATCGAATCCCCTGACCTACCTCGAAGTTTCCGACAACGGGTCGCCGTACTACTCGCTCTTCAACGCGTTTCGCAGTCTGCCGTTTCCCGAACTTGCCCTCGCGCTCGGCGAAGACGATCCAAGCGAAGTCTGTATGCAGCTCGTTCCGGAAGTACCGAATGTGCTCCCGCTTCGGGTTGAGCGAGAGGAAGTCGAAGGCCAGGTCTCAGAGGTTCTGGTTCTGATGTCGGACGACGGAAGCGAGGAGCTGCGCATCGGTTTCGATCCTGAAACGCACCTCGTGGATTGGTCGCGCGCCACGCTGCGCAGCGGACCAATGGTTGAAGAGGGAACCGAGCTCTTCTGGAACGTCCGGTCAAAGGCGCGACGCCCCAAGGATGCGCCTACCGACGCTGCGTTCACGCTCGACGTCACATCGCGACAGAAGGTCGACGGACTGGCTGCGCTTGTTGATACCAGCGAGGCCGCAGAGGAAGATGCTGAAGTTGAAGGACTGAAGGCGGGCGATCCTGCGCCGGATCTTGCGGTTGCCAAGCAGGGGGGCGGCGATTGGAGCCTGACTGCAGCGCGGACGAAACCGGTCGTCGTCGACTTTTGGGCCACGTGGTGTGGCCCATGCTTGGCGTCTATCCCCGAATTGGCGCGACTGCAGAAGGACTTCGAAGGGCGCGCTGAGATCGTGTTGGTGAACTCCGCTGAGCAGGGAACGCGCGAGGAGCGCGAAGCGCGCATCAAGGGAGTTCTCGATCCGATCATCGCGAAGCATGGCGCTGTCACGAGTGTCCTTGATCTCGACGGGCTTGCCGCTCGACGTTGGCTTGTTCGCGCGTTTCCAACCACATTCCTCGTGGGAACAGACGGTCGACTCGCCGGGGTTTGGATTGGCTCCACGCCCACCTACCAACGCGAGTTGCGCGCGAAACTCGAAGAACTGTGCGCGAAAGCCGTCGAGGCCCCCGCAGACGCGGCACCCTAGTGGTCTGCCTGTATCCTGTCCCGCATGGCTGCGCCTTCGATTCCTTCCTCGTCGCAGTCGGTGTCGCTTCCGCTGCTTGATCGCGGCGATGACCTCGACGCGCTCCGCTTGCGGCTCTCAAGCGTGCTGCGCGGGGTGACGAATGCCGACATTCGCTTCGGTCGTCACGATCGCATGCTCTACGCGACCGATGCGAGCATTTACCAGGTCGAACCAATCGGTGTGGTGGTGCCGCACTCAGTGGCCGATGGCGCCAGCGCCGTGCGCTTTCTCTGTGCGCAAGGCGTGCCGGTGCTGCCGCGAGGATCGGGCACCGCCCTCGCCGGTCAAAGCGTGAATCGGGCCGTGATCGTCGATTTCTCGCAGCACTGCCGTGCGATTCTGTCGATCGATCCTGAGCAACGTCGCGCTGTCGTCGAGCCGGGTGTCACGCTCGACCAATTGAACGAGGCGCTCGCGCCGCACGGGTTGATGTTCGGCCCAGACGTTGCCACCAGTTCGCATGCAACGCTCGGTGGAATGATCGGCAACAACTCTGCCGGAGCCCACTCCATTTTGTACGGGCGGACGGTTGAGAATCTCGTATCACTCGACGTGATTCTGGCCGACGGATCTGTGCATCGATTCGAGGAAGGCAGTTGCGATCGCGAACCCGCACAGCGCGCGATTGCGGAGCGATTGGCCAACGTCGTCCGCCCGATTGCCACGGAAATCAAGGCGCGATTCCCGAAGATTCTTCGTCATGTCGACGGATACGCGCTCGACATGTTCCTCGACCAGCTTGAACGTTCGACACCGGGAACATTTGACCGCGTCAACCTTGCGCATCTTGTGTGCGGCGGTGAAGGCACGCTTGCAACCACGCTTCGCGCTGAGCTCGCGCTTGTTCCAAAGCCGAAGGAGCGCGGACTTGCGATCATCGGATTCGCGAGTGTGCGCGAGTCGCTTGCGAACCTGAAAGCGATCCTTGCAACGAAGCCCGCTGCCGTTGAGCTTGTTGATGATGTGGTGATTGATGTTGCGCTTCGCAACACCGAGTACCGTCAGTATGTCGAGTTGATGCCGAAGCCCGCAGCGGGTTTGCTCGGCGCGGTGCTCTACGTCGAGTACTTCGCCGACCGTGCCGAAGAGTTGCCGACGCGTTTCGACGCGCTGCGCGCAGCACTACCGGGCGCATCGATGTCGACCTATACCGGCGCGGCTGAACGGCTCAAAGCGTGGAAACTGCGGAAGGCCGGCGAGCCGCTCCTGCATGGCGTGCCCGGTGCACGAAAGCCATTCACATTTGTCGAAGATACCGCGGTCGACCCTGCGAAACTCCCTGATTTCGTCGAGGAGTTCCGCGCGATCGTCACGAAGCACGGCACCACCGCCGCCTACTACGCGCATGCCTCGGTTGGTTGTCTGCACATCCGGCCACTGGTCGCAATCCACGACCCGAAAGATCGCGCCGTGATGGTTGCGATTGCGAAGGATATTGCGCAGTTGGTTGCGCGCTACGGCGGCGCACTTTCTGGCGAGCACGGCGATGGTCGTGTGCGCTCGCCACTCCTTGGAGCCTACTTCGGCGAGACGATTTGCAGCGCGCTTCGTGCCGTCAAGAACGTATTCGACCCGCACGGGTTGTTGAACCCCGGCAACATCGTCGACACAGACTCCGCCGAGCGGATTGTCGAAAATCTGCGCGTTGCGCCCGCCGGCGCCGACCTCCACGCAGCGCCTGTGCAAACCTTCTTCAGGTACGACCGCGAGGAAGGTTTCGATCATGCGCTCGAGAGTTGCAACGGCGCGGGTCTTTGCAGACGCATGTCGGGCGGGACAAGTATGTGTCCGTCGTACCGTGCACTGAAAGATGAGCGCCACGCGACGCGCGGGCGCGGCAACGCTTTACGCCTTGCAGTAACGGGACAACTCTCGAAAGATCGCTGGAACGACGCGGAGACGATTGAGACGTTGGACTTGTGTCTCTCCTGCAAAGCGTGCAAGACAGAGTGTCCGTCGAATGTAGACATTTCGAAACTGAAGGCGGAGTACACCGCGCAGCGGTACGCGCGCGATGGTGCGCCATTGTCGGCGCGCGTGTTCGGTCACGTGCGGCGCCTCAACGCGCTTGGCTCGCGGTTCTACGCAATCGCGAATCTCGTCAACGCCACACCTATTGCGAAGTCGCTCGCGCACATGATTCTCGGCGTCGATCCGCGACGGTCGATTCCGGCCTTCGGGCCATCGCTCTTTGGGTGGTTCCGTGCGCGCACGCCTGTTTCGGCAACGCGCACGGTGATCCTGTTTGGCGATTGCTTCTCCGCCTACAACGAGCCTGGCATCGGTCAGGCGGCCGTTCGTTTGCTCGAGGCATTTGGATATCGCGTGATACTGGCCGACGTTGGCTGCTGTGGACGAAGCCTGATCTCTACAGGTCTGCTTCGCGAAGCGCGCGACGAGGTTGCGCGTGCGTCCGGTGCGCTTGCCGAACTTCTGTCGTCGACGGGTGCAGAGGCGGTTCTTGTCCTTGAACCAAGTTGCGCGAGTGCGATCCGCGACGATTGGCTTGAACTCCTGCCAGAGGGCGATCCGCCTGGCGTGCGCGCGTCGCGTGTCGCGCTTGCGGCGAAGACCTTCCTCGTGGAGGAGTTTCTTGATGCCGCGTGGGATGCGCATCCGAAGCGCCCCGAGGTTCCGACGCAGGCCGACGCACTCGTGCTGCATGGGCACTGCCATCAGAAGGCGCTCTGGTCGAATGAGAGTTCAGCGCGATTCCTGCGCAGGATTTTCGGCAGGAATGTCACGGTGCTCGACACCGGATGCTGCGGAATGGCGGGCAGTTTTGGCTACGTCGACCGCCGCTACGACCTCTCAATGGCGATTGGGGAGGAGCGCCTGTTCCCAGCCGTTCGCGCTGCCGGAGAAGCGGTGGTGTGCGCGCCCGGAACAAGTTGCCGACACCAGATTCACGATGGCACGGGCCGCCAGGCGCTCCACCCGGTGGATGTTGCCGTGCGCGCACTCGGGCTCTGACTGGGCGTTTTGCTAGAATCTGATCATGTCCGGTGCGACCCAGCCCACGATCGACGAAAGCGCGCTGTCCGACCTTTCCAACGCGAGGATTCTGCTTGTCGATGACAACCAGCAGAACCTCGAGCTGATGCAGGCTTATCTTGAATCGTTGCCATGCAAGCTCTCCACTGCGCGCGATGGGGTTGAAGCGGTCGATGCGATCCAGCGTGAGAAACCGGACCTTGTGTTGCTTGACGTGATGATGCCGAAGATGTCGGGCTTCGAAGTCTGCCGAAAGATGAAGAGCGAGCCGGCCACCCGCGACATTGTGGTCATCATGGTGACGGCGCTACACGAAGTGGGCGATCACGAGCGCGCGGTCGAGAGTGGTGCGGATGACTTCCTCACAAAGCCCGTGAACAAGTTGGAGCTGTTGACGCGCGTGCGAAGCCTGCTGCGTGTGGCGCTTCTGAAGCGCAAGTTGTCGGAGCTCATGGCCGGTCGATAAGTGCGCTTGAGCCGGAGCCTGAATGAGGGCACGCTTCCGCGGCATTCAAAACGCACGCTTCCGCGGCATTCAAAACGCACGCTTCCGCGGCATTCAAAACGCACGCTTCCGCGGCATTCAAAACGCACGCTTCCGCGGCATTCAAGAAGCACGCGCACGGATGCCGATCTTAACGGCCACGGAGATTCCACGTGGCAGACAAGAACCGAATCATCGACGCGATCCGCGAGTTGAATCCGACAGCCGCTGCCGAATGGCTTGCGACCTTCACAATGGATGAGTTGCGCGAGTACCACGACCGGCTGATGTCGCTCATGGACGCAACCGCCGGCGCACGTTGGCTGCGCCGGGGTGATACCGCTGCGATCTATGTGCGCGAAGCTGCGTGACCGCAGTCGCAAACTCTCGCAATCTGCACGTGAATAGAGCGCGTGCTGTCAATTCGCGAAGGTCGGCGCATCGGGTCCGCGCTCTGTCTCTTCGGCCAGCGTCACGTCGATGGCGTCGTCGAGGTCATCTTGGCGCACGCGCACGCGACCCTGGCGTACCAGTTCGAGGAGCGCAAGAAACAGGCCGATTCGCTCACTGTGGCTGCGTCCTTCGAACACGCTCCCGAGCGTGAGGCGGTGCGCCGCCGCGCGACCAAGTCGATCCACCAAGTCCTCTTGATGGAGAGAAATCGGCGTGTCGTCGTACTCGACCATGTGGTCGCCGATCCTGGTGAGATCGATCGACGTCGCAATCTTCTCAAACGCTGCGTAGAGATCTCCGAGGTGGAGATCCTCAAGCTCGAAATCTTCCTCTTCGACGACCTCTTCGCTTGCGCCGGGACGAACTCGCGCCGGTGTCCGATCGGCAAACTCGCGTCGGCGCGCGTCGAGCACTTCCGCCGCGGTGCGGAACTTCTGATACGCAAGCAACTGCCGAATGAGTTCCGCGCGTGGATCTTCGCCGGGCGCTGCGGGCGCCGTTGGATCACCATCAGCGGTTTGCTGCGCAGGCGCAAGCGAACGTGACTTGATCTCGACGAGTGTGGCCGCCATCACGAGGAACTCGCCCGCAAGATCGATATCCACTGTCGAGAGGCGACGGACGTACTCAAGGTACTCGTCGGTCAGGGTGTGAATCGGAACGTCGTGAATGTCGAGTTCCGCACGCCGCACAAGAAAGAGCAGCAGGTCAAGCGGACCTTGAAAGACGGGAAGACGAACAAGCCAGTCGGTTTGCGACATCGTGCCGCAATCTACCACAGGCAGCGGGAAAAGAGGGTTTTTCCGCAATCGATTACACTGCTTCAATGGCAGACGGCCAACCTGTTCCGCTTGGGGCTGACCCGCACGTTCGCGCGAATGAACGCGCGTTTCTTCGCGAGGCGCTGGTGACGGAGGCAAACGCCGTACGCAACTTTGCCGATCGAGTTGCGGCCGACGAAGAACTCGGGCTGCACGCGGCTCTTGATCTTCTCGAAGCATGTCGTGGCCACGTTGTTGTGAGCGGCATGGGAAAGTCGGGGCTTGTTGGAGCGAAGATCTCTGCAAGTCTCTCAAGCCTCGGTCAACCCTCGCACTTCGTTCATCCCGCCGAGGCGGTTCATGGCGATCTCGGTTCGATTCGCGCTGACGACGTTGTCATGCTCCTCAGCTGGTCTGGCGAAACGCAGGAAGTCGTCGCGTTGGGGTCGATTCTGAAGTTGGACGGCATTCCAACGGTGGGGCTCTCAAGTCGAGCAAACTCCGGTCTTGCGCGCGTGTCGACGGTTCATGTTGATCTTGGTGATCTCACTGAGGCGTGTCCGCTGAATCTCGCGCCAACGGCGTCCACCACGCTCACACTTGCCGTCGGCGATGCGCTGGCGCTTGCGCTCGCGCAGCGCCGCGACTTCGGTAAGGACGATTTTCACAAGCATCATCCGGGCGGGATGCTCGGTGCAGGATTGCGCCCGGTCACCGAGGTGTTGCGCTTCCGCGTCGGGAAAAATATCGCGGCGGTTCCCGACACGATCTCCGTGCGCGAGGCGCTGCGGGCAACGGGCGAGGGGCGCCGCGCTGGCGCCATTGTGCTCGTCGACGCTGCGGGGAGGCTCAGTGGGATCTTCACCGACGGAGACCTGCGTCGGCATGTAAACGGCGGCGGGCTTGCTTCGCTCGACGCGCCCATCTCAGGCGTGATGACGCGCCATCCGACGACTCTCTCGACCGCTTCACTCGTGCGCGATGCGGTTCAACTTATTCAAGAGAAGCGTCTCGATGAGATTCCCGTTGTCGATCACGACGGGAAGCCTGTCGGTCTCGTGGACGTCCAGGATCTGATCGCGATGCGCGTGGTGCGCGAGTGAGGCGGGTGGGAATGGCTTGCGGCGGATTCTCGGGCGAAGCTTGGCCTTGATCGGGTGAGGCGAGCCGTTTGTTGGCCCTGCGTGGCGCATACTTCGATCTACGCGTATCTCAGGTGGCCGGATCGCACTCTACATTGAGGCTCGCCGCCGTGGCGAGTCTCGCCCGCTACCCACAGGAGCATCCATGCGTCTCTCGTCAGCCTCGACCGCGTTCATC
>JBILDS010000227.1:0-4957 GCA_044352505.1 Phycisphaerales bacterium
CAGCGCTCACGGTCAATGGCATGACCGCACCTCCTTCAATGTGTGGAATCCCGGTGTTCCCAGTTCCGAGTGCGTGCAGGGCTGACGAGCCCCAAACCAAACACAGCCCGGCGGTCAGCCGGGCTGCGGAAGGGCTACGAGGGCCTTCATGAACACGAACGCAGAAGGGGGCGTTGTTTAGTGGTCACGGACACGCACCCCACCCCGCGAGCACGAACGCGAGGTCACCGCCGCCGACGACTCCGTCGTTGTCGATGTCGCAGTCGAACTGCGACTTGCCGTCGCCCCACGCCGCGAGAAGTGCCGCGAGGTCGACACCATCGACGACTCCATTACCCGTGATGTCGCCGAAGCAGGGAGTGGACACACGCGTGAGGGTGATGTTGTCGATGGCGAAGTCGTTGTCGGTGCCGTTGATCTCCGCGCGGAACCGAAGATCCACGCTGGTGGCGGTCGCGGTGAACTCGAACTCGAAGCCCTGCCACATGCTCGTGTTCAACGAGCCACCCGTGAACACGGTTGCGCCGTCCAGATCGGCGGCGAACGAAGTACCGCCGAGCGGGCTATTGACCTGGTTCGCACCTCGGAAGCGCCCCGTGACGCGGTAGACGCTCGCTGGTAGGAGCTGCATCACGGTCTGCTCGATCGTCGGATCGGACAATTCGCTGCCGCCGTCGTTCAGGATGAACATCCCGCCCGGATCACCGCCAGTGGTTCGCCAGCCTCCCGAATCGTCGATGTTGACGGCGCTCCATCCCTCGGTTCCGACGTCGAAGCCGCCGTTCACGATCATGTTCGTCGTATCCGCCGCTGCACTGCCCGCGCCTCCAACGATCATCGCGGCGCATGCCGCGGCCATCCACTTGAAGTCCATGGTTCGATCCTTTCTCCCGTGGGTTGGCCCGCGGGTCGTGAGTGGAGAAGGTAGCGGAGCGGCGCGCGCGATCCAAGCTCGCGCGGCGGATCCGTCCGCTCGGCCGTGGTGGACGTTTCTGTCACCTACGAGGGCGCCTCCCGCGACGCGATCTTTCGGAAGAGCGACGCTTTCTTGACAGCGCTTTCGCCGCCTTCGCCCTTGGTTCCGCCTCGGCCGTCCGCTACCTTGGAGGCCCCGCAGCGCGCTCGTCACGGCGCGGCGGCGGGCGAGGCTCTCGAAGATGGCGGTGGATGGTTCCGCCGCGTGGGCCTTGGATCGCACCGTGACGCTAGGGGATGAACGGATGAGCAGCATGATGCGCAAGCGCCTGGCGGGGGTTCTGGTTTCGGGGCTTCTTGGCTCTGGGTTCGCACTCGCGGCGACGGCGTCGGCCGAGGCGCAGGTGGTGCGGGCGTGGGGGAAAAACGAGTTCGGCCAATGCAACGTTCCGGGCGATCTCGGCCCGGCCATCGCGATCGCGGGGGGCGGCCTTCACACGATCGCGCTGCGAGCGGACGGCACGGTGCGCTGCTGGGGCAACAATGTCTTTGGCCAATGCACCGTGCCGGGCGATCTTGGCCCGGCCACCGCGATTGCAGCGGGCGACTTCCACACGATCGCGCTGCGAGCGGACGGAACGGTGCGCTGCTGGGGCTACAACGACCAAGGCCAGTGCAATGTGCCGGGCGATCTCGGCCCGGCCACCGCGATCGCGGGGGCCATCTTCCACACGATCGCGCTGCGAGCGGACGGAACGGTGCGCTGCTGGGGCTCCAACACCGAAGGCCAATGCAATGTGCCGGGCGATCTCGGCGCGGCCACCGCGATCGCGGGGGGCACATACCACACGATCGCGCTGCGAGCGGACGGAACGGTGCGCTGCTGGGGCTCCAACGTCTATGGCCAATGCACCGTGCCGGGCGATCTCGGCCCGGTCACCGCGATCGCGGGGGGCAGCGAGCACACGATCGCGCTGCGAGCGGACGGAACGGTGCGCTGCTGGGGCTACAACGGCAATGGCCAATGCACCGTGCCGGGCGATCTTGGCGCGGTCACCGCGATCGCGGGCGCGGGGGGCGGCCTTCACACGATCGCGCTGCGAGCGGACGGAACGGTGCGCTGCTGGGGCTACAACGGCAATGGCCAATGCACCGTGCCGGGCGATCTCGGCGCGGTCACCGCGATCGCGGGGGGCGGATCCCACACCCTCGCCTTCACCTGCGGCACCCCCACGGTCGATCGCACCTCCGGCAACCTCGGCCCGATCGGCTCGGGCACCCCGCGCGAGTTCACCTTCAGCGGTCTGCCCGCGGCCGCATCCGCCGCGACGCTCCGCGTGCGCGTCCGCAGCGACCTGAACCTCTCCTCCGAGTTCCTCACACTGCGCCTTGACGGCGTGACCTTCGGCACGCTCTTCGTCACGGGCGCGAACGACTGCCCCGCGACGCCTGACCAAGCGACGGTGACGATCCCGCTGAAGGCGCTCGCCGGCTACCTCGCCAACGGCGCGCTCACGGTGCGGCTCGAGGCGTCGCCGCTTGTCAGCGCCACGCAGTGCTCTGACGGCCTCTGCGAGATCTCGCTTTCCTACGAAGTCGCGCCCGTCGACTGCAACTCGAACGGCATCGAGGACACCTGTGAGGTACGCATCCCTGGCAACGACTGCAACGCGAACGGAATCCCCGACTCCTGCGACATCGCCTCGGGCAATTCGGCCGATGTGAACTCGAACGGCATTCCCGACAGCTGCGAGCCCGACTGCAACGCGAACAACCTGCCCGACAGCTACGAGATCGCGCAGGGCCTCGCGCCCGACTGCAACGCGAACGGGCAGATCGACTGGTGCGACATCGCGCAGGGCCTTGCGCTTGATTGCAACGGCAACGGAGTGCCTGACTCGTGCGACATCGCGAGCGGCGCGCCCGACTGCAATGGAAACGGCATTCCTGACGCGTGCGACATCGCGGCAGGCACCTCGCTCGACGTCGACGGCGACGGCGTGCCCGACTCGTGCCAGGGCGACTGCAACGGTAACGGCGTGCCCGACACCTACGAGATCCTGCTCGCGCCGTGGAAGGACTGCGACTCGGACCTCGTGCTCGACAGCTGCCAGATCGCAGCGAACCCGTCACTTGATTGCACGGGCAACGGCCGACTCGACTCGTGCGACATCGCGACCGCGAACGGCGACTGCAATGCGAACGGCATCCCCGACAGCTGCGAGATCGCGAACGGCGCGCAGGACAAGGACGCCGACGGCCTGCTCGACGACTGCGAGTTCGCGCGCGGCGACTTCGACCTGAATGGCGTCATCGACGGCGCGGACCTCGCCGTGGTGCTGTCGCTGTGGGGACTGCAGAACCCGCCGATCGGCGACCTCGACGGCGACGGCGTCGTGGGTGGAGCAGACCTCTCGATCATCCTCTCGAACTGGGGCATGCTGGCGTGGCAGCCGTCGATCGTGGTGGTGGAGCCGGCAAGCGGCCTGACGACGGGCGGAACGACGATCACGATCCGCGGGTCGGCCTTCGATTCATCGACGACCGTGACGATCGGCGGCGCGGCTGCGACCGTGGTTGCGAACCCGAACCCGACGACGCTGACGGTGACCACGCCCGCAGGGCAGGTGGGATTCCGAGATGTGGTGGTGCAATCCACAGGCGGGATTGCGACGGCGGTGCGAGCATACGAGTATCGCGCCATCACGGTTCCCCCGTGGGCGACGCTGATCGAGACGCTACCTGACCCCACTGTCGTGACGAACGCGACGCTGCGGGCGGCGATCACGGCCACGGGCTACGCGTGGCGCGTGCGCGACAACCTGACGAACATCGAGATGGTGCTGATCCCGCCGGGGGCTTTCGACATGGGTTGCTCGGCGTCGAATCAGTGGGGCTGCAACTCCGACGAGAACCCCGTCCACGCGGTGACGCTGACGAACGCGTTCTACATGGGCCGCTACGAGGTCACGCAGGCGCAGTGGACGGCGCGGATGGGGTCGAACCCGTCGAACTTCCAGTCGGCGAGCGCGCAGGTGCCCGCCGCGCAGGTGCCGAACCGCCCGGTCGAGACGGTGTCGTGGACCACTGTTCAGGGCTTCCTTTCGGCGACGGGCATGCGGCTTCCGACCGAGGCCGAGTGGGAGTATGCGTACCGCGCGGGCACGACGACGGCGTTCCACGGCTGGCCCGCGCAGACGGCTGGCACGAACGACGACACGCAGGTCGGGAACATCGCGTGGTTCGTCTCGAACGCGAACAGCCAGACCCGCCCCGTGGGGGGCAAGGCCCCGAACGGCTTCGGACTGCACGACATGTCGGGGAACGTGTGGGAGTGGGTGAACGACTGGTACTTGGGCACCTACTACGCGTCGAGCCCGTCGACGAACCCGCCTGGGCCTTCGAGCGGGACGTTTCGCGTGCTGCGCGGCGGCTCGTGGGGCGACCTCGCGAACGACCTGCGTTCCTCCGTCCGCTTCAGCCTCACGCCCGGCGGCGCGAGCTTCTTCATCGGGTTCCGCGTCGCGAGGGCCCCCTAACTTCCCTTTCCTCTCTTTCCTCTTTCCTTTCCCCTTCTCTTCTTTCCCCTTCGGATTCACGCCGGCCAGCACGGATGGCAAGAAGCAAGGTCCCCAACCCCTCGCAGCACATCGTGTCTTTCCCGCCGGCGCCGAAGGCGCCGAAAAATCCCGAATCGGCCGCAGGCCGGGCCTCCGCGTCGCCCGCAACCCGTGACGCGCTTCACCATCACGCGACGCCCCGCAGCACGCGACACGCCGCGCGCCCACGCGCGATTTTTCCTGTTTTTCTCGATGGTTTCACCACTCTTCACGCCCCGCGGAGTTGGGGTCGATCCGGGGTGCGGCATCGTCGGGATTTCGCCCGTGCGCCAGCGCGTAGGCAACATCCAAGCCCGTCGCTTGCGCCAAGACGAGGCCTGCGCCCAAGCAGGTAGCCACCGCGAGAGAAAGCGCGGCAGCGCCGCACCAGGCCGGTGGGCTGTGGGAAACACACTGCCTAAATGAAGAGGAAGAGCGGAACC